>CAZVIS010000192.1:0-6179 GCA_964627355.1 uncultured Rhodobacterales bacterium
CCGGGTATCAGACACAGGATCTGATCCTGAAGCCTGCCTTTGTGGACGCCGCGCTGGCGGCGCTGGAGCAGTTGGCGACGGATTGTGCCGATGGCCCGGCCTTGGGGATCGGCGGACCTGCGCGGGTGGGGGGGAAGCTTTACAACGCCTATCATGTGCTGGAGGGCGGGAAGGTCGTCGCCTCGGTCCTGAAGCACCACCTGCCGAATGACGGGGTGTTTGACGAGAAGCGGCTGTTTGCCCCGGCGGATGTGCATGGGCCCTATCGCGTGGGGCCTCTGAAGGTCGGAACGCCGATCTGCGAGGATGCGTGGTTCCCGGATGTGGCAGAAACGCTGGCCGAGACGGGGGCGGATATCCTTCTGGTGCCGAACGGGTCGCCCTATCACCGGGGCAAGCTGGACCTGCGGCAGGGGCTGATGGTGGCGCGGGTGGTCGAGACGGGGCTGCCGCTGGTGTATCTGAACATGGTGGGCGGGCAGGACGATCAGGTGTTTGACGGGGCTTCGTTTGTGCTGAACCCCGGGGGTGGGGTCGCAGTGCAGATGGAGGCTTTTGCGACCGGCCTCGTCCATGTGGACTTCGACGAGACGCCGGAGGGGTGGAGGGCCCGGCCCGGCGTGCTGGCGCGGCAGCCGGACGAATGGGAGGCAGATTACCACGCGATGGTTCTGTCCTTGCAGGATTATCTGGGCAAGTCGGGGATTTCGCGCGTGCTGCTGGGCCTGTCGGGGGGCGTTGACTCTGCGCTGGTGGCGGCGGTGGCGGCGGATGCCGTTGGGCCTGGATGCGTGCGCTGCGTGATGCTGCCTTCGGCGTTTACGAGCGCGCATTCGCTGGAGGATGCGGGAGAGGTCGCGCGGCGTCTGGGGACGCGGCTGGACACGGTGCCGATCAGCGGGCCGCAGGCGGCGGTGGCCGAGGCTTTGGGGCCCCTGTTCGCAGGCACCGCGCCGGGGATCGCCGAGGAGAACATCCAGAGCCGGTTGCGGGGCCTGATCCTGATGGGCCTGTCGAACAAGTTTGGCGAGATGCTGTTGACGACCGGCAACAAGTCCGAGGTCGCGGTGGGCTACTGCACCATCTATGGCGACATGGCGGGTGGGTATAACCCGCTGAAGGATCTGTACAAAACCCGCGTGTTCGAGACCTGCCGGTGGCGGAACGCCAATCACCGGCCCTGGATGATGGGTCCTGCGGGAGAGGTCATCCCGCCCCGCGTCATCGACAAGCCCCCTTCGGCGGAACTGCGCGAGAACCAGCGGGATGACGACAGCCTGCCGCCCTATCCGGTGCTGGATGCCATTCTGGAAGGGCTGGTGGACCGCGACGCCTCGGTCGCAGATCTGGTGGCGGCAGGGTTCGAGAAGGACACCGTGCTGCGCGTGCAGGCCTTGGTCTATGGCGCCGAGTGGAAACGCTTTCAGGCAGCACCCGGCACCCGCCTGACGCAAAAGGCCTTCTGGCTCGACCGCCGCTATCCCCTGGTGAACCGCTGGCGCGACGGGCGGTGATCTGGCGGAGCGGCGTTCCGCCGCACGCCTTTTGTGAAGGGCCGCGCAGGCGCGGCGTTCAGGGGGCCTTCAGCCCCCTCTGGCCGGGCGAGCCCGTCCATTCACCCCCGAGGATACTTTGGGGGCAAAAGAAAGGAAAGGCGGCGTCATTTGATTGTGATGGAGCGGATCGTATTATGATCGCATTGACGTTCGCGAGGGGAATACCATGCGCGTTGCCGTTACTGTCTTGCTTTCTTTGGGACTTACCTCACCTGCCTCCGCCGAAACCACCGTGAAGGTGATGAGCTTCAACATCTGGGGCGCGGGGGTGAACGAAGGGAAGGGGATCGAGGAAACGGTGGCGGCGATCAGGGCTGCCGGGGCGGATGTGGTGGGGTTGCAGGAGACGCGCGGCGAGCCCGATCCCTGCACGCCGACCGATTGTGTGGCCAAGGGCGAAAGCCGGGCCAAGGCGCTGGCCGAGACGCTTGGCTGGCATTGGCACGACCAGTCGGGGGAGAGCCCGGCGCTGTGGTCGAACGCGGTGATTTCGCGCTTTCCGATCACCGGGGCCAGCCCGGGCGATCTGGGGGTGAAGCTGGACATCGGGGGGCGCGAGGTCTGGCACTTCAACATCCACCTCGATGACGAGCCCTATCAGCCTTACCAGATCAAGGGGATCGAATATGGCCCTGCGCCCTTTGTGACGACGGCAGCCGAGGCCGAGGACTGGGCGGCGCGGACACGCGGTCCCGCTATCGACCTTCTGATGGCCGACATGGCAGCGGCAGAGGTCGCCGCCGCGGTGTTTGTCACCGGCGATTTCAACGAGCCGTCCTCTCTGGACTGGACCGAGGTAGCCGTGGCGGCGGGGCAGCAGCCCTTGGCGGTGAACTGGCCTGCGACGGCGCGGCTTCTCGCGGCGGGGTTTGTCGATGCATACCGCGCCGTGCATCCCGATCCCGTTGCGAAACCCGCCTACACCTGGACTCCGATGTGGACGACCGAGGAGGATCCGACCGACAAGCACGACCGCATCGATTTCGTGCTGGTGCGGGGGGTGACGGTGACCGGGGCTGCCATCGTCGGCGAAGATGGGCCGCGCAGCGATATCGTGGCGATGCCCTGGCCTGCCGATCACCGCGCCGTGGTGGCGACGGTGACGCTGCGCTAGATCGACTTCGTCTCGCAGAGCGGCAACAGGGCCGCCACATCCTCGGCCCGGCAGAGCTTGGTCCCTTCGGACATGATCGCGGCGGCGGCGGCGGCGACGCCGTGGCGAAAGGCCTCGGTCAGGTCGCGGCCCCGGGCGAGCGTCAGCGTCAGCGCCGCGACGAAGCTGTCGCCTGCGCCGATCCGGCTGCGCATCGGGACCGGGGGTGCGGCGGCGGCCACGGCGCCCTCGGCCGTCACGAGGACCGACCCATCCGCCCCCCGCGCGAGGATCACCGCCCGTGCCACGCCGCGCGCCACCAGTTCGCCGGCAAAGGCGGCCGAGGCGGCGCGGTCGGGCAGGCGGCGGCCCGCCAGCGTTTCCGCCTCGTCGTCGTTCAGGCGCAGAATCGCGGCGCCGGGGCCGTGGGCGGTGACAAAGGCGGTCAGGGGAGCGCCTGCCGTGTCGATCACCAGATGCGCGCCCTTGCGCGCAGCGACCTCGGCCACCTGCGCGGGGAAGGCATCCGGCAGCCCAGGCGGCTGGCTGCCCGAGAGGACCGCGTAACCTCCGGGCGTCATCGCCCCCTCCAGCATCATCAACGCCGTGGCGATGTCCGAGGGCCGCCACTCCGGCCCCGGCAGCATGAAGCGGTACTGCGCGCCCGACCCCTGATCCTGCACCGACAGGCTGATCCGCGTGTCCCCAGGGGCGGCGAGCAGACCCGTCCGCACCCCCTCCTGCGCCAGCATCGCGAGAAGCTGCGCCCCGGTGGGACCCCCCGCCGCGACCAGCGCAAAGGCCTCACCCCCCAACAGACGCACCGCGCGCGCCACGTTGATGCCGCCCCCGCCGGGATCGGTCATCGGCGCTGCACAGCGCAGCTTGACCCCCGGCACCACCTCGGGCGCCGAGGTTGCAAGGTCGAGCGCGGGGTTCAGCGTCACGGTCAGGATCGGGGCCTGCATCGCGCCTCCTTCATTGCCGCCCGAAGGTGGCAGAGCGGGGCGGTGCAGGCAAGCCGGTCAGGCGTGGGAGAGGGCCTGCGCGATCTGATCCTTCAGCGCCACCCGCTCTCGCCGCAGCCGCGTTTCCTCGGCCTCGGACACCGGATCGACCCGGTCCTCGGCGCGGTGCACGGCGCGGTTGGCAGCGTGGTAACGGTCGGTGAGGGCGCGGAAATGGGCGTCGGCTTCGCGCAGGGCGTGGATGCGGTCGGCCTGGCCGGGGAAATCGGCGGCGAGTTCGTGGGGCGCGGACATGGGGGCCTCCTGTCGGTTATGTGGACAGGGTGGCATGGGGGTCAGGGGCGGGCGTTGATGTGGATCAACCCTGTTCGACGTGGTTCAGGATGGCGGGGTTCCAGTAGCGGATGGTGATGGTGCCCCTGAGGCCCGCCCGCGTCGCGGGGTCCGCGTCGATCAGGGCGCGGGCGGCCTCGCGCGTGGGGGCCTCGACGATCAGAAGGCTGCCGTGGGGGGTGAGGCCGTCGTCGGTGCGCAGGCTTCCGGCGGCGAGGATGCGGTCCCTTATCGACAGCTCATAGGCCCAATGCGCCGCCATCAGCGCCTTGTCTGCCCGCAGGCGCGCGGCGTCAGGACCATCCTCCGACACGATCATCCAGGCCATGCGCCCCCCTAAACGAGCAACCGCCCGCGAAATCCCCGGGCAGCGTAGTAGCTGTCGGCCCCGTTGTGATAGGTGAAAACCGTGTCGTAGCGCCGGTCGCAGAAAAGCGCACCGCCCAGCCTGCGAATGGGGTCGGGCGTGGCGATCCAGCTGGAGGTCTTGCGGTCGAAGGGGCCGAGGGTCTGGAGGTGGCGGTATTCGTCCTCCGTGAGGATCTCGATCCCCATGGCGGCGGCGAGGGCCATGGCGCTGCCCTTCGGGTTGTTCTCCTTGCGGGCGTTCCGGGCCGCGTCGTCAAAGCAGAGGGAGCGGCGGCCGGTGGGGCTTTCGCCGGAGCAGTCGGTGAAGATGATGCGACCGTCGGGGGTGACGCCGGTGACATCCGGCTCTCCCCCGGTGCGCTCCATTTCCGTCAGGGCGCGGAGGGCGGCGTCGGTGAGGCGGGATTCAACGTCCGCCCAGGTGAGAGTGGGGTGGCGGTGGGGGAGGGAGGATCCGGCCACGTTCATTGATAAGTATTCCATTCTTAGGGCGAAGCAGATTACCCAAGTTCAATACGTGTCAATGGCGGCTCAAACTAATTGGCAACCCGCGTAGAAACTTCAATAAACATCGGCCATTCCTGAGGTTCGAGCACATCCATAACATGGAGCTTTGCCGCAA
Organism: uncultured Rhodobacterales bacterium; assembly: GCA_964627355.1. Lineage (GTDB taxonomy): Bacteria > Pseudomonadota > Alphaproteobacteria > Rhodobacterales > Rhodobacteraceae > JBBQXK01. The sequence goes on from CAZVIS010000192.1 coordinate 4,942, forward strand.
TATAACCATCAGCTACGTCAAAATCAATCCTGACGACATGCTGGAGATCATGACCATATAGTTCAATTCGCTTCCTTCGCGCCGGATCAGTTTCAAACGGATATTTCCCTTCGATGCAGATCGAGTGCCCCACCAAGTTTGCGAACAGTCCGTTTAGCAATTCCGCTGACCTTGACACCAAAAACCAGACAGCACTCATCTGCTGAAAGCTCTCAAAGAATTCGATCAGTTCCGCTTGAAGGTTATTGAGAAGAAAAAGTTGCCCGTAAAGCAGTTCCGGACCCTCTCCACGCTTAAAATTGTCGCGGAGTGCATCCGAAACAGATACCAGAAATTTTACATGCGCCTTGCGATCCAATTGCTCATGGAACAGGAGATCACAATACGAACGTAGAGTAGGAGCACGGCTTGAATAGCCAAATCCCTCGATTGCCATACGGACGGCATTGAAAAACCTGAGTGCCTCATTGGGTGAAACTGAATTTCCCTCAAGCCAGTATTCAATCATTTCGGCGGCAACGCGAAGTTTGGCTATGCTCATTTGATTTCAGGAGTACCTTGACTTAACGACCATTCTCGCAGAACCGATTGCGAACTGTACGGATTTGCCACCGCTCTGCTTCAGAGCTTACTCCCCACCTCCCGCTCCAGCGCCTCCCGGATCAGGCGCTGATACGGAATCCCCCGCGCGGCGGCGCGGGCCTTGACGGCGTTCATCAGGCCCTCGGGCAGGCGCATGTTGACGCGGGCGGTTTTGGGGGCGGTTTCCCAGACGAGGGCCTTGAACTGACTGAAGTCCAGATCGGAAAGGTCCTGTTCGAGGAAGGCCTCTGCCTCGGCGTCAGTTGTCATCACGGGGACGGTCGTCGGTCTCGATACCATAGCGGGATGCCTCTCTTCGGTGCATGTAGCGGGCGCTGATCGGGCGGATGCGGGGGCCGCGCCAGCAGTAGGCAACAAAGACCGGGCGACCGGCTTCTGTCAGGCCGACAGCGAAGAAGCGCTGCTCGGTCTGCGAATGCGCGGGGTCGGCGGCGACGCGGGCGGTATGCGCAAGGGCATACTCGATCTCCTGCCGTGTCAGCCCGTGCTTTGCGCACTTCCCGGTGTTGCCATCGTCCCAGTCGAAGTCCATGCAAATGTGCGCACGTTTGTATGTACAGTCAAGGGTGCCTGTGCGGGCCGCTACCTCGCAAACCGCTTGTACTTCACCCGCTTCGGCTCCAGCGCGTCCGGGC
>CAZVIS010000193.1:0-6165 GCA_964627355.1 uncultured Rhodobacterales bacterium
CCTGGTGCCAGGCTCAACACGGTGATCAGGAGGAACAGTTGCACAACCCGGCCGGAGACGGTCCCTCCTTCGCCGAGGTCGATGGTCAGGTCCTGCGCCTGCACCGGATGCGATAGAACCAGCACCGCAGCCGCCGCCAAGACAGCACCAGAGATCGTGCGCCACAGGATCGTCATCAAAGCCCGCCGCGCAGGTTTGCAACATCTGTCAGGCGCACCGCGAGCTGCCCCGACTGCTCCCCCTCCATTTCCTGAAGCTCGCCCCGCGCGATCAGGCGATCGCCGATGTAGAGTTCCACCGGATCGTCGACGCGGCGGTCGAGCGTGAGGACGGCGTCGCGCGTCAGACGCAGAAGGTCGCGCACGAGGGGACGGGCCTTGCCCACCGAAATGGTTATCTCGATCGGAACCGAGGCGAAGGGGCTGGCGTCAGGCTGCTCATCCATTGTTGGGCTCCGTCTGGGGCGCCGGACCTGGCACCGGGGGGTGGGACATTTCGAAGAACTGGCGAACCGCTGCGGACACTGCGGCCATTGCGGCGTCAAGGTCGACGCGGGTTTCGATCTGGCCCAGCCGGAGAACGGCTTGCCCCTCGCTGAGCATCGGCTCGTCCAACAAATCAACCGGCATCGCGTCGCTCGCCGACAGGACCGATGCGACGGCCGGACGCACGGCCGGATGGATATAGAGCGTGACGGGCGCCTCAGCGAGTTCGGCGGCCAAGGGACGCAGCGTTTCGATCACCATCGGCGCCAAGGCAGATGACGCGGCGGCCGGCAGCAGCCGTGACAGGATCAGCTCGAACAGTGGCTCCAGCGCACGCAGAACATGGGTGCGGGCTTCCAGGTAGGTGAAGGAGAGACCCTGCAGACTGCGTGCAAGATCGGCGCGCAGACGGGTCTGATCCTCGGACTGCGCGGCGACGCCGTCATCCCACCCCGCCGTGTAGCCTTGCTCATAGGCGGCAAGCTTGGCCTGCTCGATCGAACTGATGTCAGTCACAACGGTTGCCGGTCCGTCAGGCGGGTCCGACTCAAAGAGTTCCAGCCGCAGGGCCATCACGCTTTCTCCTGTTCCGCTTCCATCCAGCCACGCAGGATTTCGATGGACTCGGACTGCCGTTCGGCAATCAGGCGGCGCAGGCGGGACACCGGGTCGGTATCGAGATCCGATGCCTCGCCTGACAGGGTCTGCAACGATGCGAGGTCACCATCGTCGATCTCTCCGGTCAGGACCCGCAGCGGTCCATCGGGCAGAACACCATCATCGAGGGCCGTCGCCCCGTTCGGAAGGGCAAGCGGTGCTGCGCCTGCGGCAGCCGACTGCTGGCGCAGCGATCCGCCCTTGAGTACCGGACGCACCACGAAGATGCCCAGCAGGAGCGCCACCAGTGCGAGAACCGCAAGCTGGATCAGCGACATCACATCCGTCGCCGTCAACCCGGCCCAATACCCGTCCGCCGGACCCGAGCCCGCTTCGGCCAATGGCTGGAACGCCATGGACTTGATGGTCAGGACATCGCCCCGCTCCTCGCTGAGGCCCACGGCCGAGGCCACGAGGTCCCGCAGAGCCGCAATCTCTTCGTCGGCGCGCGGCTGCAGGGTCTGCGTGCCATCCGCTGCCGTCACCGTTTCGGCGTCGATCAGCACGGCAACGGTCAGACGGCGGACGTCGCCCGGTACTTTTTCAACGAGGCGGCTGGTCTCAGACACCTCATAGTTCACGCGCTCGCGGGTCAGCGAGGACTGGCTTTGCCCATTGGCGCCTGCGGCAGCATCCCCCTCGGGCAGGTTCGAGGCGACCGTGACGTCGCCGCCGGGTTGCGTGGATTGATCGCTGCGCTCTTCCGAGTCCGAAGAGATGGCCACCCGCGACTGCGGATCGAAGCGCCGCTCCGTCACTGATTCGCGTTCCGAGACCACGTCCATGCTGACCTCGACAACGGACCGGCCCGGGCCAAGCCGTGCCGACAGCAACCGCTCGACATTCCGCTTGAGTTCAGCCTCGCGGGCATCCGTGTTGGCCGGAAGGGCTGCATCATCATCGATCGCGATCAGCCCCGCGCTGCTGTCGATGACTGACACCATTTCGGGGCGCAGTCCGGAGACCGCGGAAGAGATCAGATGGCGCAGCGCACGCGCCTGTGTGGAGGTCAAGCTGCCAGAGGCCATCGTGACGGTCACCGAGGCGGTCGGACTGTCCCCCTGAACAAACGGCTGCGCCGGGGCTCGCGAAAGATGGACCCGCGCCGCACGAACACCGGGCATGGCCAGGATTGTACGGGCGATTTCCCCCTCTTTGGCACGCCAGTAGGCCGCATCGAACATCTGCGACGTCGTGCCAAAGCCGGAAAGACCATCCAGAAGCTCGTACCCTGCGGTTCCCTGCGCTGGCAGACCCTCACCTGCGAGAATCATGCGCAGTTCATCCCTGCGGCTGGCCTCGACGCGGATGGAATCACCTTCGACGCTGTAGGCAACGCGCTGCGCGTCCAGCGCGGCGATCACCTCGCCGGCGGCCGCGCTGTCGAGGCCTGCATAAAGAAGGGCCATGCGTGGCTGGCCTGCAATGCGTGCAAGCGCAAGGACCGCCAGAAAGACCGCGACGGTCGCTCCGATCACGACAAGACGCTTGCCCAGTCCCAGAGCATTCCACGTTGTCAGCACATTCTGCACAGACAAATTCCTTCTGATGGTCAGGCCCTCACCGAGCCGCTGGCAACCCGAGGAATGGAGGATCGGGCTTAACAATCGGTTAGTGTCCTCACGGCTATACCCATTGTCGTGGAAGCGACGGAGGCACCGGTGGCCACGCCAGATTCGCCGCAGGATGCGGCCCCAACGAAACGGTCGAAACTGCCTTTGCTTGCAGGGCTCCTTGGGGCACTCTTGGCAGGAGGTGGCGGATTTTTTGCCACCTATTCGGGGCTCCTCTGGCCAAACGCCGAGGCGGCCGCAGAAGAGAAGGGGCATGAGGACGCCACACCTGACATCGCCTATGTCGCGATAGAGCCCGTGGTCATCTCGCTCGCGCCGACCGCGAAGAATCGGCACCTCAAGATGTCGGCGCAGCTGGAAGTTGAAAGCCCGGCCTCCGCCGAGGTGATGGTTCTGATGCCCAGAATTCTCGACGTGCTGAACGGCTATCTCCGCGCAATCGACGCCGCACAGATCGAAGACCCCTCGGCCCTCGTCCGCATTCGGGCACAGCTGCTGCGGCGGATCCAGGTCGTCGTCGGCGATGACCGGGTCCGCGACCTGTTGATCACCGAATTCGTCCTGAACTGACGAGGCCCCCGATGGACATGATTTCCGACATTCTGCTCGTGGCCGGGGCCTTTGGCGCGGCGATCTATTGCGCGGTCCTCGCGGCCCGCCTCAAGCGCTTCCAGACGCTTGAGGGGGGAATGGGCGGGGCGATCGCGGTCCTATCTGCCCAAGTAGATGACATGACTCGCGCCCTGGAAAAGGCGCGCGGGACGGCCAGCGGACATGCCGAGACGCTGGAGGCGCTGGCAAAGCGCGCAGAGGCGGTCGCGGCGCGGCTGGAACTCTTGCTGGCGTCGATGCACGACTTGTCGGACACCCCAGCGACCGAGACATCGGGCGAAGGCGAGCGTCGCCTTCGGGTCGTCCGTCGGAGGGCCCCGCGTGAAACGCTTGAGGCGGCAGAATGACCGGGTTTCCTTACCGCCGACGGGCCCCAGGTGCGCTCGTGATCCTGATGCTATTGTTCGCCACTTCGGGTGCCGTCAGACTGGGAAGCGGCATCGGTGCGGCGATGGCGGCCTCTGAAGGCTCGGCAGAGACGCCAGCACCGCCCCTCACCTGCCCCGAGCCTCCGGCCGCGCTGGTCGCAGCCCTTCAGTCGCGCGAGGAAGCGCTGGCTGCCCGCGAGGTGGCGTTGACGGACCGAATCGCCGCACTGCGGCTGGTGGAAGAAACCGCGAATGCCCGCATCGCTGCGCTTGAGGAAGCAGAGGCCAAGCTGGCCGCGACCGTCGCCATCACCGATGGCGCCGCAGAAGCTGATCTGGCCCGCCTGACCAGTGTTTACGAGGCGATGAAGCCCAAGGATGCAGGCGCACTTTTCGCCGCCATGGACCCGCCTTTTGCGGCGGGATTCCTTGGCCGGATGCGGCCAGAGGCGGCCGCGGCCGTGATGTCCGGCATGCCGCCCGAGGCGGCCTATGCTGTCAGCGTTCTGCTGGCAGGCCGCAATGCCCTTGCCCCGACCGAGTAGCGCGAGACGATTCCTTAACCCGCGTCGCGCTAGGTTTGCGCCGACAAGCGCGGAGTGACACATGATCGGCATCATCGGTATCGTCGTGATCTTCGTGATGGTCTTCGGTGGCTACATGCTTGCCGGGGGCAAACTCGGGATCATCCTGAAGTCACTTCCCTTCGAGATGATCATGATCGGGGGTGCAGCGCTTGGGGCGTTTCTGCTCAGCAACGACATGCCAGCGGTCAAGCAAACCGTGCGGGACGTCGGCAAGGTATTCAAGGGCCCAAAATGGAAACCCGACGACTACCGCGACCTTCTGTGCCTCTTGTTCGAACTGATCCGCGTTGCGCGAACCAATCCGGTGGCCCTCGAGGAGCATATCGAGCGGCCCGACGGCTCGGCGATCTTCGCGCGTTATCCGAAGATCGCCAAGGACCATGAGGCTGTGGACCTCATCTGCGACACGCTGCGCGCGGCCTCGATGAACTATGATGACCCGCACCAGGTGGAAGACGTGCTGAACAAGCGGATGGAGACACATCAGGCGCACGCCCTGCACTCCAGCCACGCCCTTCAGACCGTGGCCGACGCGCTTCCCGCCCTCGGGATCGTGGCCGCCGTGCTCGGCGTGATCAAGACCATGGGATCCATCGACCAACCTCCTGAAATCCTTGGGAAGATGATCGGCGGCGCGCTGGTTGGGACCTTTCTGGGCGTCTTTCTCGCCTATGGACTGATCGGCCCGTTCGCGACCCGGGTAAAGGCCGTGACAGATGAAGACGGGCACTTCTATCTCTTGATCCGCGAAGTGCTGGTGGCAAACCTGTACAACCACGCGCCGAACATCTGTATCGAGGTCGGGCGACAGAACACACCCCATCACGTGCGGCCGAGCTTCGGGGACGTGGAAACGGCGTTGCGCGCCCTGAAGCCGGAGGCGGCATGACCGCGGCGCGGCTGATTGTTGCGGCGGCCCTGTGGCTGGCGGCCGAGGCCGCTTCCGCCCAGACCACGGTCACGGTCCAGTCTGGCGAACATAACGGTTTCACCCGACTGGCGTTGAACTTCGGCAGTCCGATGAATTGGGAGATCACCCGCAGCGTCGATGGCTATGTGCTCTCGGTCGAACCTCAGAGCCTTCGCTACGACCTCAGCCGCGTCTACCAGCGCATCGGGCGCGAACGGCTTTCGGCTGTCTGGGCCGATCCCGAGGAAGGGACACTGCAGCTGAGCGTGGCGTGCGCCTGCCACGCCCTTCCATTCGAGTATCGGCCCGGCATTCTGGTGATTGACCTGCGGGATGGCCCGCCCCCGGCCGGGTCTTCGTTCGAACTCGGTGCGAACGGCCAGCCGATGCCCATCCTTGCGCAGCGCGCACCGCTGCGTCCGCGCGAAAGGCCTACACGTTCTGAACCTTATGCGGTTGGAGGGGCTGGCGGATACGACTGGATCGCGCTGGCCACAGGCGCGCCGATGTCACCACGGCCAGAAGCGACAACCACCCCTCCGCCAGCGCCGTTTCGCGAGGATGATGTGATTGCACTGTCGTCCGAGGGGATGGCCGACTTGCGCCGCGCCTTGCTCTATGATCTCGCGCGCGGCGCGGCGGATGGCGTCGTGGATCTTGCGTTAATCCCTCCGGTAAACAGCAGCTTGGCAACAGAGGGCCATCGGCAGGTCGAAACCCGGCAAGCCGACTCGCTTTCGGAAATGATTGCAGTGGCGACCGAGGATCGGCGGGCAGACGGAATGACGGCCGAGGGCAGCCGGTGCATTGGCGATGACCGGCTCGATATCAGCGCGTGGGGAGACCCCCGCCCGGTCGCTGAGGCGCTCGGCCCGCAGACAGCGCGCCACTACGCCGAGTACGACCGCGGCGACGTCGAGGCCGCAGGACGCGCGAGCCGATATCTATTGTCGCTTGGCTTCGGGGCAGAGG
>CAZVIS010000194.1:0-6157 GCA_964627355.1 uncultured Rhodobacterales bacterium
GCACCACCTCGATCAGCTTGGTCGGATCACTGTCGAGGTCGATCAGGTTTGCGGCCTCTTTCGCGGCCGGAGTGCCCGCGTTCATCGCCACGCCCACATCGGCCTGCGCCAGCGCGGGCGCGTCGTTCGACCCGTCGCCACACATGGCGACCAAGCGCCCGCCCGCCTGTTCGCGGCGGATCAGGTCCAGCTTCATCTCGGGCGTCGCCTCGGCGAGGAAGTCGTCCACCCCGGCCTCTGCGGCGATCGCGGCGGCGGTCAGGGGGTTGTCGCCGGTGATCATCACGGTGCGGATGCCCATGGCGCGCAGTTCCGCGAACCGTTCGCGCACGCCGGGTTTGACGATATCCTTGAGGTGAACAACGCCCAGGATCTCGGCCCCTTCGGCCACCAGAAGCGGCGTGCCGCCCGACCGCGCGATGGCGTCGACCTGCGCGGCCAGCGCCTGCGGCGGGGTCTTGCCGGTCAGGCGGATCACCGCATCGGTGGCCCCCTTGCGGAAGCTGCGGCCATCGGCAAGGTCCAGTCCCGAAAGCCGCGTTTGCGCCGTGAAAGCGACGGCTTCGGCCCCTTTGGGCATCGTGGGGACAGACCCCAGAACTTCGCGCGCCTTCTCTACGATGGATTTGCCCTCGGGCGTCTCGTCGGCCAGCGACGCCAGCGCCGCCGCCTCGGCCAGCCGCCGCAGGTCTACCCCCGGCGCGGGGATGAGCGCATCGGCCATCCGGTTGCCGAAAGTGATCGTGCCGGTCTTGTCGAGGAGGAGCGTATCCACATCCCCCGCCGCCTCGACCGCGCGGCCGGACTTGGCGATGACGTTCGCCTTCACCAGCCGGTCCATCCCGGCGATGCCGATGGCTGACAGGAGCCCGCCGATGGTGGTCGGGATCAGCGTCACGAACAACGCGCCCAAGACGATCACCGGGATCGTGGTGTCGGAATAGCTGGCAAAGGCGGGCAGCGTCGCGACGACGAACAGGAAGATCAGCGTCAGACCGACCAGCAGGATGTTCAGCGCGATCTCGTTCGGGGTTTTCTGCCGTTCCGCCCCTTCAACCAGCGCAATCATCCGGTCGAGGAAGCTTTTCCCAGGTTCCGCAGTGACGCGGATCACCAGCCAGTCCGAGACGACCGTGGTGCCACCTGTGACGCTGGACCTGTCGCCACCCGCTTCGCGGATCACCGGGGCACTTTCACCCGTGATCGCGCTTTCGTTGACGGAGGCCACGCCGCGCACCGCCTCGCCATCCGCTGGGATGATCTCGCCCGCCGCGACATGGACGAACTGGCCCGCCCGCAGCGCGGTGGACAGGGTTTCCGTCCCCGTGGTCGGATCGTCGGCGACGTCCGAAAGCACGCGGACCTTCGTTTCCGACTTGGTCGCACGCAGCGTATCGGCGCGGGCTTTGCCGCGCCCTTCGGCCAGCGCCTCGGCAAAGTTGGCGAAGATCACGCAAAGCCACAGCCAAGCCGCGATGTGCAAGGATGTGCCCGCACCAGGAACGCCCGTCAGCAGGTCGCGCAGGCCCAGCACAGTGGTCATCGCCGCCACGACGGCGGTCACGAACATCACAGGGTTGCGCCACAGGCTGCGGGGGTCGAGCTTGGTGACGCTCGCGAGGATTGCAGCGGGGTAAAGGCCGCTCATGTCGGCCGATTTTGCTTGTTTCGACATCTGGTGCCTCAGAAGCTTTGCCCGGCCAGCCGCGCGGTCTCTTCCGCGATGGGGCCAAGGGCGAGGACAGGAAAGAAGGTCAGCGCGCCAAGGATCAGCACGGTGAGGATGAGAAGCGTCACGAAGAGCGGCCCATGCGTCGGGAAAGTGCCGGAGGTGACAGGCGCCTGCGGCTTGCGGATCATCGACCCGGCAATCGCCAGCATCGGGATGATGATGGCGTACCGCCCCAACAGCATGATGATCCCAAGCGCGGTTGTGTGCCAGGTCAGCCCGGCGCCAAAGCCGCCAAAGGCGCTGCCGTTGTTCCCGGTGGCCGACGAATAGGCGTAGAGGATTTCGCTCATCCCATGTGGCCCCGCATCCTGCACCGCTGCCAGCGCAGCAGGCACGGTCGCGGCCACCGCCCCGCCGACGAGGATGCCGAGCGGCATCGACAGAAAGGCCAGAACCGCCAGCGTCACCTCGCGCCCCTCGATCTTGCGGCCAAGATATTCGGGGGTGCGCCCTACCATCAGCCCGGCCAGGAACACGGCCAGCACGACATAGAGAAGCATCCCGTAAAGCCCTGCGCCGACCCCGCCGAAGATCACCTCGCCAATCTGCATGTTGACCAGCATCACCAGCCCCGAGAGCGGCATGAAGCTGTCATGCATCGCGTTGACCGACCCGTTCGACGCGGCCGTGGTCGAGGCTGCCCAGAGCGCCGAGAGCATCGCGCCAAACCGCTGTTCCTTGCCCTCCATGTTCGCGCCCACCCCAAGGGCAGGGTTGCCTGCAACCTCGTAGGCATGGATCACCGCCAGCCCGGCCACAAACATAACCGCCATCGCTGCAAAGATCGCCCAGCCCTGCCGCCGGTCCCCGGCCATACGGCCGAAGAGGAAACAGAAGGCCACCGGAATCAGCAGGATCGGCAGGCTCTGCGCCATGTTCGATGCAAGCGTCGGGTTCTCGAACGGATGGGCCGAGTTCACGCCGAAGAACCCGCCGCCATTGGTGCCCAACTGCTTGATGGCGATCTGCGCGGCGGCCGGGCCGCGGGCGATGACCTGCTCCTCGCCCTCGATTCCCGTTGCAACCACCGCGCCCTGCAATGTCTGCGGCACGCCCTGCCACGCGAGGAACAGCGCCAGCACCACCGACAGGGGCAGCAGAATCCACAGGACCGACCGGGTCAGGTCCACCCAGAAGTTGCCGAGCGTTGCCCCCTTGGCCGCCACGAACCCCCGGATCACCGCGACGGCCACCGCCATGCCGGTTCCGGCGCTGACGAAGTTCTGCACCGTCAGCCCAGCCATCTGGCTGAGATAGCTCAACTGCGCTTCGCCCGAATAAGCCTGCCAGTTGGTGTTGGTGACAAAGCTGACGGCGGTGTTGAAGGCGAGGTCAGGCGCCATGCCGCCGATGCCGTCGGGGTTCAGCGGCAGCGTGCCCTGCGCCCGCAGGATCGCATAAAGAGCCACGAACCCCACCGCGTTGAAAGCCAGGACGGCCAGCGCGTAGGCGCCCCAGCCCATCCCGCGATCGGGCGCGCCTCCAGATATCCGCAGAAGCGCGGCCTCGGTCCGCAGCAGCGCCGACGGAAGGGTTCCGGAATAGACGCGGGTCATCCAGGCGGCAAGAAGCCAGGCAAGACCGACGAGGACGGCGAAGTAAAGAAGATAGGAGAGCAAGGTCATGATGCGGCGCCCCTAGAACCGGTCCGGCCGCAGCAGGGCTGCACCAAGGTAGACGAACAGGCCCGCTGCCACGGCGAGCCCCAGGATCAGATCGAACATCTTGCCGCCCTCACAGCCGGTCGGCGGCACGGATGCCGAAGGCGAAGGCCACAAAAACAACGAGGCCGAGGGTGAGATGGAGGACGTCAAGCATTGCAGGTCTCCCGAAAATCATGTCGGAGAGCCTGCGCGATGGCCCCGTAAAGGCGCTATGCGAGTTGCAGCCCATGGGCGTAAGGATCGCATAAAGAACCGGATTTGGAGGTCGTGGGCATCGATAAAGGAGCGCCCCAAATAGACGGTCAGTGCAGCAAATCCGCCAGCCCGGCCGCTTCGAACGCCGCCTTCAGCGCCGGATCAAAACCGGGATCGATCCGGGCCGGGCCGTAGCCGTGATCCCGGTTCCAGCGATCAATCTCACGCAAGGCGGCGGCGAATTCCTCGTCGGTGTCGCAGACGGTGCGGGTGACATCGCCCTAGGCGAAGTTGAGGGTGGTGCGCTCGGCGGGCGACTCCCATGTGCTGAACCACGAGGCGTCCTGTGCGGTATCGACCTGCGCCCATCCTCGGACGCAGGAGCAAAGGTCGAAGTCGTAGCGATAGCGGTCGCCGGGTTCGAAACTGCGGATGATCTTCATTCCCGGCCCTCCCGGGCCTCGATCGCCAGCACAGCGAGGTCACGGTAGCGGGCCAGCGCCTTGGGGCTGGACGAGACCGGGTTGATCGGGATGGCGCGCAATCCGGTGGCATCGGCCTTCGAGGCCAGTTCCACCAGCGCGGTCAGCTTTGCGCGGAAACGGGCGTGGGTCGGCGCGGAGAAGTCGGGCGGCGGGGGCAGTTCGCCCTGCCGGGCCTTGGCCTCGATGTCGGCATCCCGGCGGCGCCTCGGGGCGCTGGGCGCGGCCATTGGTTCAGAGCCCTGTTCGACAAAAAGGGCCGGTTCAATGATCGGTTCCCGCGCGACTGCGGGCGCCGCCGGTTCTCCCGGGGCGTCCGGCTCGCAGGCGTCGATCTCGGCCGCCAGCCGCCCTGCGGCGGTCTCCAAACCCGGGGCGGTCAGGATTGCCTTGATGGCTTTCGGCGCGCGATCGGCACCGATCTTGGCGGCCAGCAGGCGTTCGAACCGTTCGGCAGCCGCGGCCACGCTGGCACTGCGGCCAAGAGGCGCTTCGCTCAGGCGCTGGGCGAGGCGGTTGATCTGGACGGCGGAGAGGTTGGTGAACATCGGGGCCTCCTTCATGCGTTCTTGATGCGGGCGGATCGGCCTTCGGCGGTGACCGCGTAGATCATCGTGCGGCTGTCGCCGAAGGTGGCGGCGAAGGCCTCGGCCTGATCGATCCGGTCGAACCGGGCGCGGATGCGGGTCGCGGGCTTGGACCCGCGGCAGGCGATGAAATGGTCGGCGGCGGCGAGGCAGTTGGCCTCGTGACCGGTGATGGCGTGGGTCTTGGCGGGCATCGGAAACCTCCGTTTCAAGGTGTCGCAGACACTGCCGAGACCGCCCGAAGAGCAAGTCCAAATCACTGATTTAATTGGAGAATGTCGCAATATGGGGCTGTCGCGACGGGTCTATGCCGCCCTGCGCAGGGTGCAGATGCGCGTCGTGCGCAAGGCCATCGCCACGGGGCGGATCACGACCGAGATCCCATTGGCGTGGCATCCCATCCTTTGAACCACACCAAGTTATGCCCGCATCTGCGCGGCACCGGGCAGAAGGAATGGCCGCACCCGGAGCACTCCGGGTGCGGCAGCAACCTGTACCTATACGAAATCGATGCTGCTCCAGACCGCTGCAGCGAAGTCGCTCACCCCGAACTGGTTTGCGATTTCGACAGCCGTGCTTCCGGCCAGGAAGTAGACCGAACCGGTGGTGGTTGTCTGCAGGCTGTCGAAGGTAAGCGTCGCATGGCCCGGCATAAACACCTCGATCCGGTCCAGCCCGCATTCGAAATCCGAGATGATGTTGGTCGACGCGACATCCGAACGGAAGATGAAACAGTCAGCACCGACGCCGCCCGCGAGGTGGTTTGTGCCCGCGCCGCCGTCGAGCGTGTCGTTGCCCTCACCACCCAACAAACGGTCATTGCCGGCGCCCGCGACAAGCTGGTCGTTGCCCTTGCCACCTTCGAGCCGGTCATCGTCGACGCCGCCATCAAGCGTGTCGTTGCCTTCACCGCCCAGAAGCGTGTCGCGCCCGGCGTCTCCGGCGAGGGCATCGTTTCCAGTGCCGCCATCGAGGGCGTCATTGCCGATGCCACCGTTCAAGAGGTCATTGCCCGAACCCCCAGAAAGCTGGTCGTTTCCGGCATCGCCGTTCAGCACGTCATCGCTTGCACCGCCGGTCAGGGTGTCGGTTCCCTCGCCACCCGACAGGGCGTCATTTCCCGACCCGCCATCCAGCAGATCGTTGCCGAGGCCGCCAGACAGCGCATCATTTCCAGCACCGCCGTACAGGACGTCATTGCCTGCATCGCCGTTCAAGAGGTCGTCGCCATCGCCACCGTTCAGGGTGTCAGCGCCATCGCCGCCGTTCAGGCTGTCGTTGCCGCTGTCTCCCGCCAGCACGTCATCGCCAAGCCCACCGGCGAGCAGATCGCTGCCCGAACCGCCGTTCAGCACGTCGTTGCCTGCGTCGCCATTCAGCATGTCGTTGCCGTCGCCGCCATTCAGCGTGTCGGCTCCGTCGCCGCCGTTCAGCAGGTCATCGCCACTGTCGCCGTTAAGCGCATCATTGCCGGTGCCACCGTGCAGCGTGTCATTG
>CAZVIS010000195.1:0-6150 GCA_964627355.1 uncultured Rhodobacterales bacterium
TGGTGTTCGAACCGATGCGCCGCCTTGGCGGTATCACCGGCGCGCTGCAATCTGCGCTGGCCGGGCTCGAACGGGTGCGGGCGCTGCTGTCCGAGCCGGTCCGCCTGACCTCGCCTCCCGTCGTCACCGCCTTTGCCTCGGCCTCGCCCGGAGCGATCGTCTGCGACGGCGTCACCTTCGCCTACGAGACCGATCCGGTCCTGCGCGACTTGACCTTCACTGCCGAAGCGGGGCAGCGCACTGCACTGGTCGGGCGGTCGGGCGCGGGCAAGACGACGGTCTTCAGCCTGCTTACCCGGCTGGCCGATCCGCAAGCGGGCCGCATCACCATCGGCGGGCACGACCTGCGCGCCTTCGACCTTGCCGACCTGCGTCGGATGTTCTCGGTCGTCTCGCAGGAACCGGCTTTGTTCGACGAGACCCTTCGCGACAACATCCTGCTTGGCCGGACCGACGTGGCGGCGGCGCAACTGGATGCGGCGCTGCATGTCGCACGGGTGGACGAGTTCCTGCCACGCCTGCCGCAAGGTCTGGATACCCCGGTGGGACCGCGCGGATCGGCCCTGTCCGGGGGCCAGCGCCAGCGCGTGGCCATTGCGCGCGCGCTGGTCCGCAACGCGCCGATCCTGCTTCTGGACGAGGCGACCTCGGCCCTCGATGCCGCCAACGAGGCGTTGGTGCAAGAGGCGCTCGACCGCCTGTCCGTCGGGCGCACGACGCTGGTCATTGCGCACCGTCTTGCCACCGTGCAGGGGGCTGACAGGATCATGGTTCTCGACCAGGGGCAGGTCGTCGAGCAGGGCGCCCACGCCGAACTGATCGCGCGGAAGGGGCACTATGCCGATCTGTGCCGCCTGCAGTTCGGCGCATGATTGCATCCGCTGCGTCCGGGCCTATCTTGGGGCGATGGAACCGACGAACGACGCCGAAGCCGCCCCCGACCGCCGCATCGTCGCGCTGACGGGCAAGGACACGCTGACCTTCCTGCAAGGGCTGGTAACGAACGACGTGCTGCCGCTGGCGCACGGCCCGGGGCTCGTGTGGACGGCACTGCTGACCCCGCAGGGCAAATATCTGGCCGATTTCTTCGTCGCGAACACCGGACAGGCACTGCTTCTCGACCTGCCCGAGGGGCTGGCCGATGCCACGCTGCGCCGCCTCTCGATGTACCGCCTGCGCGCCGATGTGACCCTCGCCCTTGCGCCCCTTCATGCGCGCCGGGGCCTTGGGCCACCCCCCGCAGGCGCCCTGCCCGATCCCCGTCACCCTGCCCTCGGCTGGCGCGCCTACGCCGCCACCCCCGGCGCCGACCCGGCCATCGACTGGGATGCGATCCGCGTCGAACACCTGATCCCCGAAACCGGCATCGAACTGGTCCCCGACGACAGCTACATCCTGGAAATGGGATTCGAGCGTCTGCATGGCGTGGATTTCCGCAAGGGCTGCTATGTCGGACAAGAGGTTACCGCCCGGATGAAGCACAAGACGGAACTGAAGAAGGGGCTTGCGCGCGTTCGCATCACGGGCGACGCGGCCCCGGGCACACTGATCCTGGCGGACGGGAAAGAGGCGGGCCGCCTTGGCACCCGCGCCGGCAAACGGGCGCTGGCCTGGCTTCGCCTCGACCGGGCGCAGGGGCCGATGACCGCAGGCGCGGCCGCCCTGATGCCCGAATGACCGGCAGCCCCGCCACTGTTGATTGCAGCCCGCGGTTGCGGTGTTGCTGCAACGCAGGAAACGTGGCAAGACGGGCGAAAGGCGCAATCTAGACCGATGAGTTCAGCCATGGCCGACTTCGCCACCCGACGCCGCATGATGGTCGACACGCAGGTCCGTCCGTCGGACGTGACCAAGTTCCCGATCATCGACGCGATGCTTGCCGTCCCGCGTGAGGCGTTCGTGCCCGACGCCCTGCGCGAGGCCGCCTATGTCGGCGAGAACCTCGATCTTGCCCCGGGCCGTGTGATCCTCGACCCCCGTACGCTTTCCAAACTCCTCGACGCGCTGGACATCCAGCCGGTCGATCTGGTGCTGGATGTGGGCACCGGCCTTGGCTATGCGGCGGCGGTGCTTGGCCGCCTTGCCGACGCCGTGGTCGCCGTGGAAGAGGACGCAGCCCTGGCCGCCGAGGCGCAGCAGATCCTGTCCGTGCAAGGGGTGGACAACGCGGCGGTGATCGCAGGTCCGCTGGCCCTGGGCGCGCCGCGCCATGCCCCCTATGACGCGATCCTGATCGAAGGCGGGGTCGAACGTGTGCCCGCTGCCCTCACCGACCAGTTGCGCGAGGGGGGGCGCATCGGCGCGGTGTTCATGTCGGGAACGCTTGGCACGGCACGCGTCGGGACCAAGCACGGGGGCAGCGTCGCGTGGCGCAGCGTCTTCAACGCGGCAGCCCCGGTACTCCCCGGCTTTGCCGAGGAACGGGCCTTCACACTCTGACCGTATCACCGGCAGGGCGACACGACAGCCAAGGGGCAAGCGATGCGGAAGTGGTTCGGACAATCTGGCGCGCAGATGCTTGCGGCAGTGGCGCTTGCGGCGGGACTGGCGCTGCCCGCCCCGGCCGAGACGCTGACCGATGCGCTGATCGCCGCCTACCGGAACTCGAACCTGCTCGAACAGAACCGCGCCGTCCTGCGGGCGGCCGACGAAGATGTGGCTGTCGCCCTGTCGGCGCTTCGCCCGACGATCGCCCTCGGATCGGACATCACAAGCACGAACCAGCGGCTGGATCAGTTGCAGGCCTCGCTGTCACTGTCGGCGCAGATCACCGTCTATGATTTTGGTCGCAACGCACTTGGTGTCGAGGTGGCCAAGGAATCGGTTCTGGCCACGCGCGAGGCGCTGGTGAACGTCGAGCAGCAGGTCCTCCTGTCTGCGGTGTCGGCCTATGTCAACGTGCGGCTGACCCAGGATATCGTGGCGCTGCGCGAGTCCAATGTTCGCTTGATCACCCAGGAACTGCGCGCCGCCCAGGACCGGTTCGAGGTGGGCGAGACGACGCGCACCGACGTGGCCCAGGCCGAGGCGCGGCTGGCCGCAGCCCGCTCTCAACTGATCGCGGCGCAGGGCGACCTCCTTGTCGCGCGCGAGGACTACCGCCTGGCCGTCGGGCGCTATCCGGGCAACCTCGCCCCCCTGCCCCGCAGTCCGGCCACGGCTCGCAGCCTGGACGAGGCGCGCGCGATTGCCAGCCGTACCCATCCGCTGATCCGGCAGGCGCAGCGGCTGGTCACTGTGGGAGAACTGAACATGCAGCGCACCCGGGCCGAGATGCGGCCGAGCATCGGTGCCAGCGCGTCGATCGGTGTGAATGACGAAGGCGACGACTCTCGCTCGTTCAGCCTGAACCTCGACCAGACCATCTATGCCGGGGGGCGCTTGTCGGCCCTTTTCCGTCAGGCCCTCGCCAACCGTGACGAATCCCGCGCCGCGCTGCTGCAGACCACGCTTGAGATCGGGCAGCAGGTGGGTGAAGCCTGGGCGAACGTCACTGTTGCCAACGCCTCGATCGAGGCAACCGATCGTGCGATCCGCGCCAACCAGACCGCTTTCGAAGGCGTGCGGGACGAGGCGGCGCTTGGCGCGCGGACGACGCTGGACGTGCTTGACGCCGAGCAGGACCTGCTCAGCGCCCGCACTGACCGAATCTCGGCCGAGGCGACGCGATATATCGGGGTCTACTCGCTTCTGTCGGCCATGGGCCTTCTGACGGTCGACCACCTCAAGCTCGGCATCCCGACCTATGACCCGGCGGCCTATTACAATGCTGTCCGCACCGCCCCCGCCACCTCGGCACAGGGCAAGCGTCTGGACCGTGTGCTCAAGTCCATCGGGCGTTCGGGCACGAACTGACGTTAACCCCCGCAGCCTTGCGTTCTTGTAAGGGTGCCCCCGCGCCGCTACACTGCGGCAATCGAATAACGGGCTGGCGGGCTGATGGCGGACGGGATGACCAAGGGCGAGATCGAGGATGTCCTGTCCTCTATCCGGCGGCTCGTCTCGGACGGCAACCGCCCGGTGTTCCGCGCCGCCCCCCGCCCTTTCGCGCGTGAGGCGGAAAAGCTGATCCTCACCCCCGCCCTGCGCGTCCCGCCGCATGACGACGGCCAGACGGCCCCGCCCACCCGCTTTGTCCTGACCCAGGACGCGCAGCCTGCACGCCCCTCACTCGGCACGGTCGTCTCTGCCATCGCGGCCGCCGTCCCGCCCCAGGTGCAGGGATGGGAGTCCGAAACGGGGGACCCGGTCGAACCGATCGCGGCGTCGCCCGGTGCGGTCGCGTGGATCGATGACCTTGCCGCCCGCCGAATCGCGTCTCTTGACCCGTCCGACCCGCCTGCCCACCCCTTGGCGGATGCAACCGCAGGGCCCGTCGGTGCAGCCGACACCGCCTCCGATGCGCTGCCCTGGGAAGACACGGACGACGATGATGGGTGGGAGGCTGACGAGGACGCAGCGGTCCCGCATGTTGCCGATCCTGTCATGCAGGCGGCGAACGAGGATCGCGGCCCCCGCGCCCCTGCCCTTTCGGATCAGGCGGTACCGGTCGTGGACGCGGCCATCCTGACCGAGATGATCCGCGAGGTTCTGCGCGAGGAACTGCGCGGCCCTTTCGGAACCCGCATCACCGCCAACCTGCGCAGGCTGGTGCGGGCCGAGATTGCCCGCGCCCTGACCCTGCGCGCCGAAGACTGACCCGGCATATTGCGGTGAACACCCCCGCCCACATGATCTTCGGGGCGGCGTTCTTTGGCCGCGCCGACCGCGCATGGACCACGGCCGCCGCCATCGCCGGGGGGCTGGTGCCAGACCTGTCGCTGTACCTGCTGGCGGGGGGATCCATCTTCCTGATGGGCATTCCGCCGGAAACCGTGTTCGGGCAGATGTACTTCTCGCCCGGCTGGCAGGCGATCTTTGCGGTCGACAATTCGATCCCGCTCTGGGGGCTGTTGCTGGCGCTGGCATTGCTGGTGCGGTCCGCTCCGGCAGTTGCCTTCGGGGCATCGGGCCTTCTGCATGTGGTGATCGATTTCCTCGTCCACCACGACGACGCCCGCAGGCATCTGTGGCCGCTGTCCGACTATGTCTTCGTCAGTCCGGTCAGCTACTGGGACCCCGCCCACCACGGCCTGATCGTCGCCCCGCTCGAGGTGGCGATCTGCCTTGCCCTGTCGGTCGTGCTGTGGCGCCGCTTTCCCGGACGCACGGCCCGGGCGCTGATCGTGCTGGCCATGCTGGCCGAGGGCTCGCCCGCCGTGATGTTCGGGCTGATGTTTGCAGGCACCTGAAAGCAAAGCGCGCGCCCCCCAAAAGGACGCGCGCCTGTATCCTTGCGCGAGGGACGGCTCAGGCCGCCTCGGCCTGCTCCAGCGCGTGCCGACGCTCGCTCTCTTCGCGCGACAGCGCGACCGAGGTGCGCACGCCCTTGGACACGAACTCCATCAGCCCTTTCACGACCCGCTCGTTCGGGTCGATGCCGGCGCAGGACAGCACCTCGCGCCCGTCCTTGGACCGGGCCCAACGGGCGATCTGATCAGCCCCGTTGCCGTATTTCTTGTCATCCGCAATCGCATCGTCCAGGGCCGCCAGCACGACCGCCGCGAAAAGCTTGCGCGCGCGCTGCCCCTGTTCGAAGTTGAAGGCGGTACCATCCACGAAATCGACCATCGTCGCCGTCCTGTTCTTGCTCTTGCGTTTTTGGGCGTTCGGGCAATATGGCGCATTCCGCGCGATTCGTTATCCCCGCCGTCACATAACTGCCATGCATAGCACGCATGTGTGTGTCGCCGAAGGACTGTATTTCGTCGCCTTGCCCGAAAGCTATCCACCAGATATAGGGGCCGCTCGAAACGCTTCAACCTCCTGACAAGGTTCTGCCACAATGGCGAAGATCAACGGAAACGAAATCAAGCCCGGCATGGTGATCGAACACGACGGGGGTCTGTGGGCCGCCGTGAAGGCCACCCACGTCAAGCCCGGCAAGGGCGGCGCCTTCGCGCAGGTGGAACTCAAGAACCTCCGCGACGGGCGGAAACTGAACGAGCGCTTCCGCTCCGAGGACCGCGTGGACCAGGTGGAACTGGAAAACAAGGACCAGCAATTCCTTTATGAATCAGAGGGTCGGCTGGTGTTCATGGACGCCGAGAC
>CAZVIS010000196.1:0-6143 GCA_964627355.1 uncultured Rhodobacterales bacterium
CCGGACGGAGGGGCGCGATAGGGCCAGACGGGGTGGGGGGATAGGGCCAGAGGGGGGGCTTTGTCGATTAGTATCGCTTACAGATCTCTTGAAGCTGATACTCGATGCCGACGGCTTTTGTCCGTGCAGGGTATATCAAGCACGCGATTCGAAGATCACAAAGTCCGACCTGAGCAGTCTCTCGCAGGCAAAAGTCCATTAGCAACCCGTCATCGTAAAGGTAAATGGCTTGAATCTGCTTTGCTCCATCGGGCAAATCCCGAATTGCTGAACTCATCGAAGCGCCTCGCTCATTTGGATGAGCGCCATAGTCAATCGTCCAATCGTAAAGCTTAGCGTAAATCTCCGCTATGGAAACGTCCGCTGATGTCAAATGCTGCACGATTTTCCCATGAGTAAACTCCCTCCGAACGGACTTAAGCGAGTCGGGACTATCGTGACGGTTCATCCAAAGCTCCCACCGTTCCTGATTGTTACCAATGAAGCACCCGTAGCCTGCCTGCTCAAGGCTGCCGCGGAGAAGGCTCTGCGCCTCGTAAAGCTGACCCGATGCAACAGCGCTAAGGGCAGCAAGATACGCTGAATGCGACCTGAGCAAAAAGCTCGCTGGCAGCAAGGGCTTTGGATTCATGGCACCGTCCAGCAGCCTTCTGAACATGCCATCAATCTCGATGAGATCTGCAAATGCTGATTGCTTGTTTGCAAAGGTCGCAAACTGATTTGAGCGAACGCCATCCAAGTACGTTGTCACCGGATCGCGTCCCCAGCCTACTGGAACATTATGGTCATTCATGGCACATTTCCGTTTGATTTTGGATACCCTGCAGGAGGTCGGCCTTTTCCCTAAGCCGAAGAAGAAGCAAATTCGTATCAGGAGTTTACGCCAGTACAACCGACAATGGGCCCTCATCGCATCAAGCATAACCGCTTTGCCGCAAAGACACTTGACTACCTGGCACTACCACACCCCCCTTGACCTCCGCCCCCCACCCGTATCTCTAGCCCAATCCTAGCAAGGCCCCACCCCATGCCCCGCTACGCCTTCCGCATCGAATACGACGGCCAGCCCTTCCAGGGGTGGCAGCGGCAGGCCGAAGGCCAGCCCTCGGTGCAGGCCGCAATCGAGGCCGCGCTGGCGCGGATTGATCCCGCGCAGCCCACGATTACCGGGGCGGGGCGGACGGATACCGGGGTGCATGCGACCGGACAGGTCGCCCATGCCGACCTCTCGCGCGCGTGGGACCCGTTCCGCCTCGCGGGTGCCGTGAACGCGCATCTGCGGCCCCTTCCGGTCGCCGTCACCGCCTGCGCTGCCGTCCCTGAAGACTTCCACGCCCGCTTCTCGGCCCTCGAAAGGCGCTACCTGTACCGCATCCTCCCCCGCCGCGCGCCCCCCGTACTGGCAAGGGGACAGGTCTGGCACATCCTCCACCCGCTCGGCACGGACACCATGCGAGAGGCCGCGACCCACCTCATCGGCCGCCACGACTTCACCACCTTCCGCGCGGTGCAGTGCCAGGCCAAAAGCCCGGTCAAGACGCTGGACGAGATCACCATCCGGCCCGTGGACACCCCCCATGGTGCGGAACTCCACCTCATCTTCCGCGCCCGCTCCTTCCTGCACAACCAGGTCCGCTCCCTCACCGGTACGCTGGAACGCGTCGGCGCAGGCGCCTGGACACCCGACGACGTGGCAAAGGCCCTCGCCGCCCGCGACCGCACCGCTTGCGGCCCCGTCGCCCCGCCGCAGGGCCTTTGCCTCACCGGCGTCGCTTACGAGACCGATCCTTTCTTCTGATTTCTCACCTGGCCCAAATATCCCCGGGAGGGTCCGGGAGGGCAGGCGGCCCTCCCGGTCCGGCGCCACCACAAGGGCGCCCTCCTCACAAGGGGGCCGCCTCACAGGCGGCGGGGGCTTGCCCCCCGGGGTCAGCGCGACCCCGGAATGAAAGGCGCCAGGGGGTCCAAGGGGGGCCCGTGGCCCCCCTTGCCTGGTCACGGGGCCTCCTCACCCTGCGATCAGGCGGCGGACCTCGCGGCGCAGTGCGCCCAGTTCGAAGGGCTTGGTGATGAATCCGTCGGCCCCAGCGGCCATGCCGCGCCGCCGCTCCACCCCCGAGCCGCCCGCCGTCATCATCAGGATCTTCGTCCCCGCGAGCGAAGGATCCCCACGCACGTCGGCGCAGACGTCAAACCCCGAAACCCCCGGCAGCATCACATCCAGCAGCACCAGATCCGGCTGCATCACGCGGATGCGCCCCAAAGCCTCGGTTCCGCTGGCCACGCGATCGTGCTGATAACCCTCGCGCGACAGAAGATAGGCAAGCGCAAGGGCGATGTTGTCCTCGTCCTCGACGATCAGCACGCGTCGCGACGGAGGGCGCGCGTCATCCATCGGCCGGCGCTCCGTTGGCCCTTGAGTTCGCGGCGCCGATTGCCGATGACGGGGAGAGGAGGAGCCCGCCCATGATCCAGACTCTGACAGACCTTCTGCCCGCAGCCCTCGCCGATCCGTTCCGCGTGGCGCTGCTCGTGGGCCTTGTCGTCACGCAGCGGCGGACGGCGGGGATCACCGGGCGCGTGCTGCCGCTGGTGGCGGGCCTTGTCTTCGTGGCGGTGATCCTGCCAGTGACGATGCAGCAGGGCCTGACGACGCCGCAGCTTCTGAACGCCGTGGCCATCGGCATCGTGGCCAACGCGACCTGGCTGGCGGCCATCCTTGCCGCTTTCGCGATCTGGGACCGCACGCGCCGCTGAGGCCCGGGGGCGGTCGCGGCGGGACTTGTCGCAGCGGGCGCACCTGCGAACATCTCTCGGCTCCGGTCAGGGATTTCGGGTTCCGTCCGGCAAAGGGCACGCGCGGCGCATGGCCTTGACGGGACGGAGGGGGTTGCGCCGGGGGTTGCCCCCCGGCGCGAGGGATCAGCGCCGCGCGTCGTCGGCGAAGATGTCCTTCTTGTGGGTGCCGCCCGGAACGAACAGCGTGCCAAGCACCACCGTCATCAGCGCGACGATGATCGCGTACCACAGGCCTGCATAGATGTTGCCGGTCTGAGCCGAGATCGCGAAGGCAGTTGCAGGCATCAGGCCCCCGAACCAGCCGTTGCCGATGTGGTAGGGCAGGGACAGGCCCGAGTAGCGGATGCGCGTCGGGAAGAGTTCCACCAGCATCGCGGCGATCGGGCCATACACCATCGTCACGAGAACGATGAGGTAGGTGAGCGTCACGATGATCGTCAGCTTCTGCGCGGTGAAGATGTCGAAGAAGTTCTGCGCCACCGCGACCGAGGTGTTGTCCTTGGCCACCAGCGGATAGCCCGCCGCCGTCAACGCATCGTTCAGACCCTTGGTAAAGGCCGCCGGGGCGCCCTTTGCCGCGTCGAAGGCCGCCTGCGCTGTCGCCAGCGCTGCATCCGCCTCGGTCTGGGCCGCCGTGGCTGCGGCAAGCGCCGCTGCCGCCGCGTCCTTGGCCGCCTGATCGGTGCCCGAGGCCGCCGCCGTCACCGCTGCCTGCGCCTCAGCCGTGGCCGCTGCGAGCGGTTCTGCCGCTGCCTTGGCCGCGTCGAGCGCTGCCGTCGCCTCTTTCACGGCTGCGCCATTCTGGACGCTGTCGTAGGAGGAGATCACGGTGTCGCCGACCGCGATGGTCGCCGTCGTCGCCGCCGGATCATAGACGGTGGTATAGTTGACCGAGGTGCGGGCAAGCAGCGCCTTGGCCACGTCGCAGGAGTTGGTGAACTTCACCGTCCCCGTCGGGTTGAACTGGAACGAGCAGTCGGCCTCGTTCGCGGTCACCACGACTTTTGTCTGGTGCGCGGCATGCAGCACCGGGTTGGCGGTCTGGGTCAGGAAGTTGAACGCCGGGATCAGGGTTGCCGCGCCCAGAAGGCAGCCGGCCAGGATGATCGGCTTGCGGCCGATCCGGTCGGACAGCCCGCCGAAGAACAGGAAGCCGTAGGTGCCGAGGATTAGCGACCAGGCCACCATCACGTTGGCGGTAAAGCTGTCCACCTTGATGACGTTCTGCAGGAAAAACAGCGCGTAGAACTGCCCGCTGTACCAGATCACCGCCTGACCGGCCACCAGGCCGAAGAGGGCGATCAGGGCGAACTTGCCGTTCTTCCAGGTGCCGAAGGCCTCGCGCAGCGGTGCCTTCGAGCCTGCACCCTCTTCCTTCATCTTCTTGAAGGCCGGGGATTCGTTCATCTGCAGGCGGATGTAGAGCGAGATCAGCAGAAGGAAGATCGAGCCGAGGAACGGGATCCGCCAACCCCAGGCATTGAACGCCTTCATCATCGAGGGCGTGCCATCGGCGTTCATCACCGCCGCACCGGCGGCATCGAGCACCGGCTGGTCGGGGAAGTTGCCGTTCACATAGCCCTGCACCATCAGGATCACGATGAGCGAGAGCAAAAGGCCAAGCGTCGCCGTGGTCTGGATGAACGCGGTGTAGTAGCCGCGCCGGTTTGCAGGCGCGTGTTCGGCCACATAGATCGCGGCCCCGCCGTATTCGCCGCCGAGGGCAAGGCCCTGAAGCATCCGCAGCGCGATCAGGATGATCGGCGCGGCCACGCCCCACGCCTGATAGTTCGGCAGTAGGCCCACGAGGAAAGTCGAGATACCCATGATGAGGATCGTCATCAGGAAGGTGTACTTCCGCCCCACGAGGTCGCCGAGCATGCCGAAGACCAGCGCGCCGAACGGACGGACGAGGAAGCCCGCCGCAAAGGCCAAGAGCGCGAAGACGTTGCGCGTCGCCTCGGGGAAGGCCGTGAAGAACTGCGCCCCGATCACGGCTGCGAGCGAGCCGTACAGGTAGAAGTCGTACCACTCGAAGATCGTCCCGGCGGATGAGGCGAGAATGACCTTCCGCTCCTCCGCCGTCATCGGACGCCTGCGGTCCGAGATGTTCATGTCCGTCGTTGCCATACGGCTTCCTCCTTGCTGTTCCCGGCCCTGATGTGGCCGTCTCCCGTTCCCGTCGTCTTCCCCCGGGCCGCGCGGCATTCCGCGTCGGCCCCGGCATCGCCCCCGCCGGTGGCGGGTCAGGCCGGTGCGTCCCCGCAAGGGGCCGCGCCGCAGTCCGCCCCGCCCGGTTGCCCGGACGGGGCGTATTCTCAGCCCTTGTTCATGCGGTTGGCGATCAGGTCATCGACCACTGCCGGATCGGCGAGGGTCGACGTGTCGCCAAGGGCCGCGAAATCGTTCTCGGCGATCTTGCGCAGGATGCGGCGCATGATCTTGCCCGAGCGGGTCTTGGGCAGGCCCGGCGCCCATTGGATGAGGTCGGGCTTGGCGATCGGGCCGATCTCGTTCCTGACCCAGCCTTCGAGCTCTTTCCGAAGGGCCTCGGTCGGTTCGACCCCCTTCATCAGGGTGACATAGGCATAGATGCCCTGCCCCTTGATGTCGTGCGGATAGCCCACCACCGCCGCCTCGGCCACGTCGCGATGCGCGACAAGGGCGGACTCAACCTCGGCCGTGCCCATGCGGTGGCCGCTGACGTTGATGACGTCATCGACGCGGCCGGTGATCCAGTAGTAGCCGTCGGCATCCCGGCGGCAGCCGTCGCCCGTGAAATAGTAGCCGCGGTACTGCGAGAAATAGGCCTCTTCGAACCGCTTGTGGTCGCCCCACAGGGTGCGCATCTGCCCGGGCCAGCTGTCCGCGATGCACAGCACGCCGTCGGTCTCTGTCGCCTCCATCACCTTGGCCGTGGCCGGATCCAGCACCACCGGCTGCACCCCGAAGAACGGCTTGGTCGCCGAGCCGGGCTTGGCCGGGATGGCACCCGGCAGCGGGGTGATGAGGTGACCGCCCGTTTCCGTCTGCCAGAACGTGTCCACGATGGGGCAGCGGCCCTTGCCGATATTCGTGTTGTACCAGTTCCACGCCTCGGGGTTGATCGGCTCTCCGACCGAACCCAGCAGCTTCAGCGAGGACAGGTCGTGCTTGGCGGGCCATTCGGTCCCAAGGCCCATCAGGCTGCGGATCGCGGTCGGGGCGGTGTAGAACTGGTTGACCTTGTGCTTGGCGATCACCTCCCAGAACCGGCCCGGATCGGGGAAGTTCGGCACGCCCTCGAACATCAGGGTCGTGGCGCCATTGGCCAGCGGGCCATAGACGATGTAGCTGTGCCCGGT
>CAZVIS010000197.1:0-6143 GCA_964627355.1 uncultured Rhodobacterales bacterium
AGTGATCCGACCAAGCTGATCGAGGTGGTGCTCGTGGGCAAGCAACTGCTAATCTCGCGCGGGGCGCTGACCACGTTCAGCATCGCCAATGACGTGGCGAAATACTTCGCCATCCTGCCCGCGATCTTTGTCGCGGCCTATCCGGGGCTTGGCGCGCTGAACATCATGGGGCTGGCGTCGCCCATTTCCGCCATCCTGTCGGCGGTGATCTTCAACGCGCTGATCCTTGTGGCGCTGGTGCCGCTAGCCCTGCGCGGGGTCGCCTACCGTCCGTCCAGCGCGGCCGCACTCCTGCGCCGGAACCTTCTGATCTACGGCTTGGGCGGTCTGATCGTGCCCTTCCTAGGGATCAAGGCAATATCGACGCGGCCCTTGTCGCCCTGAACCTCGCCTGAAGGAGAGAGAGATGCTCACCCATCTTCGCCCCGCCATCGCCCTGACCGTGGTCTTCACCCTGCTGACGGGTCTGGCCTATCCGCTGGCGATGACCGGCGCCGCGCAGACGCTGTTTCCCGCCGCCGCCAATGGCAGCCTGATCGAAGCAGATGGCGGCGTCATCGGGTCATCCTTGATCGCGCAGCCCTTCGTTGGCGATGCCTGGCTCCACCCGCGCCCCTCAGCCAGCGGCTGGAATGCGGCCGGGACCGGGGCCTCGAACCTCGGGCCGACCTCTGCCATGCTCATCGCCACCGTCGCCGAACGACGCGCAGCATGGGAGGCGGCGAATGGTGTGCCTGCGCCTATCGACGCTGTGACCGCCTCTGGCTCGGGCCTTGACCCGCACATCAGCCCGGAAAACGCGCTGGCGCAGGCGGCTCGGATTGCCGCCGCGCGCGGTGTGGACGCAGGCGCCGTACGGGCGTTGATCGAGGCCGCGACCGAAGGCCCGTTCCTCGACCTTTTCGGCGAACCCCGGGTGAACGTGCTGCTCACCAACATCGCCCTTGACGCCGCCTTCCCGATCCCGCCCGCTGGAGGCGAAGGACAAGCCACCGAATGACTCCCGATGCCGAAATTCGCCCCTCTCCTGAAGCACTTCTTACGCAGGCCGCGCGTGAGGGGCGGGGGCGGCTGAAGGTCTTTCTGGGCGCGGCCCCGGGTGTCGGCAAAACCTGGGCCATGCTCGACGACGCACACCGCAAACGCGCGGACGGCGTCGATGTGGTCGCCGCGCTGATCGAGACGCATGGCCGGACGGAGACGCAGGCCAAGCTTGCGGGCCTGCCGCAGCTGGCCCGCAAGCCCGTGATCCACAAGGGCCGCGCGCTGACAGAGATGGATCTGGACGGCCTTTTGGCGCGCAAACCCGCGCTCGCCCTGATCGACGAACTGGCCCACACCAACGCCGATGGCAGCCGCCATGAAAAGCGCTGGCAGGATGTCGAAGAGGTGCTGGCCGCAGGGATCGACGTCTATACTACGCGGAACATCCAGCACATCGAGACGCTGAACGAGACCGTTGCCCGCATCACCGGTGTCCGTGTGCGTGCTGCGGCTGCCACTTTCACCTTTCCGCATCAGTAGTATGCGTTCCGCTCCGCCCTGATCTGGGCCGACATGCTGTAAAACCGCTGCGAGCTTCCCTCCGAACCGTGGCCTGCCCCGATCGGGTGGTCCGGTTTCAGTCTTAGTGCATGACAGGACTTGGCGCTACGGTCGGGGTGGCCGGCGAAGCGGGTCCAGGTGGCGAAGCCGCGTCGAAACAAAGATGCACTGTATGAAACTGCTGGGTCAGCGCCTCATGGCGCGGGACTTCGACCGTCAGGTCGCAGAGTTCCAGGTTCGTGTTGTTGTCCTGAACGGCTTCACCGCCCTCGGCATCCCCGTCACAAAGGTCAAGGGATAGGTCTGTCCGGGAAAAGGGGAAGTCCGACCCTCAGCCAATTTGTGCAACAGAGCCCCTCCAGCTACCAAGCTGGATTCACAAAATGAATCCCTGACAGGATCTGTGCAACAGAGCCGCATCGACCATTCGGGCTACGCTGTCGCACACCAGTCGCATACCGACAACCAAGCGCGCCCGCGGTCCGCGCTCGCATAACAGGCCCCGCAGTTCCGTGCCGCCCAACTCACCGCAACGGGCGATCAGCTTCGCGCCGAAACGCTGCGCAGCGCGCCCATTGCTCCACCTGCGCGCCAGCCACAAGTTCAGACAAGGGCCCCGGTCTCACCCGGATGGGCATCGCGGGGCAAAGCCGGGGCTGCAAGCGAAAGCGGGATTGACAGGACAGCAGGGGTCGGACTGTCATGAGGGCGGAAGGTGGACGTCTGGGCCGATGATGCACCCGCCCCGGCCGGGCAGACACAGAAGCAACGGGAGGGGCGTATGACCGACGGCGCCGCATTGATGCCAAGACGGCGCGAGGGTCATCCGGTTGCCGTGTCGCCGGATTACAAGTCTTCTGTCACCCGCGCGCCGTCGTTGCCGTTGTTGTCGATGGAGTCCACCACCAGCGAGGAAACCGGGCCGCGGTTTGGTCATGGCATCCTGGGGCCGTTGGACAACAACCTGATCCTCAACTTCACGCAAGGTCAAGCACTGGCCATTGGCGAGCGTATCCGCGTGCATGGCAGGGTGCTGGACGAGACGGGCCGCCCGGTTCCCGAGACGCTGGTCGAGGTCTGGCAGGCCAACGCGGGAGGGCGGTACCGGCATGTCAGGGACACCTACTTTGCGCCACTTGATCCAAACTTCGGCGGCTGCGGGCGCACAATCACCGATGCGGACGGACATTACGAATTCATGACCATCCGTCCTGGTGCCTATCCCTGGCCTAACCGGGCCAATGACTGGCGGCCGATGCACATCCACTTTTCGGTCTTCGGCCACGCCTTTGGCCAGCGTCTTGTCACCCAGATGTACTTCGAGGGTGACCCGCTGATCGCGCGTTGCCCGATTGCGGCGACGGTCCGTGACTGCGGTCAGTTGGACCGGCTGGTGGCCCCTTTGGACATGCAGAATTCGCGGGGAATGGATTATATGGCCTACCGGTTCGACATCGTGCTGCGCGGCCGCCGCCAGACGAAGTTCGAAAACCGGCCCGAGGGGATGTGACCGATGGCGCAACCTCTTGATATCCTTGTCGAGACTCCCAGCCAGACGGCGGGGCCGTACGTTCACATTGGATGCCTTCCCAGTCTCGCTGGTATACAGGGCATCTATCAGCAGGACCTCGGCCGTAGTCCTGTGGCGGCGGGCGCAAAGGGGCGCGCCATTTCCATCTCGGGAAGGGTTCTCGATGGAACTGGCTGGCCCGTCCGCGACGCGATGCTGGAATCTTGGCAGGCCGATGCGGCAGGTCTCTATCCCGGCCAGCCGGGGGCGGACCCGCATGTCACGGGGTTCTGCCGTCTGGCCACAGATAGCGATAATGGCGAATTCACCCTGCAGACGATCAAGCCCGGTGCAGTGCGAAACCGGAACGGCGCCATGATGGCCCCGCACATCAGCCTGTGGATCGTCGCGCGCGGCATCAACATCGGGCTGCATACGCGGATTTATTTCGATGACGATGATTGCCGTGCCGATCCGCTGATCGCCCGGATCGAACAGCGGTCACGGGCGGAAACGCTGATCGCGACCAGCGCAGGCAGCGGCAGCTATCGCTTTGACGTCCGCCTGCAGGGACCGGGCGAGACAGTGTTTCTGGACCTATGACCGCAGCGTCGTCTGGGTCCGCAGCGACGCTTGCAGCGAAATCGGTGCGGCGGCCCGGTGCCGTATTGGGTCGTGGCGATGCGCTGTCCGTGCTGCGGCCGGGTCCATCTCCACCACATCGAGGAGTAGCGCCGATGACCGAGGCGGCCCGGCATGCCGAACTGATGGACAGGACCTATCGGTATCAGCGGTACATCTACGACGTCACGCGGCGATGCTATCTGCCTGGACGTGACCGTCTGGTGCGGGAACTGGCCCCGCCGCCGGCCGGGCGCGTGCTGGAGATCGGCTGCGGCACCGGGCGCAATCTGGCGCTGATCGGTCGGGCCTATCCGGACTGCACGCTCTACGGGCTTGACATATCGAGGGAAATGCTGCGGACAGCGCGGGGCAGGCTTGGCGGGCGGGCCGTGTTGGCGCAGGCGGATGCGTGCGACTACGACAGCGGGGTGCTGTTCGGTGCGGACGGCTTTGACCGGGTCGTCTTGTCCTACAGCCTGTCGATGATCCCCGACTGGCGGGCCGCACTGCATCTTGCGGCACGGCAATTGCGTCCCGGCGGATCGCTGCATGTGGTGGATTTCGGCGACCAGACCGGCCTGCCGCGCTGGTTCCGGCGGGGGCTGCACGCCTGGCTTGCGCGGTTCCACGTCACCCCTCGGGTGGACCTGCTGACGCAGATGCAGGCTCTGGCAGCGGCCCCCGGTCTGTCGCTGCGGGTCGAGACCATTTACCGCGACTATGCCCGGTACGGTGTACTTGCCCGTCGCAGCGCCACGTGACCACCGTTGCCTGCCCCTGTCGCGGCCTTGGAGCCAAGAAGCGCAAGGATGCGGCCCCGTCAGCGAGGATGCGGCCTTGCAGGCCCAGCGAACCGCGACGCCCGCCGCCGCGCGGAGGCACCTGTTGATCGGCCTTGTCCACGTGTAGGCTGCGCGCGCCGGGATGGTCCCGGTCAGGCGCATCACGAGAAAGCGGAAGCGGCGATGGGCGGATGGCGGCGGACGGTCCGGATCATTGTTGCAAGCGGTCTGGCCTGCCTTGCGGCCCTTGTCTTCTTCGCCCTTCAGGCCGCAACGCGCGTCTATCTCGCCGAAGGCAGCGCGCGCGCGGCAGCAACACTTGATCTGACGCTGAAGGTTCTGGATGGGCACCTGCGGCGCTTTGAATCGGTACCCGATCTTCTGGCCGACAGTGACCGCGTGCGCGCTGTCCTGCAGGACCCGGCCGACCTTGCGGGACGAATGGGGCTGAACCTGTGGCTCGCAGAAAAGAACGCGCAGCTGGACGCACTCGACATCTACGTCATGACGCCGGACGGCCTGACGGTCGCCGCCTCGAACTTTCGGCGCAGCGACAGTTTCATCGGCGAGAACTTCAGCTATCGGCCCTATTTCCAGGAGGCACTGGCAGGGAAGAAGGGGCGGTTCTATGCCATCGGCACGACGTCCGGCGTGCGTGGCTATTACTTTGCCGCGCCTGTCAAAGGGGCAGGAGACCGGGCGCTTGGCGTCATCGCTGTCAAGATCGGTCTCGACGTCATCGAGGCCGAATGGCGGTCGCAAGAGGCGCGGATCCTGGTCACTGATCCCGAGGGAATCGTTTTCCTGTCCTCGCATGCGGACTGGCTTTACAAGGGATTTCTGGACCTGACCCCCGACCGGCTTGATCGCACCTTGCAATCGCGCCGCTATGCAGAAACGCCCCTGCAGGTGCTGCCGCACCGCCAGTCCAGCGATTTTGGGGTCACTCGGATTACGCTGCCGGACAATCGCGGCGGCGCGCATGACTACATCATGCTGGCCGAACTGTTGCCGCGTGCCGGGATGACAGTGCGTGTCCTTCTGGATACACGACCGCTGTTTGCGCAGGCTCGTCTGGCGGTCGTGACGTTGATGCTGTTCGTCGGAACCGTCGTTGCGGTCGCGGGTGTGGTCTTGCAGCGACGGGCACGGCTGGCGGAGCGCTTTGCCCTGCAGGAGCAGGCGAAGGCCGATCTCGAGAACCGTGTCGAACAGCGCACCGCAGACCTAGCCCGCGTCAACCGTCTGATCGAAGCCGAGGTGGCCGAGCGGCGCGTCACCGAGGCAGAGTTGCGGCGAACGCAGAGCGATCTTGTGCAGGCGGGCAAGCTGGCAGCGCTTGGGCAGATGTCGGCGGCGCTGAGCCATGAGATCAACCAGCCCCTGGCCGCTGCGCGCAACTATGCAGATAGCGCCGCGATCCTGCTGGACCGGGGCGATATCGGGCGTGCCAAGGGCAATATCGAACAGATCCTGGCCCTGATCGACCGCATGGCTGCCATTGCCCGCCACTTGAGGCGCGTCGCGCGCAAGCCCGAGACGCCACTGAAGGATGTCGTCCTGGCTGAAGCGGTGACCGAGGCGTTGGCGATGCTGGGACCACGGCTGACGGGAATTGCAGTTGCAGTCACCTTGCCCGAGGATCTGCCGCTGGTGCGCGGCGGGCCGGTTCGATTGCAGCA
>CAZVIS010000198.1:0-6141 GCA_964627355.1 uncultured Rhodobacterales bacterium
CGGCGCCATGTTGACGCCGGGACGCCAAAGCGTTCCGGCCTGCGCCTGCCTGCCCCGAGGCAGGCGCAGACGCGCCCGCCCAGGCAGGCGCAGGCCTTCGATGTGCATGTGATGAGGGTCCCGGCGGCGTCCTCGCGCAGGCGCGGGGCGGAGGCAGTGCCTCCGCTTGTCCCGCGCGGGGGCGTTTCGCTTCATTCGGTCCCCATGGGCGGTCCATCACACCCTCCCCGGCGGCATTGCCCGCTTGCGGGCGGGGTTGAAGAAGGGCCGCTCGACCACCGTCACGGGCAGCATCAGCTTGGCGTACTGCAATTCGCGCAGGGCATAGATCTCGACCCAGATGTCGCGGCCATCCCGGTGCCGCGCCTTGATCTGCGCCAGTGCGATGTTGGCCTTCAGCGTGGGCGACCAGGCGGCGGCGGTCACGGTGCCCACCTCGGTCTTCTGCCGGTGGTAGAGGATCGCCCCCTCGGCCGACACGTTGCCCGGAATGTCGAGGCCGACGAAGGCCCATCGGGACCCCTTGGCCTTCTCCTCCACCAGCGCCCGCCGCCCGGTGAATGGCCCCTTGTCCCAGGAAATCAGCCAGTCCAGCCCCATCTCCAGTGGCGACCGTGCGCGATCCTCGCGCAGGCACTGATCGGCGGGGATGAAGTCCATGTTCGTGATGATGAACCCCGCCTCGATCCGCGCAAGGTTCAGGGCGTCCGTCCCGATGGGCCGCAGGCCGAAAGGCACCCCCGCCGCCATCAGGTGATCCCAGAGGGGCAGCGCCTGATCGGGGGTCATCCACAGCTCATACCCCAGATCGCCGGTAAAGCCGGTGCGGCTGATCCGCACCTCGCCGCCGCCAAAGGGGAACTCCGCATGGCGAAAGGGCCGCAGCCCCTCGACCGCGAACCCCGCCGCGATCAGGACCGAGGCCGAACACGGCCCCTGAAGGGACAATGCCGCGACCTCCTCCGTCTCCTCCCGCACCGCCACGTCGAACCCGTCCGCGCTGTCCAGAAGCCACGGCAGATGCCGCTCCTGACAGCAGAGGCGAAAGTCCTGCGGCCCCAGACGGAAGAGGGTGCCGTCGTCCAGCAGTTTCCCCGCGTCGTCCGTCCAGGCGGTGTAATGCACGCCCCCCGGCGTCAGCTTGGCCGCATCGCGGATCGTCAGCCTGTTCAGATAGGCGGCGGCGTGAGGCCCCATGATCCGGTACTTCACCATCGCGCAAAGGTCGTAAAGCGAGGCTGCATTGCGGATCGCCGTATGCTCCATCGCGTCGTCGCCAAAGCAGAGCGCGGTCGTATAGCCCGCCCAGGCCCCCCACCGGTTCAGCCGGTTGAGCGGGGCGGTGCGCGCGTGGAAGGGCGTCGGGCGCAGCGGGGTGCGGAAATGCGTCAGGTCGTTCATGCGCCTCCCTTCAGGATCGCCTCGGCCGCGTTCCAGCCCGGTGTGCCGGTGATCCAGCCGCCGGGGTGGCTGCCCGCACCTGCCAGCCAGAGGCCGGGGAGGGGCGTGGCATAGCGGGCGGTTTCGGGCGTGGGCCGCAGGAACAGCATCTGCTCGACCGAAAGCTCTGCCTGATGCCACTGCCCGCCGTCGAGGCCGTACTCGGCCTCGATGTCGCCCGGGAGG
Organism: uncultured Rhodobacterales bacterium; assembly: GCA_964627355.1. Classification (GTDB taxonomy): domain Bacteria; phylum Pseudomonadota; class Alphaproteobacteria; order Rhodobacterales; family Rhodobacteraceae; genus JBBQXK01. Next base: position 1,627 of record CAZVIS010000198.1, read on the forward strand.
AGGAGGTCGGCCTGCTCGACAAGGGCCTTGAGGCCGGGGGCATGCTCCTCCAGCACCGTCAGCGCATTGGCCAGAAGGCTCGCGCGGGCGGCATCGGGGTTCGCGGGGGCGGGCGGGGCAGACTGGATGAGGGCCGAGAGGACCTGCTTGCCGCCCGGTGGCCCTTCGATGGCGTGGGGAAGCACAATCTCCATCACCGGGCGGACGGGCACTTCGTTGTATTTCGCGGGGTTCCAGGCGGTCTCCACCGCATCGACCGAAGGCGCGATGACGAGGCGCGTCGCAGGATCGGCCCCCCGGAAGTCGGGCAGGCCACGCAAGGTCAATGTCAGCTTCGCCGTCGTCCCCCGCGCACGGATCTGGCCCGCGCGGGTGCGGAAACCTGCGTCGAGGGCGCGGGGATCGATCAGGTGGCGGAGGGTCGTGCGTGGACCGATGGCCGAGATGATGAAGTCGGCGGTGAGGGTTTCTCCGGTGGCCAGCGTCACCTCGCTTGCCCGGTGGTCGTCGGTGTCGATCCGGGCCACCCGCGCCCCGCTGCGGATCGTGACCCCCGCTGCCTCGACCGCCCGCACCATCGCCTGCGCCACCGCCTGCGGCCCGCCCCTCGGATACCCCAGAGATCCAAGCGACAGCCGATTGAGATAGAGGATCAGCGTATTCGGCGAGCGCGGCCCTGCAAAGGCGCCAAGCGTGGCGTCAAAGGAAAGAAGGCCCTGCAGCAGGGGGTCGCTCAACTCGTCCTCGGCCACATCTGCCGCGTTGGTCAGGATCACCCGCAGGAACTCGCGGAAGTCGGTCTTGCCCATCCGGCGCAGGCCGAGGGCGAGTTTCGCCAGCCGCCCCCATTCGTTCGGCCCCTTCAGGCGCGGCGGGGTCATCTGGCGGAAGGGGGCGAGGGCGGCGGCGAACCGGGCCAGCCGGGCATGGAGGGTCGCCCATGCGGCGGCGTCGGGGCCGTCCGCCCGCCCGCCCTGCACACGGCGATGCGCGCCGTCCGGCGAGAGGACCGTGGTGGCAATCTCGCGCGCGGCCCAGGCGAGGCCATGGCGCGAAAGGTCCATCGCGGCGGCAAGGCGGGCGTCCGGGGCAGGGGCGAGATGGGCAAGGGCAGCGGTGGCGCCGGGAGCCTCGGACCGCTCAAGCACGGTGACTTGGTGTCCCGCCTTCGCCAGCCGGAAGGCGCAGGCAAGCCCGTTGGTGCCGCCGCCGATGATGAGGGCGGTGGTCATGGATTCCATGCCCCGACGCCGCGTGCTCGCGGGCCGCTCTTCGCTTCCTTGCGGATGCTCATCGCTGGCGTGGCGCCCCGTCCGACACACCGTGCGGCGGAGCGAAGAGCGCCCGCAAGGGAGCGATGAGCGGCCCCGAGGTCACAATACGGGATAAGCATCGCGCATCCCCTTGCCCCGCTTCGCCTCGGCCAGCACTTCCGCCGCCGCGTTCCGCCCCGGTGCCCCCATCACGCCGCCGCCGGGATGGGTCGAGGACCCGCACATCCACAACCCCGCCACCGGGCTGCGGTACTGCGCGTATCCCGGCACGGGGCGGTTGAAGAGCAGCTGGTCGAAGGTCAGCTCTCCTTGGAAGATGTTGCCCTCGGTCAGGCCCACCTCGGCCTCCAACTCGCGCGGGGTCCGCACCTCGACATGCAGGACGCGGTCGCGGAACCCCGGCGAATAGGTCTCGATCTGGTCCAGACATGTGTCGCGGAAGGCGTCGCGGTCGGCGTCAGTCCAGGCCTGCCCGCCGATCCGGGGCGGGGCGTATTGCACGAAGCAGGACATGAAATGCTTGCCCGGCGGCACCATCGTGGGGTCGATCATGGTGGGGATCATGCAGTCCTGGAACGGATCGCGGCTGAACTGGCCCGCCTTCCAGTCGTCATAGGCGCGTTCCATCCGCTCCACCGAATCGGTAAAGTGCAGGTCGCCGCGGATCATCGGGGCGCCTTCGGGCAGGGCGGGGAACACTGGCGCGGCATCAAGCGCGATGTTCAGCTTGCCGCTTGACCCCCGCGTCTTGAACTTGCGCACCTGCGCGACGAATTCGCCCGGCAGGTCCTGCGCCGCCATATGGCCAAGGAAGGTCCGCTTGGCATCCATGCTGGAGATCACGCGGGCGGCGCGGACTTCCTCTCCGCCCTCCAGCACGACCCCCGTCGTGCGACCGCCCTCCACAAGGATCCGCTCCACCCCCTTGCCCACGCGTACGGCGCCCCCGGCCGCCTGCAGCGACTTCGTCAGCGCCTGCGTGATCGCGCCCATGCCCCCCCGCGCGAACCCCCAGGCGCCTATGTTGCCGTCCACATCCCCCATGTAGTGGTGCAGAAGGACATAGGCCGACCCTGGCGACATCGGCCCCAAGGCCGTGCCGATGATGGCCGAAACGGCGAGATAGCCCTTGATGACCGGGCTTTCGAAATAGTCGTCGAGGAAGTCCGCGATGCTCATCGTCCAGAAGCGGACCATCTGGGCGATCTGCCCCTCGGACATCTCCATCACCTTGCGGCCAAGCCAGGCCATCTCGGACAGATCCCGGGGGCGGAAGGACGCGGGATCCGGCGGCGTGCGCATCAGCATCGGCCGGATGAAGCGGCAAAAGCGCAGGATGTCGCGGCTGTAGCGGTCATAGGCCTCGGCATCGCGGGCCGAGTGGCGGGCGAATTCGCGCCGGTTCGCGTCATGGTCGCGGAACATGGCGAGGTAGCCGCCATCCCGCTTGAACACCGCGCCGCCCTCATAGGGCAGGATCTGCAGGCCGTGCCGGGGCAGCTCTAGATCCCGCATGATCTCGGGCCGGAACAGCGAGGCGACGTAGGAGCAGTTCGAATAGAGGAACCCCGGGTAGAGCTCGCGGCTGACCGCCGCCCCGCCGATCCAGTCGTTCTTCTCGATGACCTCGACCCGCATTCCGGCGCGGGCAAGGTAGCAGGCGGTGACAAGGCCGTTGTGGCCCGCGCCGACGATGACCGCGTCAAGGGTCACTCGGCCGCCTCGTTCGCCACCTGCTCCATCGTTAGATCCACCGCCTGTTCCACCGCCTTCAGCGTGTCGGTCAGGCAGGTCTCGTCCAGCCCATGCGCCTCGCACATGAACCAGGGCTCGCGGCTGTCGGGCTCGCAGATCACGCCAAGGTCGTGCAGGTGGTAGGCCATCGTGTCGTAGAAGCTGTAGTCCGAGGTCTTCCAGTCGCGGTAGTTGTCCGGGGCCTTTTCCGCGAAGAACAGGCCGAACATCGACGGGTGGCCGGTATAGGAATGCACGATGTTCCGGGCGTTCAGGATGGTGGAAATCCCCGCCTTCAGCCGCTCGCCATAGTTTGCCAACGTCTCCAGAGCCGGGGTTTCGTCAAGGATGCGCAGGCATTCTTCCGCAGCGGCCAGGCTGACGGAATGCGCGGTGTAGGTGCCTCCGTGGCTGGCCCCGCCATAGCGGAAGGTGCGCATCACCTCCTCGCGGCCCGCCACCAGCGCGATGGGGTAGCCATTGGCGACGGCTTTGGCAAAGGTGGTGATGTCGGGCTTCACGCCCATGATCCCCTGGATCCCGCCCTTGCCCACCCGGAACCCCGTCTTCACCTCGTCGATGATTAGCAGGACGCCGTATTCATCACAAAGGCGCCGGGCCAGCTGCACATATTCCACCTGCGCGGTGATCCCGCAGCAGTTGCCCTGGATCGGCTCGATCAGCATGGCGGCCAGATGGTCGCCGTGGCGGCGGAAAGTGTCCTCCAGCCGCTGGAAGTCGTTCATCGGCACAAGGTGGGCGAGTTGCTTGACGGTGTGGGGGATGCCCTTGCCATAAGGGATCACCTCGGGGTCGGCGTTGGAAGAACGGTCCCAGTCCTCCATGTTCGCCTGCCACATCGCGGCGTCAAACAGGCCGTGATAGCCGCCCTCGACGAGGAGATAGCTCTCGCGGCCCGTAAAGGCGCGGGCAAGGCGCAGGGCGGCCATCACCGCCTCGGTCCCCGAGTTGGAGAAGCGTACCAGCTCCGCCGCAGGCACCATCTTGGCAATGCGGTCGGCCACGATCAGCTCGCGCTCGGTGGAGAGCGCGAAGACCCCGCCAACCTCCATCCCTCGCCGCGCCGCCGCATCCACCCGGTCATCGGCATAGCCAAGGATCGCGGGGCCATAGCCCAGGCGGTAGTCGACGTAAGCATTCCCGTCGATGTCCCAGGTCCGCCCGCCCTTGCCATGGTGGACATAGATCGTGCGGTCGTCGCCCCAGTAGCGGAAGGTCGAGGCGACGCCCAAGGGCAGGCGCTTCACCGCCCTCTGGAATTGCGCGTTGGAGCGGGTCAGGTCACGGGTCGGGGGGGTCATGGCGGGGTCCCGGTTCGCGACGGAACCGGCCTTTCGGCTGTTTTGACTGCGCAGTCAATATGGAGGGATTCTGACTGTGCTGTCAATCAGATTGCGCCGACCCACGGGTTCGGCCTTTTCATGCGCGGGATTTCCCCTACATAGGGGCATTCGCCGAAAGGGTCCGCCGCCATGCCCGACACCGT
>CAZVIS010000199.1:0-6086 GCA_964627355.1 uncultured Rhodobacterales bacterium
GATGATCGACGCCGAGATGTACGGCATGATCCCGAGCGCGAAGATCCCCATCCGGCTGATCGCCCCGCCCGAGAACAGGTTCAGCATGCCGCCGATCCCGGTCGTCAACTCGGCCATGAAGCTGCGCAGCGCGCCGCCGTCGATGCCGGGGACCGGGATGTAGGTGCCGATCCGGTAGACGATCAAGAGACCGATGGTGAAGAAGATGCGCGCCCGAAGATCGGTCGCCTTGCCCAGAGCACTCCAGCTCAGGTTGGCGGCCATCTGTTCCGCTGCCGATGCCATTCGTTCTGGTCCTCGCGGGGTATGGGAAACGCCGCCGATCCGTTTTCCGGGTCGGCGGCGCAGGAAAACTAGGTACGATGTAAAGGGTCACGCAACCCCTCACAAGGCACAATGTCGCGTCTTTATTCGGCGCTGCGCGGGGGAAGTGCCGTCAGCGTGATCGATCCGCCCGCCGCCTCGATCGCCGCAATGGCGGGAGCAGACGCACCGGTGACCTTGAGCATCACCTTCGAGGTGATCGCGCCCTTGGCCAGAACGCGGATGCCGTCGCGCTTGTGGCTGGTGACGCCGGCCGCAACCAGCGCATCCTCGTCGATCTCGACGCCCGCCTTCAACTTGCCCGAAGCCACGAATTTCTCGATCAGGCCCAGGTTCACCACGGCATAGTCCAGACGGTTCGGCTTGTTGAAGCCGCGCTTGGGCAGGCGACGGTACAGCGGCATCTGGCCGCCCTCGTATCCGCCGATGGCCACGCCCGAACGGGACTTCTGGCCCTTGATGCCGCGCCCGGCGGTCTTGCCCTTGCCCGAGCCCGGACCGCGCGCCACGCGCTTCTGCTTCTTGGCGGCGCCGGGATTGTCGGCGAGTTCGTTCAGTTTCATGTCGCTTCTCCTCTTGCCGGACACGATCCCCCAAGCGACTGACGGGGCGGCCACGGCTTTTCTTGTTGGCGCGGACCGATCGGGCCGCAATGCTATGCACCAAAGAGACCGAATCCGTTTGCACGGTCGGAGCCTTTGGCGCAGGGGGGCCTTACACCCTTGCCTTGCGGGGTTCAAGCGCGGGTTCAGGCAAAGCGCGGACCTGCCAGCGCGTCTACACTGGTCACCTGGGTTGCAGCGCGACAGGCGGGGCAGACGACATAGGTCACTTCGGCCCCCGCCGCGCGGATCAGACGTCCCGGGGCCATCCAGTGCTCGCCCATATGCCAGGACAGGCATATGCTGCACTGGCGATAGCTCACGCCCTCGACGGCCTTGGGCAATGTTCCGGCAAAGGCAGGTCGCGCGCGCAGCAACCGATGCTCGACCCGGAGCAGGCCGCGCTCTTCGGGGATCACATGGAGGCTATACAGCCGCTCGGTGCCATTTCCGTCGCAGCGGTAGGGCATCGCAAAATCATCACCACTGTGTCGGCAGGCGTGGAAAATCTCGGACAGAAAGCGGCGCGTCGGAACCCCTTGCACAAAGTCCCAAAGCGCGTGTCCCAATACGTGGTCGGCCAGCGCTTCGTGCCCGCCGTTCTCGGCGGCAAACCGGTCCCACTCGCCACTGACCCCCGTGATCTCGTCGCCCGCCGACAGCCAGTAGATCATCTTTGCCCTCACCGCATTGGATCGCCAATGCGGGAATTCAGCATTCGATGGCTGACAAGCAGTGTCCTTCGCGCGCGGCCCAACCCCTTGACGCGCAACAGAAGACGCCCCGGCCTTGCGGACGGGGCGTCGGGTCGTTGCGGCCGAGAGGCTTGGCGTCAGCCGCGCTCTTCGATGATTTTCACCATGTGCGAGACGGCGTTGACCATACCCCGCACCGAGGGGGTATCCTCAAGCTCGCGCGTGCGGCGGATCTTGTTCAGGCCAAGGCCCTTGAGCGTTGCGGTCTGCACGGCGGGGCGGCGGGCGGCAGAGGCCACCTGCTGCACGACGATGGTCTTTTTCGCCGCCGGAGCGGCCTCGACTGCGGGTTTCTTCGCCATGATCAGGCCTCCACAGCGTCAGCAGGGGCGTCGGCCGGAGCCTCGGCACCGATCTTCTTCAGGATGTCGGCCACCTTCTTGCCGCGACGCTGCGCGACCTGACGGGGGCTGGTCTCCTGGGTCAGGCCGTCAATCGTGGCCCGGATCATGTTGTAGGGGTTCGAGGACCCGATGGATTTCGCCACCACGTCCTGCAACCCCAGCATCTCGAACACGGCGCGCATCGGGCCGCCGGCGATGATGCCGGTCCCCGCCACGGCCGTCCGCATCACGACTTTCCCGGCGCCGTGGCGCCCTTCCATGTCGTGGTGCAGGGTGCGGCTGTCCTTCAGCGGCACGCGGATCATCTGACGCTTGGCCTGCTCGGTCGCCTTGCGGATCGCCTCGGGCACTTCCTTGGCCTTGCCCTTGCCATATCCGACGCGTCCGCGCTGGTCGCCCACCACCACGAGTGCGGCAAAGCCAAAGCGCTTGCCACCCTTCACGGTCTTGGACACGCGGTTGATCGCCACCAGACGATCGGCGAACTCGGACGTCTCCTCGCGGCCGCCGCGGTTGTCGCCGCCACGGTTGTCACGGCGCTGTTCACGTTCTGCCATCTTCTATCTCCTCAGAACTTCAGGCCGCCTTCACGGGCAGCATCGGCCAAAGCCTTGATCTTGCCGTGAAAGAGGAAACCGCCGCGGTCAAAGTAGCAGGTTTCGATCCCTGCGGCCTTCGCCCGTTCAGCAATGACAGCACCGACCTTGGCCGAGGCTTCGACGTTGTTCTTGCCAAAGAACCCCAGATCCTTTTCCAGAGTCGAGGCTGCGGCCAGCGTCACGCCGTTCACATCATCGATCAGCTGGACGCTGATGTTCTTGGACGACCGATGCACGGACAGGCGCAGACGCCCCGCCGACATCGCCTTGATTTTGTTCCGCACGCGCAGACGGCGCTTCAGGAACAGGTCACGTTTGGTGTTTGCCATTTTCCCGGTTCCTTACTTCTTCTTGCCTTCCTTGCGGAACACGAACTCGCCCTTGTAGCGGATACCCTTGCCCTTGTAGGGCTCGGGCCGCTTCCAATCGCGGATGTTCGCGGCCACTTGGCCGACCAGTTGCTCGTCGATGCCCTCGACCACGATCTCGGTCTGCTTGGGCGACGAAACCGTCACCCCGGCAGGAACCTCGAAGTTGACCTCGTGGCTGTAGCCGAGCGACAGCTTCAGCGTGGTCCCGGCGACAGCAGCGCGGTAACCCACGCCCTGGATCTCCAGTTCCTTTTTGAAGCCGGTGGTCACCCCGGTCACGAGGTTGTCCACCATGGACCGCACCATGCCCCACTGCTGGCGCGCGCGCTTCGACGTGCCGCGCGGCGTGACCTTCACGGTCTCGCCGTCGATGGTCAGCGTGACGTCGTCGGTCGCGGTGAACTGGCGGGTGCCCTTGGGACCCTTCACCGAGATCGTCTGGCCCGAGACAGAGGCGCTGACGCCCTTGGTCAGCGGAACGGGTTTCTTGCCGATACGAGACATTGCACCCTCCTCAGAACACGGTGCACAGCACTTCGCCGCCAACATTGGCAGCGCGAGCGTGTGCATCGGACATCACGCCCTTCGGCGTGGACAGGATCGAGACGCCCAGACCGTTGCGCACGGGCTGGATATCCTTGATCGACATGTAGACGCGGCGGCCGGGCTTGGACACGCGCTTGACGTCACGGATGACGGGCGTGCCTTCGTAGTACTTCAGCTCGATCACCAGTTCGCCCTGGCCGTTGTCGGTGTCCTTCCGCTCGTAGCCGCGGATGTAGCCTTCGTCGGCCAGCACGTCGAGAACCCAGGCCCGCAGCTTTGACGCGGGCGTGGAGACATTGAGTTTGCCGCGCATCTGCGCGTTGCGGATGCGGGTCAGCATGTCGCCGATCGGATCGTTCACAGCCATCTCTCGCCCTCCCTTACCAGCTCGACTTCACCATGCCGGGGATCTGGCCGAACGAGGCGAGATCACGCAGCATGATGCGCGAGAGTTTCAGCTTGCGATAATAGGCGTGCGGACGGCCCGTCAGCTGGCAGCGGTTGTGCAGCCGGGTCGCCGAGGAGTTGCGCGGCAGTTCGGCAAGCTTGAGGCTGGCCTTGAACCGCTCTTCCACCGGCTTCGTCTGGTCGTCGATCACCGCCTTCAGCGTCGCGCGCTTGGCCGCATACTGCTTGACCAGCTTCTGCCGCTTCACTTCGCGGTTCACCATGGATTTCTTTGCCATATCCCTGATCCCCTTACGACGTGAACGGCATGTTGAAATGCTTCAGAAGCGCCTTCGCCTCGGCATCGGTCTTGGCGGTCGTGCAGATGATGATGTCCATCCCCAGCACGTCGTCCACCTTGTCGAAGTCGATCTCGGGGAACACGATCTGTTCCTTGAGGCCCATCGCATAGTTGCCGCGCCCGTCGAACGAGTTGCCCTTCACGCCGCGGAAGTCACGAACGCGCGGCAGCGCGATGGTGATGAGGCGGTCGAAGAATTCGTACATCCGGTCGCCGCGCAGCGTGACCTTGCAGCCCAGCGGCATCAGTTCCCGCACCCGGAAGCCCGCGATGGACTTCTTGGCATGGGTGATGACGGCCTTCTGCCCAGCGATCAGCGTCAGCTGCTCGGCGGCGGTCTTGACCTTCTTGGTGTCCTTGACGGCCTCGCCCACGCCCATGTTGATCACGATCTTGTCCAGACGCGGGATCATCATGTCGTTCTTGTAGCCGAACTCTTCCTTCAGCGCCGGGCGCATCTTGGCCTGGTACTGCGCCTTGAGGCGCGGGGTATAGGTGGCTGTGTCCAGCATCAGATGACCTCCCCGGTGGATTTGGCGTAGCGGACCTTCTTGTCGCCTTCCATGCGGAAGCCGACGCGGGTCGCCTTGCCGTTCTTGTCCACGATGGCGAGGTTCGAGAGATCAATCGGCATCGCCTTGGGCAGACGGCCACCCTGGCTCGACGGCGACTGCTTGGTGTGGCGGATGGCGATGTTGATGCCCTCGACCACGGCCTTGTTCTCGGACGGGTTCACCAGCGCGATCTCGCCCTGCTTTCCCTTGTCCTTGCCGGTGAGCACGACAACCTTGTCACCCTTCTTGAGCTTGGCGGCCATCACAGCACCTCCGGCGCAAGGCTGATGATCTTCATGAAGTTCTTCGCACGCAGCTCGCGCACCACGGGCCCGAAGATGCGGGTGCCCACGGGTTCGCCCTGGTTGTTCAGGATGACGGCGGCATTGCGGTCGAAACGGATGGAGGTGCCGTCCTCGCGGCGCACTTCCTTGGCGGTGCGGACGACGACGGCCTTGCGGACGTCACCCTTCTTCACGCGGCCTTTGGGAATAGCCTCCTTCACCGACACCACGATGATGTCGCCGACGGATGCGTAGCGGCGGTGCGAGCCGCCCAGAACCTTGATGCACTGAACCCGGCGCGCGCCAGAGTTGTCAGCAACATCCAGATTGGTCTGCATCTGGATCATTTAGCAGTCTCCCGACCTGCAGGGCAGCGCCCTGGGGTTTCGATGAGACGGAAGAGATCAAGCCGTAGCTTCGACCACCACCGTCCAGCGTTTCGTTTTCGAAATCGGCGCGCATTCTTCGATGCGGACCGTATCGCCGACCTTGAAGCGGTTCTCCGCGTCATGGGCGCGGTACTTCTTGGACTTCCGCACCGTCTTTTGCAGCAGCGGGTGCTTGAAGCGCCGCTCCACCAGGACGGTGATCGTCTGTTCGTTCTTGTCCGAGGTCACGGTGCCTTGCAGGATACGCTTGGGCATGGGGTTCCCTCAGTTCGCTTGGGCCGCAGCGGCGGCCTTCTGGTTCAGAACGGTCATGATCCGCGCCACGTCACGCTTCACGGCGCGCATGCGGGCGGTGTTCTCAAGCTGGCCGGTGGCCTGCTGGAAGCGCAGGTTGAACGCTTCCTTCTTGAGCGCCACGAGGCTGTCACGCAGCTGGTCGGGCGTCTTCGTCTTCAGTTCGTCAGCCTTCATCAGGCATTATCCCCTACAATCACCGGAGCGCCCCTCAAGCAGGAGGGTCACGCGGAACCCGGCGGATCAATGATAAGCCCCGGTCCCGAGTCGCCCCGG
>CAZVIS010000200.1:0-6079 GCA_964627355.1 uncultured Rhodobacterales bacterium
CTCGCCACAAGGGAAGCACCCGACCTGTCGCGGCCGCCTTCGCCTGCCAGTCCGAATCGGCACGCCGTGCCGCCGCGCGGTCGAGCCCTGATCCCGCAAAGGCCATCCGAAGTGTCGCCTGCATCGCATGCCCCGTGAAAACCGATGGTGGTCTTCTGGCATAGGGGCACACCTCAGGCCAAGCCCTGACGACCCTGATGCATCGCAGTCACAATGCAGTGTCCGAACTACAACCCATGGGTGAATTTTGAAATGCCCCCTCGTCTTGCGCGCTTGAATCGGCGATGCTCGGCAAGGTTCCGCTTACCGTGTCAGCGGTTTCGTCAAGGTCTCGATTGGTTGCGAGTTTCATCATGCCGCATTTCTGTCTGCCGTTTCCGGAACCGCGATCGTGACGCTGAACCTTGCGGAAGCGCCCGCCGCCGTCGATGAGGTGGACCTGCGGATCCTCGAGACAACCGATCTGCACATGCACCTCTTCCCCTATGACTACTATGCGGCACGGCGCAACCCGACCCATGGCCTTGCCCATGCTGCCGGACTGATCGCACAGTTGCGCGCGACCACGCCGAACATGCTTTTGTTCGACAACGGCGATTTTCTTCAGGGCTCGCCGCTAGGCGACTACGCCGCATCTGCTCGCGGCATCGGTCTTGCCGACCTGCACCCCGCGATCGCCGCGATGAACCACCTGGGTTATGACGCGGTGACCGTCGGCAACCACGAGTTCAACTATGGCCTCGAATTTCTGGAGCGCGCCCTGCATCGCGCGACCTTTCCGGTCGTGACGGCCAATGTCCTGCGCGAGCGCGCCTCCGATCCGCGAAAGGACCGCACCTTGCTGCCCCCTTATGTGCTGCTTGACCGGGTCATGCAGGACCGGCGCGGGAGGCCACAATCGTTGCGGGTAGGGGTGATCGGCCTTGTGCCGCCCCAGACGGCAATCTGGGATCGCGCGCATCTCGAGGGCCGGGTCGCCGTCCGCGACATGGTCGAAAGCGCCGCCGCCTGGGTGCCCGAGATGCGGGAGGCGGGCGCCGATCTGGTGGTGGCTTTGGCCCATACCGGCATCGGGGCCCCGGATGCGCAGCAAGGGATGGAGAATGCCGCCGTCCCTCTGGCCGGGATCGAGGGGATCGACGTCCTTCTGGCCGGGCACTCACATCTGGTCTTTCCCTCGCCGCGCTACGCGGGTCATGCCGGGGTCGATGTGGAGGCCGGGACGATCCTGGGCAAGCCTGCGGTCATGGCAGGCTGTTACGGTTCGCATCTGGGCATCATCGACCTGCGCCTGCGACGGGACGGTCGGCGCTGGCGTATGGTCTCCTCCAAGAGTGAGGCGCGTGCTTTGGCAGAGCGGCGGTCGAACGGCACCCTTCGCGCCCGCGCGCCAAGCCAGACCGCGATTCTGGCGGATTCGCGTTCCCTGCATGCTGCGACGCGCCGGTTCATGGCGGTTACGGTCGGACGGTCGGCAGAGCGGATGTGCAGCCACTTCGCGCTTGTCGCCGATACCGCCGCATTGCGCCTGATCGGGGCAGCGGTAACGGACTATGTGGCCGAGGCGCTGAATTCGGGACCCTTCGCCGCGCTTCCCGTTCTTGCTGCCGTGGCCCCGTTCAAGGCGGGCGGACGGTGTGGGCCGGCCAACTTTACCGACATTCCGCCCGGCCCTCTTGCCCGCAGGCACGTGGCCGATCTTTACTCGTTCAACAACTTCATCCGCGCGGTCTGCGTGACCGGGGCCGAACTCCGCGATTGGCTCGACCGCTCTGCTGCGATCTACCGACACGTCCGCGCGGACGCGGACGAGGGGTTTCTCATAGACCCGGATGTTCCCAGCTACAACTTCGACATGCTCGTCGGGCTTACGTATCGCATCGCACCTGACCGGGTGGCGCGATTCGATGTCACGGGGGGTTCGCTGGCCAAGGAAGGGGGGCGCATCCTCGATCTTTGTCACGGGGGCAAGCCGGTCCAGGCCGATGACCGGTTCATCGTCGCAACGAACAGCTACCGCGTCACCACCTGGCGCACCGATCAATCCTGTCCGGGCCCGCAGGTCGTACTGGCGCATGACGAACCGGTGCGCGACATCCTCTCACGCTGGATTGCGCGGCAGGACGGTCCGGTGCCGGTGCCTGCGCCGGGATGGTCAATAGCCCTGCCACCCGGGGTCGGTGTCCTGTTCGATACCAGCCCGACAGCAGATCCGGCGTCGCTTCATCCACTCAAGGCAGCGCATGTCGGTCCTGCGCCGGGTGGTTTCGCGCGTTACCGCCTGACGGCCTGAACGGTAGTAGTGGACTTCGCGCCCCTGCGCGGGCATGAAGCCCCCGCAGCCGACCGGAGGCCCGCATGCGCCTGATCTTGATCCTTTTTGTCGTCGTCATTCTTGTGGTGGTCGCTGCGGCTGTCACCCGCCCGGGTCCGGCGGAATTCGACGCCATGCTGGACCAGGCGATCCGGACCCGCCTCGCCAGCACCGATATCGAAGCGGGTGGCGAGGCGCTGCCCACGCTGGCACTGGCCGCTTGCAAGCTGCGCCCCACGGATTGCGTTGCCGTCGTGCGGCAGGCGCTGGACGTCCACTTCGAAGAGCGCGCCTTCACCACCCATGTCACGGTTCAGGGGTTTCGCCGCTTGACCACCTGCACAGGGGTTTTCGGGCGCTTCTACTGCACAAGGCCGCTGGCAGAATGAAGGATGGTCAGATGATCTATCACGCCGTCATCTTCGACCTCGACGGCACGCTTCTGGACACCGAGGCGATCACCCATGCCGCAGGGATCGAGGCCTTTGCGACGTTAGGGATCGACGTGGATCCGGCATTCCTGCACAGCCTGGTGGGCAAAGACGATGCGACGGGTGGCGCGCTGATCCGCGCGGCCTATCCGGGGATGGATCCGGCAAGGTTCGATGCCCTTTGGGTCGCCGGGGCGCGACGGCGGATGGCAGGGGGAATCCCGCTGAAGCCGTTCGCACTGGAGCTTCTCGACCGGATCGCGCAGCCCCGGGCCATCGCCACATCGTCGGGCCGAGAGAGTGCGGCGCGGAAACTTTCGGTCAGCGGCCTGCCCTCGTTCTCCCATGTGGTGACCTTTGACGACGTGGCGCGGCCAAAGCCCGCGCCGGACCCCTATATTCTGGCGGCGCGCCTTCTGGGCGTGGACCCCGCCGCCTGCATCGCCTTCGAGGACAGTGACACTGGCGCCGCCTCGGCCCGGGCGGCGGGAATGACCGTGGTGCAGGTGCCGGATCTGGTGCCGACGGACGGGCGGCATGCGCACCATCTTGCGCCCGACCTTCTGGCAGGCGCACGGGCGGCAGGGCTTATCGCAGCGTGATCACAAGGCCTGGGTCGAGCAGCCACGGCGCCACGATCCCGCATGTATCCGCAAGGGGCAGCAGGCTGTCCGGCACCGTGATCCCGATCACCTGCGCCATGAACCGCTGTCGGTGCGCGATCCGCGCTGCGACCGCCGGGAAATGCGCCGCAAGCTCTGCCCGCAAGGCGACATCCGCGATCACATAGCCATCCTCCATCCGGGTCGAGCCATAGGCGGGGTGCGAGGGGATCACGTCGCACTGCATCGCCATGCCCGAGGCGAGGGGGATCGTTGACCCCTCAAAGATCGGCGAGGACATCCATTCATCCAGCCCGATAAGATGCCCGGGGTTCAGAAACAGCCCGAAGCGGTCGAAGGGCAGCCGCTCCTGCATTGCCGCCCAGACCTCGCCCCCCGCCACGCCCGGCCGCATCATCCCGCACCAGTGCGCGATGGCCGCGACGTAAGGCCCCGCGAAGGCCTCCAGATAGTCCTGCGCCGTGGCGGGCAGGTCCCCCGGACCGCTCGCCAGCCACCCCGCCCGGCAGATGTTCGACCCCCAGTGGCAGATGTTGAAGCTGATCGGACTGCCCCGCCGCAGCACCTGCCCCGTCGGGCCGCTCAACCCCTGATCGGCCCGCGCCCCGGTGGCAAAGGTGGAATGGCAGCCCAAGGGCAGGCCCCCCACCTGCGCCGCCTGATACGCCTCGAAGTCCGTCATCCCCTCGCGGAAGGCGAACACCATCCGCCGCAGGGCCGCCGCCGCCATGTGGTTGGCAAATTCCAGCCGTGCGATCCCGGCGGCATCGACCCGGGCGCGCAGGCCGTGGGCGGGGTGCATGAAGAGGTCGGTCGCATTGACGACCCTGCCCTTCGCCCGCAAGGGGTCGGCGACGAAGGCGGGCAGGTCCAGCGTGGTTTCGGGATCATCCACCTCGGGCGGCTCGAACCACTTCCACCCCGCCGCGCCGATGGTCCCGGCAGGCACCACGTCCCCGAGAATATCCGCCAGCCGCCGACCCTGCCGGGGCTGCGAGGGCAAGGACAGGGTCGCGCAATGCTCGACCCGCACCGCGAAGGCCTCGACCAGCGGCGAGACCTGCGTGTAGGGCAGACACTCGTTCCCCGCGATCAGCAGGGCATCCCCCGGCCTCACGACCATCACCGCCTCTTCAAAGCGGGGGTCGAAGCCGGTCAGCCAATGCAGGTTCGCCGCATGCTCGCGGTCGCCATAGATGACCAAGGCCGCCAGCCCCCGCGCCGCCATCACGGCCCGCACCGCCGCCAGACGGGCGCGATAGTCGCCAAGCGTCGGCTCGGGCGGGACGGCGGGGGTGCCGAAATCGGGCCAGTCGATGCGGGTCGTGCGTGCCATGGGGGCCTCCCTCGTTCTACGGCCCAAGGCTATCCCAAGGATGACGTTCAAGCCACCGCACTGACATGTTAGGGGCCCCGCGACCTTCGAGGCCGTGCGTTTCGCATTTCACCCGTCAGCGGTTCAGACCGGGTGGAGCGCAGTATCAGTTCCGATACCTTGGCGGAGCGGCACCAATCCGGGCATGCTTCCCGCGCGAGGTAAGTTGAGCATGCTTAGCACGATTGGCTCTCGCAGCACGCGCGCTTCCTGAGAGGAACAAACATGGCCACGCCACACGTTTCCTGCCTTTCTCTCTGCCTCATCGCTGCCGCGCCCATTGCCTGCGCTGCAACGGTGGACGGCACTTGGTCAGCCGCCGTCGTGGTTGGAACCAATGGAGAGTTTGCGGTCTTCGACGAACTGCTCGGGCCGACCGAGACGCTGCTTGTGTCGGACAGCCGGTCGATTGCCGCCGCCGGCCCGTTCGGGACGGGAAACGCATCGGCACAATACAGCGTCGATGGGGTGACAGGCCAGCTTCGCCTCGGGATCGATGCAAGGGTCAATGCCACGCCGAACGGCGAGCGAGGCGCTGCTCGTACGGATATCAATCTGACTGTTGGAGAGACCTTTCGGGTAACCGGCTCGGGCACTGTAACCGTCGGCATGTCGCTCAGCGCCGACTGGTCGGCCGCCAATTTTTCTTTTGGCGGTTGTACGACCTACAATGCAACGGATGCCGGGGCGGCCTTCGGCTCAAGTTGCGCCAGCTATGACTCCATAACGAACGGGATTACTGGGTCGGTCGCAAAGGAACTTCTTTCCGTTTCCTTCGCGGTCCCTGAAGGGTCCGACGGAACCTTCGACGTGATCTGGCGGCTGTTTGCCCAACTGGGGGTGGGCGGAGGCCTTGGCCCCAGCGAAGCGGGCTTCATCGATGCGCTGAACACCGCCAACATCTTTGTCGCGTCTGAAGGGGACGTCGTGGTCAGCCCTGTGACGGCGATGTTCCTGTCGGACCCAGCCTTTGGCGGCCCGGTGCCGCCGACAGTCGTTCCGCTGCCCGCCTCCGGGGCGCTTCTGTCTGGCACCCTCGTTCTCGGTGCGTTCGCCCGGCGCAAGGTCGCGGCGCATGCCAAGGTGGCCGACTGTTAATCCACCAGCGCAGGCCAGACTACGCTGTTTGCGCGTGAGAATGCCTCCAGATGGCCGATCCTTGCCAGCCCGAAATCCCCCGACCGTAGGACAAGCTGCCTCTTCTTGGCCTGCGGATAAAGCGCCATCAGCCGCCACACCGCCTTGGGCGGCACATAGACATCGTCCGACACGGCCACGATGCGCATGTCGGCCGTCACCAGCCCCATGTCCCACATCGGCAGCCGCCCGCCCACAT
>CAZVIS010000201.1:0-2807 GCA_964627355.1 uncultured Rhodobacterales bacterium
CGGGGCCAAGGTTCCTCTGCCAGACAAGGAAAAATGATGACCGATACGCTTTCCCCCAGCTACCCGGTGCTGCCGCTGCGCGACATCGTGGTCTTTCCGCACATGATCGTCCCCCTCTTCGTCGGGCGCGAGAAATCCGTGCGGGCGCTGGAAGAGGTGATGGCCGAGGACCGCCAGATCCTGCTTTCCAGCCAGATCGACCCCACGGTCGATGATCCGACCACCGACGGCATCTATCGTGCCGGGGTGCTCGCCAATGTGCTGCAACTGCTGAAATTGCCGGACGGCACCGTGAAGGTTCTGGTCGAGGGCAAGAGCCGCGTGCGCATCACCGAGTTTCTGCCCAACGAGTCCTTCTTCGAGGCGCGCGTGGCGCCTTTGAGCGAGATCAAGGGCGACCCGTCGACCGTCGAGGCACTGGTGCGTGCCGTGGCGGACGAGTTCGAGAAATACGCCAAGATCAAGAAGAACATCCCCGAAGAGGCCGTGGGCGCCGTATCCGAGACGCGCGAGCCTGCGCGGCTGGCCGACCTAGCCGCCGGCCATCTGGGGATCAGCGTCGCCGACAAGCAGGAGCTGCTGGAAACCCTGAACGTCGCCGAGCGGCTGGAGCGCGTCTATGGCCATATGCAGGGCGAAATGTCCGTCCTGCAGGTCGAGAAGAAGATCAAGTCTCGCGTCAAGACGCAGATGGAGCGGACGCAGCGCGAGTACTATCTGAACGAGCAGATGAAGGCGATCCAGCGCGAGCTGGGCGACGGCGAGGAGGGCCAGAACGAGGTCGCCGAACTGGAGGCCCGCATCGCCAAGACTGCGCTGTCGAAAGAGGCCCGCGAGAAGGCCGAGGCCGAGGTCAAGAAGCTCAAGAACATGTCGCCGATGAGCGCCGAGGCGACGGTGGTGCGCAACTACCTCGACTGGCTTCTGGGCGTGCCGTGGGGCGTGAAGTCTCGCGTCAAGAAAGATCTGGGTGCCGCGCAAAAGGTGCTGGATGCCGATCACCACGGGTTGGAAAAGGTCAAGGAGCGGATCGTCGAGTATCTGGCCGTGCAGGCGCGGTCCACCAAGCTGAAGGGCCCGATCCTGTGCCTTGTCGGCCCTCCGGGCGTCGGCAAGACCTCTCTTGGCCGGTCGGTGGCCAAGGCCACGGGGCGCGAGTTCATCCGCATCTCGCTTGGCGGCGTGCGGGACGAGTCCGAGATCCGCGGTCACCGGCGGACCTATATCGGGTCCATGCCCGGCAAGATCATCCAGTCGCTGAAGAAGGCGAAGACCACCAACCCGCTGATCCTGCTCGACGAGATCGACAAGATGGGGCAGGACTTCCGGGGCGACCCGGCGTCTGCGCTGCTTGAGGTGCTGGACCCGGAACAGAACTCGACCTTCGCCGACCACTACCTCGAAGTCGAATACGACCTGTCCAACGTGATGTTCATCACTACGGCGAACTCCTACAACATGCCGGGCCCCTTGATGGACCGGATGGAGATCATTCCGCTGGCCGGCTACACCGAGGATGAGAAGCGCGAGATCGCCAAGACCCACCTTCTGCCGAAGCAGATCAAGAACCATGGCCTGCGCAAGGGCGAGTTCAGCGTGACCGATGCCGCGCTGACCGAGATGGTGCGGACCTACACGCGCGAGGCGGGGGTGCGGAACCTTGAGCGGGAGCTGGCCAAGCTGGCGCGGAAAGCGGTGACCGAGATCCTCAAGGGAAAGACCAAGTCGGTCGAGGTCACGCCCGAGCGGCTGGAGGAGTATCTGGGCGTCAAGCGCTATCGCTATGGCCTGGCCGAGGCGACGGATCAGGTGGGTGTGGTGACGGGTCTGGCTTGGACGTCGGTCGGCGGGGATCTGTTGCAGATCGAGGCGCTCAAACTGCCCGGCAAGGGGCGGATGAAGACGACGGGCAAGCTGGGCGACGTGATGAAGGAGTCGATCGAGGCTGCGGCGTCCTTCGTCCGCTCCATCGCGCCGGAAATCGGGGTCAAGCCGCCGAAGTTCGAAACGGTGGACATCCACGTCCACGTGCCGGACGGGGCGACGCCCAAGGACGGCCCCTCGGCTGGTCTGGCGATGGTGACCTCCATCGTCTCGGTCCTGACGGGGATCCCGGTCCGCAAGGACATCGCGATGACGGGCGAGGTTTCCTTGCGCGGCAACGCGATGGCCATCGGCGGCTTGAAGGAAAAGCTGCTGGCAGCCTTGCGCGGCGGCATCAGAACGGTGCTGATCCCGGAAGAGAACGCCAAGGATCTGGCCGAGATACCGGACAACGTGAAAACGGGGCTGAGCATCATCCCCGTGACCCATGTGCGCGAGGTGCTGAAGCTGGCTCTGACCCGGATGCCCGAACCGGTGGAGTGGGACGAGGCTGCGGAAGAGGCTGCAGCGGCGGCGCGCAAGCTGGCTTCCGATCCGGGTGCGGCGCAGACCGCGCACTGACCGTTCTACATGACGAAGGCGCGCTCCCTTGGGGGGCGCGCCTTTTCATTTGCCCGACGTTCAGGCGACGTGGCGCAGGGTCAGGCCAAGCTTGGCGTAGTTCACAGCCATCATTCCGTTCGGCAGCGTGACCGCTGCTTCGGGACGGCGCATCGCCACATCTTGCGCCATGACGCCTTCGAACACCTGTGGCGTCCCGATGTAGCGGTAGCGCCAGACCGGCAACGCGTCCTTGGTCAGGCCGACCCATTGGCAGTCCGTTTTGATCCGGCGATCCGATGCCTGGAATACCTCGCCCCCGCTATCGCTGCCGCCGCCACCGGCAAGCGCAGCCGCAATCAGAACCAACAGCAACAGAGGGA
>CAZVIS010000201.1:2817-6072 GCA_964627355.1 uncultured Rhodobacterales bacterium
GGATGACGATTCCCGCAGAACTGGCCGTCTTGGCCTCGACCACGGCGGGGTCCATCACGGGTTCGGCCAGGCCGCCTGCCTGGGCGATGCCCGCCGAAAGGGCGAGGGCAGCCGTGCCGCCGAGAAGCAACTTGCGCTATTCAAGTCTCCTGCAAACGTTTCAATGAGCAAAAGCTGCTCTGTTGATGGCAGCCGGTCAAGCCATCTTGATGGCCAGGGTCAGGATGGTTGCAAATGGGATACGTTGGCGTAACTTCTGCTGCATTCGGGACACAGGGATGACAAAGATCATGGCGCGCAAGAAATCGGCCCCCGACACGCAGGCAGAGGTCGTGCCGGCAACGGTGGCGGTGCCTGAACCGGCAGCCTCTGCCGTAACACTCGGTCGCAAGGATTTGCTCGAGCAGGTGCGCCTGGCGTCGGGCGCCAAGAAGAAGGATGTCCGGACCATCGTCGAGGCGACACTTGCCCTGATGGGCGATGCGCTGTCGCGCGGTGAGGTTCTGCATCTGCCGCCTTTTGGTGTGGCGCGGGTGACGCGGGGACTGGACAGCGGCGGCGCGAAGTCGCTTGTGGTGAAACTGCGCCGCGCCAAGCAGGGCGAGAAGCCGGGCAAGGCCACCAAAGAGACCCTTGCAGAGGTAGACGAAGCCGACTAAACCCCGCCGCCAGGGGGCGATTAGCTCAGCGGTAGAGCGCTTCGTTCACATCGAAGATGTCAGCGGTTCAAATCCGTTATCGCCCACCATATCCTCTCCGCAAGGCGGCCCCGTAGAGGAGCCGCCTTTTGCGTTTGATCCGGGGGACCGCATGATGCTGACCTGTTTCAAGGCCTATGACATTCGCGGGCGACTGGGTGTCGATCTGGATGCCGGGATCGCGGGCCGGGTCGGGCGCGCCTTCGGGCAGGCGCTGGAGGCGCGGCGGGTCGTGCTGGGGCGCGACTGCCGGGCCTCGTCGGTGGAACTGGCCGAGGCCGTGGCCGCAGGGTTGGCCGAGGCGGGGGTTCGAGTGATGGACCTGGGCCTGTGCGGGACGGAGGAGGTCTATTTCGCGACCGACCATCTGGGGGCGGACGGGGGCATCTGCGTAACCGCCTCGCACAATCCCATGGATTACAACGGGATGAAGATGGTGGAGCGGGGGGCGGCGCCTATGGACCCCGCAACGGATATGGCGCGGGTGAAGGCGCTGGCCGAGGCGGATGCGTCGCCGGTGACCACGCCTGCGGCGCCGGTGACAACCGATGTGCGGGCGGCCTATGTGGCACGGGTGCTGACCTTTGTGGACGCGGGAAGGCTCGCGCCGCTGCGCATCCTCGTGAATGCCGGGAATGGCGCGGCGGGGCCAACCTTCGATGCGCTGGCGAGGGGGCTGGCGGTGGCGGGGGCGCCGGTGACCTTTGTCCGGATGCACCACGACCCGGACGGCAGTTTCCCGAACGGCATCCCCAATCCCTTGCTGCCCGAGAACCAGCCCGCAACGGCGCAAGCGGTCGTTGCGGCGGGGGCGGATTTTGGCGTCGCCTGGGACGGCGATTTCGACCGCTGCTTCTTCTTCGACCATCGCGGCGGGTTCATCGATGGGGAGTATGTCGTGGGCCTTCTGGCCGAGGCGTTTCTGGCCAAGGAGCCCGGTGCCGCCATCGTCCACGACCCCCGCGTGATCTGGAACACCGAGGATGTGATCGCCGCTGGCGGGGGCCGGGCGGTCAAGGCGCGGACGGGGCATGCGTACCTCAAGGCCGCGATGCGGACCTCGGGCGCGGTCTATGGCGGCGAGATGTCGGCGCACCACTACTTCCGCGACTTCATGGCCTGCGATTCGGGGATGATCCCGTGGCTTCTGGTGGCCGAACTCGTTTCCCGGAATGGGGTGCCGCTGGCCGATCTGGTGGACGCGCGGCGGGCGGCGTTTCCGTCCTCGGGCGAGATCAACTTTCGCCTCGCGGATGCGGCGGCGGCGGTGGACCGCGTGGTGGCGACGCTGGAGGCAGAGGCGCTGGCGAAGGATGAAACCGATGGGATCAGCCTGACCTTCGACGGATGGCGGCTGAACCTGCGGCGGTCCAACACCGAACCGCTCTTGCGCCTGAATGTCGAGGCGCGGGGGGACCGCGCGCTGGTCGAGGCCGGAGTGGCCCGGGTGCGGGCGCTGATCGGGGCGTGACGTCCGCCGGGACGCTTGCTAGGGTCGCGGCACGGCAGGGAGGCGCGGATGCTGGACGGGTTCGACGACGAGAAGACTCAGGCCTCGACTTGGTTCCGGTCCCTGCGGGACAGCATCGTGGCGGCCTTTGAGGGGCTTGAGGATTCGCAAGTGAGCGGTCCCACGGCGCACCTGCCTGCAGGTCGGTTCGAGGTGTCTGAAACCAAGCGCCACTCGGACGACGGGTCTGACGCGGGCGGCGGCCTGATGAGCGTCATGCGGCGCGGCCGGGTGTTCGAGAAGGTGGGCGTCAACGTCTCGACCGTCTATGGCACGCTGGCCCCTGCGGCGCAGAAGGCGATGGCGGCGCGGGGCGTGCCGGGGATGGAGGACGATCCCCGCTTCTGGGCCAGCGGGATCAGCCTTGTGGCCCACATGCAGAACCCCCATGCGCCCGCCGTCCACATGAACACGCGGATGTTCTGGACGCCGCAGGCCTGGTGGTTCGGCGGCGGGTCGGACCTGAACCCCTGCATCGAATACGCCGTGGATACCGCGCACTTCCACGCCACGCAGAAGGCGCATCTCGACCCGCATGGCGCGGACCTCTACCCCCGGCTGAAGGCCTGGGCGGACGAATACTTCTTCGTGCCGCACCGGGGGCGGGCGCGGGGGGTGGGGGGCATCTTCATGGACGACCGAAACTCAGGCGACTGGGGTGCCGATTTCGCGCTGACGCGGGACATCGGGCGGGCCTTCCTGCCCGCCTATCTGCCGCTTATCGAACGCCGCCGGAACACGCCCTGGACCGAGGCCGACAAGGACACGCAGCTGATCCACCGGGGCCTCTATGCCGAATACAACCTGGTCTATGACCGGGGGACGAAGTTTGGCCTTGCCACCGGGCACGACGCGAACGCTGTGCTGATGAGTCTGCCTCCCCTGGCGAAGTGGGAGTAGTCACACCGCCTGACTGTGCCGCGCCTCGCCGCCCGCATAGGCGTCGAACTCGCGCGCGATCAGGCGGGTAAGCGCGCGCGCCTCGGGCAGGATGGTCAGCGCATGCGGCGCCCAGTCGAGCGCACAGGCATAGCGGCTGACAGCCGC
>CAZVIS010000202.1:0-6066 GCA_964627355.1 uncultured Rhodobacterales bacterium
TCATACTCCCCCGGCGCCCGCCCCTGCCCCCAGAGTGCGGCCTTCAGCGCCCCGCGCGCAAAGATCGCGCGGTCGGTGGCGATGTGGCGCAGGACGATCCTCTCCCCCTCCGTCGCGAAGATCACGTCATGCTCGCCCACGATGTCGCCACCCCGGACCGAGGAGAAGCCGATTGTCCCGGGCATGCGCGCCCCCATGATCCCCTCGCGCGTCGGGGTCCTCAGCGCCTCAAGCGAGGCTCCCCGCCCCTCTGCCGCCGCCTCTCCCAGCATCAGCGCGGTGCCCGAGGGGGCATCGACCTTCATCCGGTGATGTGCCTCGACCACCTCGATGTCCCAGTCGGCGTCCAGCGCCGCCGCCACCTTGCGCGCGAGGCCGACGAGCAGGTTCACGCCGAGGCTCATGTTCCCCGCCCGCACGATCACCGCGTGATGTGCGGCCAGCGCGATGCGGCGCAGATGCTCGGCCTCGAGCCCCGTGGTCCCGATCACATGGACGGCGCGGGCCTGTGCAGCAAGGGCGGCGAATTCGACCGTGGCGGCCGGGGCGGTGAAGTCGATGACGGCCTGCGCGCGGGCCATGGCCTCAAGCGGGTCATCGGTCACGGTGACACCGACCGCCGCGCCGCCTGCCGCCTCTCCGCCGTCGCGGCCGATCCAGGGATGGCCCTTGCGTTCCACCAGCCCGACCAGCCGCGCTTGCGGCGAGGCTGCGACGAGTTGCGTCAGCATGCGCCCCATGCGCCCTGAGGCCCCTGTGATGACGATACCCGGCAGATCGGCCATGGCTCCCTCCGTGTTTGGGGTGCAGTAGCGCAATGGCATCCCGAAGGAAACGGGGCGATGCATTGGCGGGGGCCATCGCCCCTGCCACCCGATGCGGGTTCCGCCTGTCAGCCGGGACGCCAAAGCGTTCCGGCCTGCGCCTGCCTGCCCCCGGGCCGGCGCAGATGCGCCTACCCCAGGCAGGCGCTGGCCTCTGTCGTTCTGGTGGTGACGGTTCAAGCTGCACCGTCCCACAGGCGCGGGGCGAAGGCAGTGCCTTCGCTTTTCCCCGCGCGACGAACCTTCGCTCATACGCGCAGATCCCTCACAGCCCTCACCCGCACATTGCCTCCCCCCCCGAAAGCGCCTATGTGACCGGCCATGTCCAAGCCCCGTCCCGATCCGTCCCGTGGCCCCTCGCAGCGTCAGTTGCGCGTGGGCGAACTGATCCGCCGCACGCTGTCCGAGGTGCTGGCGCGTGCCGACGTGCATGACCCGGAACTCAACGCCATGTCGATTACCGTGGGCGAGGTGCGCGTCTCGCCCGACCTCAAGGTCGCCACGGTGCACGTGATGCCGCTTGGCGGGCAGGGGGTCGAAGCGGCGATTGCCGCGCTCTCGCGCAACCGGGGGGAACTGCGCCACCACATCGCGGGCGCAATGACGCTGAAGTACGCGCCCGACCTGCGCTTTCGCCCGGACGAGACCTTTGCCGCGCTGGACGAGACGCGGCGGCTGTTCTCGGATGCGCGGGTGCAGCGCGACATCGCCGCAGGGGACGAAGATGCTGCGGATGGCGCTTAGCCTGTTCGCGGCGCTGTGGCTGGCAACGCCGGCGGTGGCATCGGCGTGCCGGGACCTGAGGCATGACGGGCAGGACTATACCGTCTGCGAGGTGGTGGCGGGCGCGGACCTGCGGCTGTTCCACACCGCGCCGGACGGTCAGCCCTTCGGCAATTTCGCCCGCGTGAACCGCACGCTGGAGGGTGAGGGCAAGCGGCTGGTCTTTGCGATGAATGCCGGGATGTATCACCCCGACCTCGCCCCGGTGGGGTTGCTGGTCGAGGGGGGGAGCACCCAGGCGCCGCTGGTCACCGCGGACGGGCCGGGCAACTTCGGCTTGCTGCCGAACGGGGTGTTCTGCGTGAGCGAGGGGCGCTTTGCAGTGGTGGAGACGCGGGCCTTCGCGGCGGCGGGGCAGACCTGCATCTATGCCACGCAATCGGGGCCGATGCTGGTGATCGGGGGCAAGCTGCATCCGCGCTTCCTGCCCAATTCGGACAGCCGCTATGTGCGCAACGGCGTTGGCGTCAGCGCGGATGGTACGAGCGCGGTCTTTGCAATTTCGGCGCGGCCTGTCACATTCCATCAGTTCGCGCGGCTGTTCCGAGATGGCCTCGGCCTGCCAGATGCGCTGTACTTCGACGGGCAGATCTCGCGGCTTTATGCGCCGGGGATCGGGCGGAACGACTGGGGTTTTGCGATGGGTCCCATCGTCGGGCTGGTCGGGGCGGGCGGCTGATGGGAAGGACTCGCAAGGGGCGGGCGGTGACGGGCTGGCTGGTGGTGGACAAGCCTGCGGGCGTCACCTCGACCGCCGTGGTGAACAAGGTGAAATGGGCGCTTGGGGCACAGAAGGCGGGGCATGCGGGAACCTTGGATCCTGCGGCGACAGGGGTGCTCGCGGTCGCCCTGGGAGAGGCGACCAAGACCGTGCCCTGCATCGCCGAGGCGCTGAAGGCCTATCGTTTCACCGTCGTCTGGGGGGCTGCGACCTCGACCGACGATGCCGAGGGAGATGTGATAGCAACCTCTGCCCTGCGCCCGAC
Organism: uncultured Rhodobacterales bacterium; assembly: GCA_964627355.1. Lineage (GTDB taxonomy): Bacteria > Pseudomonadota > Alphaproteobacteria > Rhodobacterales > Rhodobacteraceae > JBBQXK01. Next base: position 2,594 of record CAZVIS010000202.1, read on the forward strand.
GCGAGGGGCGATCGAGGCGGAGTTGCCGGCCTTTCGCGGGAGCATACGGCAGGTGCCGCCGCAGGTTTCGGCGGTGAAGGTGGACGGCGCGCGGGCCTATGACCTGGCGCGCGAGGGGCAGGCGATGGATCTGGCCGCGCGCGACCTGCATGTGGCGCAACTGGATCTGGTGGGGGTCCCCGACGCAGACCATGCGGTCTTCGAGATGGTCTGCGGCAAGGGTGGTTATGTGCGGTCCATCGCGCGGGATCTGGGGGCGGTTCTGGGGTGCCTTGGCCATGTGCAGAGTTTGCGCCGGGTCTGGTCGGGGCCGTTCCGCGCCGAAGAGGGGATCGCCTGGGAAGAGGTTGAACGGCTGGCAGGCTCATCCGAACTTGACGCGCATCTTCTGCCTCTGGAAGCGGCGTTGACAAGCTTGCCCGAGGTGCGGGCGACGGATGCCGGAGCGGCACGGCTGCGCCATGGCGGGGCGGGAGAGGTGATCCCCCAGCGCCCGCTCGACTGGGGCACGCCCGTCTGGGTCAGCCATCAGGGGCGGGCGATTGCCTTGGGGCCCTATACCGGCGGGCAGGTGCAGCCGGACCGGGTCATCCTTTAGAAGGGGGCGCCGCCAGCGGGGGCATCGAACCCCCGCCGGCGGCCCTGCCGGGTCTTCAAGGCCGATTGCGGAGCGGGTTGAGCGGTTGCAGGGGGTATTTGGGCAAAGATGAAGACGCAAGGCAGCGCCCTGATCTCGACCTGCGGGACGTGGCGCTACGCCGTGTCGCGCGACCTGGGCTCAGGGCCCGTCCTCGCGGCGGTGCTGCTCAACCCCTCGACGGCGGATGCCGTGCAGGAGGATGCGACGCTGGTCCGCCTGATGGCGCGGGCGCGGACGGGCGGGTTCGGGCGGCTGGTCGTGGCGAACCTGTTCGCCTTGCGCGCGACGGATCCGGCTGCGCTGCGCAGGGCGACGGACCCGGTGGGGCCGGAGAACGACGCGGCGATCCTGGCTGCGGCCGATGGAGCGGCGATGGTCCTGTGCGGATGGGGGAACCAGGGTCGGCTTCACGCGCGCGGGACGGCGGTGGAGGCGATGCTGCGGGCGCGCGGCCACCTGTTGTGGCATCTAGGGCTGACAAGGTGGGGGGCGCCGCGTCATCCGCTTTACGTGGCAGGAAAAATCGGACCGCAGCCTTGGGGAGAGGGGCAATGACCGAGATCGAGGGCTTTGCGAGGGCGCGGCTGCCGGGGGACGGGGTGATGCTGTCGGTGCAGCGGGGCGGGGCGGGGGCGCCCCTGATCCTGCTGCACGGGTTTCCGCAGAACGGGATTTGCTGGCACCGGGTGGCGCCTCGGCTGGCGCAGGACTTCGACGTCATCATTCCCGACCTGAGGGGCTATGGCCACAGCGACGCACCCCCCGATGATCCCGACCACAGGGTCTATTCCAAGCGGCAGATGGCGCGCGACATCATGGCGCTGATAGATCACCTTGGCCTGCCGCGCGCCCATCTCCTCGGCCACGACCGGGGCGCACGGGTGGCCTATCGGTTCGCGCTGGACCACCCCGGGCGGCTGGACCGCCTAGGCATCATCGAGATCGCGACGACGGCGGATTACTGGGACCACTGGAACGCCGAGATGGCGTTGGCGGCCTATCACTGGACCTTCCTCGCGCAGCCTGCGCCTTTGCCCGAGCGGATGATCGGGGCGGACCCGGTGGGATACCTCGACTGGACGCTGGCGGGGTGGACGCGGGCGAAGTCGCTGTCCCCCTTTTCGGCCGAGGCGCTTGAAAGCTACCGCGCCCAGATCCGCGATACCGCCCGGCTGCATGCCATGTGCGCGGATTATCGCGCGGGGGCCACGACCGACCGGGCGCATGATCTGGTCGACCGTGCGGCGGGACGGCGGATCACGGCCCCCCTGCGGTTCCTGTGGGGCCTCCACGGCTTTCCCGCAAGGACCGGCAATCCGGCCGCGCTCTGGCGGGCCTGGGCGGATGACGTGACCGACAGTTCGATGGACTGCGGGCATTTTGCCATGGAGGAAGCACCCGAGGCGGTGCTGGCCGCCATGCTGCCGTTCTTCTCGGCCTAGGCCGCCATTGACTCGGGCACCAGACGGATCATCGAGGGGTCGAGGCCGGCGCCACCTGTGACCTGCGCCAGCGGGATCCCGTCGAGGTAGAGCGTCGCGTCGGGCGACCCGGGCTCGGACATCACCGTGATCTCGGGCGAGGGGTGGGCGGTGGCGTCGTACATCACTACGATCTCGTCCTCTCCCGGGGTGTAATCGCTGATCGTGGCGAGGCCATCGGCCCCCGGCGCCACATCGACGGTAAAGCTGTCCGCGCCCTCTCCGCCATGGCCGAAATCCTCGGCCCCCATGTGCAGCGCGTCATCCCCCGCGCCACCGTTCAGGAAATCCTGCCAGCCGTCCTGACCCCAGAGCGTGTCGTTCCCGTCGCCGCCGTCCAGCGTATCCGCCCCCTCGCCGCCGGTCAGGGCATCGTCGCCATAGCCGCCAGCCAGCCAGTCGCTCCCCTCCTCGCCGCCAAGGCTGTCCTGACCACCACCGCCGATCAGAGTATCGCCGCCCGCGCCGCCCGAAAGACTATCGTCGCCCTCATGCCCGGCGAGGCTGTCCTGCCCGACGCCGCCGAACAGCGCATCCATTCCGTCGCCGCCCTGCGCCACGTCGTCGCCCTCGCCGCCCACGAGCGTGTCATCGCCGCCCTGACCGTAGAGCGTGTCGTCACCCTCCTGCCCGTCGAGGCTGTCGTTCCCGTCGCGCGCGTCGATCTGATCGTCGCCTTGACCGCCCTCGATCGTGTCGGCGCCGCCTTCACCCGACAGAAGGTCGTCCTCTTCGCTGCCAAAGAGGGTGAGTGGTTCGGGCTGCGGTTCGGGATCGACTGGCGCCGGATCCTCGTCTGTCGGCGGATCGACATAGTCGAGCAGGTCACCCCCGGCCGAGTCCTCGCCCTCGGGCGGCAGGGCGCCATCGCCATCCTCGGCGGAGTCTTCGCCGTCCTGCGCCGTTTCGTCCGCCGGGCGGGCCATCAGGGCATCCGCCGCTACGCCCGCCATGACCGCGCCGAGAAGCCCCAGAATTGCAAGCATGACGACCCCACGAACTCACACATAGGTTACGAAGTGTTAACCAGAAAAGCAGCTAACACGCTGATATCGTACGGGTATGCCCCGAAATGTTGAACAGATTGCGGCGATCCGGCTCGCGAAACCGGCGCGATCCGCGCGAGCCTGGGGAAAATCGCAAGACTTGTCGCGATTCAAGGCGGCCCGGCAGCGCGCGCGCGCAAAGACCCTTTTCTTTTCCGAGTCTTTGCCCTAAACGCCCCCATCCGCCTGCCGAAAGGCGGCCAAGGGCCCTGCTGGACGACATCCCGGCTTGCGCCGTCACCCTTAACGCCAGGAGAAATCCGATGTCGATCACTGTCGAAGAGAAGGCCCGCCTGATCAAGGAAT
>CAZVIS010000203.1:0-6060 GCA_964627355.1 uncultured Rhodobacterales bacterium
AGATAGGCTTCCATCGCGGCGTCGTCCTGCTCGACCGCGATTTCCAGAAGGTTGTAGCGCCACTTGTCGGCCTCGGCCTTCAGCTCGGCACGGATCGGCTGACGGATCCAGGACGCGCCCAGATCTTCGCCCTGATAGACCCACTCTTCCATAGTCACGAGGTCGATGATGCCCTCGAGCTTGTCCTCGGCGCCGATCGGCAGCTGGATCGGAACCGGGTTGGCCCCGGTCCGCTCACGGATCATCTTGACGCAGTTCATGAAGTCGGCGCCGGTCTTGTCCATCTTGTTGACGAACACGATCCGCGGAACCTTGTAGCGGTCAGCCTGACGCCAGACGGTTTCCGTCTGCGGCTCGACACCCGCGTTGCCGTCAAGCAGCACCACGGCACCGTCCAGAACGGCCAGCGAACGCTCCACCTCGATGGTGAAGTCGACGTGGCCGGGGGTGTCGATGATGTTGAAGCGGTAGCGGTCGTTCTTCGACGCATCGCCCGAATCCACCTGGCGCTGCCAGAACGTGGTCGTGGCGGCGGAGGTGATGGTGATGCCCCGCTCCTGCTCCTGCTCCATCCAGTCCATCGTGGCGGCCCCGTCATGGACCTCCCCGATCTTGTGGGTCTTGCCGGTGTAGTAGAGGATCCGCTCGGTCGTCGTGGTCTTGCCCGCATCGATGTGGGCAATGATCCCGAAGTTGCGGTAGCGGTTCAGCGGATATTCGCGTGCCATGGCGCCCTCTTACCAGCGGTAATGGCTGAACGCTTTGTTCGCGTCGGCCATCTTGTGGGTGTCTTCGCGCTTCTTCACCGCGGTGCCGCGGTTGTTCACCGCATCGGCCAGCTCGGCAGCCAGACGCTCTTCCATGGTGTTCTCGTTGCGCTTGCGCGCGGCGGTGATCAGCCAGCGGATCGCCAGCGCCTCACGCCGTTCGGTCCGCACTTCAACCGGAACCTGATAGGTCGCACCGCCGACGCGGCGCGAGCGCACCTCGACCGAGGGCTTCACGTTGTCCAGCGCCTCGTGGAACGCCTGGATCGGCTCGCGCTTCAGACGGGTCTGCACCCGGTCGAGCGCGGAGTAAACGATGCCTTCGGCGACGGACTTCTTGCCGTCCACCATCAGGTTGTTCATGAACTTTGTCAGCACCGTATCGCCATACTTGGCGTCGGGCAGGATTTCGCGCTTTTCGGCGGCGTGACGACGGGACATCTCTCAGTTCCTCACTTCGGACGCTTCGCGCCGTATTTCGAACGACGCTGGCGACGGTCTTTGACGCCCTGGGTGTCCAGAACGCCGCGCAGGATGTGGTAACGCACGCCCGGAAGGTCCTTGATACGACCGCCACGGATCAGCACGACCGAGTGTTCCTGCAGGTTGTGCTTTTCGCCGGGGATGTAGCAGATCACCTCGAAGCTGTTGGTCAGGCGGACCTTCGCAACCTTCCGCATGGCCGAGTTCGGCTTCTTCGGCGTCGTCGTGTAGACGCGCGTGCAGACGCCGCGCTTCTGCGGGCAGGACTCCAAGTGCTGCGACTTGGACTTTCTCACGTTCGGCTCCCGCGGTTTGCGGATAAGCTGCTGGATCGTCGGCATTAAGGTCTCGCCCTTCTTCAACCCGTTGCGGCCCCCCGGGGGGCCCTTCACAGCGCCTGCGCGTCCGCAAACGCAAAAACCGCTGGCGTCCCCTTTGCTGCGGGGACGGCGCGGTGGAATTCCAGAGGATCGGGGCGCGGGGCCCGGATCATGACCACTTCAATTCTGAACCCCGCTCCGGACGCTCGGCCCGGTTCGAGTGGGGCGCGTATAGGGGGAGTCGCGGGGGTTGTCAACACGGGGTCAAAGGCTTCAATCGCCCTTCAGACACGCCGCCGGAACCCGCCACAGCGCCAGCCCCGACCCCGCATAAGCCCCCCCGTCCAGAGCCAGGGGGGCAAGCGGCACCGCCGGGCAGTCCCCCGCCGAACGCGCCACTAGCACCACATCGCCCGCCAGATCGGCGGGCATCGTCAGCGTCTGCTCATAGAAGTTCCTCGGCTTGCCCGCATAGGGCCGCGCAAGGATCTCCACCCCCGCCTCCCGCCCCACATAGAACAGATCCGCCAGCACATCCCGCCGGTCCGCCACCACCGGCAGCCCTTCTGCCGCCGCCACCGCCATCACCTGACGGCTAAGGTCCGCTCGCCCGAGATACCGCTCGAGCACAGGCCACTCCCCCACCTCCACCTGCGGAAAGATCGTGAGCACCGGAAGCGCCACCGCGACCACCCCGTTCACCGCAACCGCCGCCACCGCCCACCCCTTCGGCAGCGCGGCAAAGGCCACCAGCACGCCCGTCAGCCACCCCGCGACCGCCCAGTTCGCATTCGCCCCGCCAAGCAGCGCCTGCACGCTGACGATCACCAGCGGAGGCAAGGCCATCGCCACCAGCGCCCGCTCCCCCCCCCGGGCAAAGCGCAGCCGCCACAGAAAGGCCCCCGCCGCCACCGGCCCCACCACCGCGAACTGCTCGGCCCAGAAGCGCATCAGCGACAGGGGCCGCACCACCGCCCCCTCACGCACCCACCCCGCATTGTCCGCCGTATGCGACAGCGTCGTCAGGTCGTTGGCGAGGTTCCACGCCACGTTCGGCGCGACCACCACCGCCACAGCCGCCAGCATCCCGACCCAGGCTTGCCACCTCACGCGCCAGGCAGGCTCCACCACCGCCGCCAGGGCAAAGCCCAACACGGCATAGACCCCCGCATACTTCGCCATCACCGCCAGCCCGACACAGACGCCCGCCAGCACCGCATCCCGCAGCCGCCCGGCCTCGACCACCCGCAGCCAGAACCACAGCGCGCCCGCCAGCAAGGGCAGCATCACCGTGTCCGTGGAAAACAGCAGCGACCCCACCGTCACCATCGGCAAGGTCACATAGCCCATGGCCACCCAGAACCCCGCCCGCCCCGCAAACAGCCGCGCCGCGACCGCCCCCAGAATCAGCGCCGTCACCCCATGCAGCACGGCCCCAGGCATCCGCACCCAGAACGGCGCATCCGACCCGGCGAGGTCCGTCACCGCCCGGATCACCCAGGCAATCAGCGGCGGTTTCGAGTAATAGCCCCAGTCGAGGGCCTGCCCCCACAGCCAGTACTGCGCCTCGTCCACGAACAGGTCGGTCCGGTTGAACGCCAGCGCCACCAGGCGCAACGCGGTGACGCCGGCGACAACTGCCAGCGCCGCCGGAAACCAGTCAGGCCCGGCCTTCACGCCGGGCCTTGTGGATCAGCATCAGGTTGCGCGTGTAGATGATCGTGCCGGGCAACTGGCCCAGGATGATGACCGGCTCCCACTTTTGCAGGCCATAGGCCAGAACGATCAGCCCCCCGGCCAGCGAGAAATACCAGAACGCCACCGGCACGACCGAGGCACCCGCACGTTCCGACGCCAGCCACTGCACGATGAAGCGCATGGTGAACATGATCTGCCCGAACAGGCCCACCATCACCCAGACGGTGTCACGCATGTTGTCGGTGCCCAGGATCGTCATCACGGTGTGCATGGATCAATTCTCATCCGGCAGGGGTGCGGTCTTCTTGCGCCTGCGGATCAACCACATCACGCCCAGAAGATCCACCGCGCCCACAAGGGCCCGTTGAAGGTTTGTGTAATTCGACCGCCCCGCCCCGCGCGGACGATGGCTCACGTCGATGAGGCCGACCGGCAGCCCCTCGCGCCGGAACAGGGCGGGCAGATAGCGGTGCATGTGGTCGAAGTAGGGCAGCCGCAGGAACTCGTCCCGCCCGAATGCCTTCAGCCCGCAGCCGGTGTCGCGCGTCCCGTCCTGCAAGGCCCACCCCCGGATCGCATTGGCGGCGCGTGAGGCGAGCTTCTTCGACAGCGTGTCCTGCCGCTTGGCCCGTTGCCCCGCGATCAGGCCCGCGCCCTGCGCCCGTCGGGCGGCCAGCAGGCGCGGCAATTCCTCGGGCGGGTTCTGTCCGTCGCCGTCCAGCGTGCAGATGATGATGCCCCGCGCCGCCCGCACCCCCGAATGCACAGCCGCGCTCTGCCCGCCCGAGGTCGCATGACGGACCAGCCGCAGATGCGGGATGATGGCCTGCCGCGCCTTGATCTCGTCCACCGAGGCATCGGTCGATCCGTCATCAACGACCACGATCTCGCGCGCAGGCTCGCGGGCAAGCGCGGCCTCAATGGCGTCCACCAGATTGCCGATGTTGCCCGCCTCGTTGCGGACAGGGATCACGACGCTGACGGCGCCGGAAAGGGGTAGTCTGTAAGTCACGCGCGCCGCTCCCGCGGGGGTTCGCGGCCCCCGAACGGCAGGGCCATGGTCGCGCTGACCTGCGCTGCGGGCGCGGCCAAGTCAAGCACCCGTGCCCGCCCGCGCCGCCGCGTCCCGGCGCAATCTTGCCTCTCGCCACAGTGTGAACAGGCCCGAGGCGACGATCAGCGCAGCACCACACCACGTCAGCGCATCGGGCAGCGTGGCAAACAGCACCCATCCCAGCAGGATCGCCCACAGCAGGGCGACATAGCGGAACGGTGCCACTACCGCGACCTCGCCCGTCCGCATCGCCTTGACGATCAGCATGTAGCCAAAGACCAACGCCGTCGCCGCCCCGCAGATCAGCAGCGCATCGGCCGCCGCCATCGGCTGCCAGCCGCCCTGCACCTGCATGCCCGCAAGCCCCGTCACCGCAACCGCCACCGCCGCCGACAGGGCGACCGTGACCGAGGGAAGGCTGGCCGAGAAGCGTCGCGTGGACAGGTCCCGGACTACGACAAAAGCGACCGAGATCAGGGCAAGGACGGACCACTCGTTGAACCCTGCGGTCCCCGGCCGCACGATCAGCAGCACGCCCACGAACCCCACCACGATCGCCGACAACCGCCGCCACCCCACCCGGTCCCCCAGGATCAAGGCCGAGGCCAGCGTCACCGCAAGCGGCAGCGATTGCAGGATCGCCGAGATGTTGGCCAGCGGCAGATGCACCAGCGCGATGAGGAAGGTCAGCGTCGCGGCCACCTCGGCCAGCGTGCGCAGCACCAGAAGCCCCGCGTCCCGGCGCGGTACCTGGAACCGCAAGGCCCCCGTCGCCAGCGCAAGCACGATCAGCGCACTGGCCGTCAGGCCACCCCGCATCGTGATCGCCTGCATCAGGGGCACACTTTCGGTCGCCAGCTTCATCAGCGCGTCGTTCACCGTAAAGGCGGCCATCGCGATGTTCATGAAGATCACGCCGCGCAGATTGTCCGACAATGCCAAGTCCGCCCTCCTGCGACGCATCCCGTGCGACGGTTAACAAGGTCTGAATCGGGGGGGTCTAACCCCTTGATCTTGCTACGCTGAACCCTGTCGCACGCGTGGACACTGCCCGACAAGCAAAGGCCCCCCCGTTGCCGGAGGGGCCCTTTTCGCGTGATCGCCGCCGATCAGAGATCGCGGCTCTCGATCGTGTCCACAAGGCCCGAGTCGGCCTCGGCCTCCATCACGTCGTCCATGGGCGCGGCCAGCTGCACCGCAGCCTCGGCCTCGCTGCGCCGCAGGTCGATGACCCGCTGGTCGCGGTCGGACGCGATCTTCTTCACCCGCGTCGTGGCCCCGCCGGTCCCGGCCGGGATCAGGCGGCCCACGATCACGTTCTCTTTCAGGCCAACCAGTTTGTCCCGCTTGCCCTGAACCGAAGCTTCGGTCAGCACCCGTGTCGTTTCCTGGAACGAGGCCGCCGAGATGAAGCTGCGGGTCTGCAGGCTGGCCTTGGTGATCCCCAGCAGGATCGCTTCGGCCGAGGCTTCGCGCAGGCCGCGGTTGCGGGCCTTCACGTTTTCTTCCTCCAGCTCCTGCTTGTCCACATGCTCACCCTTCAGCAGCGTGGTGTCACCGCTGTCGAGGATCTCCAGCTTCTGCAGCATCTGGCGAACGATAACTTCGATGTGCTTGTCGTTGATCTTCACGCCTTGCAGACGATAGACCTCCTGCACCTCGTCGATCATGTAGTTCGCCAGCGCCTCGACCCCGAGGATCCGCAGGATGTCATGCGGCGCCGGGTTGCCGTCCATGA
>CAZVIS010000204.1:0-6059 GCA_964627355.1 uncultured Rhodobacterales bacterium
GATACTCGCTGACCGGCATCATCTCGATATGGGTAAAGCCCATGTCGGCGACGTAATCGACCAGTTGGTCCGCCAGTTCCAGATAGGACAGCATGCGGTCCCCCGGCGCGCGCCGCCAGGATGCCAGATGCACCTCATAGACGGAAATCGCCGCGTCGATGTTCTGCGCGGCAGCCCGCGCGCCCATCCACGCCTGATCGTGCCAGTCCCCCGTCACGGCTCGCACGACGCTCGCATTCGCTGGCGGATGTTCCGAACCGAACCCCACCGGATCGGCCTTCAACGGCAACAGCGCCCCACCATGCGCCCGGATCTCGTACTTGTAGGTGGCACCCTCGCCCAGACCCGGGATGAACGTCTCCCACACCCCCGTCGGCCCCCGACGCCGCATCGGATGGCGGCGCCCGTCCCAAATGTTGAAGTCGCCGACGACCGAGACCCGCTCGGCATTCGGCGCCCAGACGGCAAAGTGAACCCCCGCCACCCCCTCATGCACCATCAGATGCGCGCCAAGGACCTTCCACAGGCGTTTGTGCGTGCCCTCGCCCAGCAGATACTCGTCCAGTTCGCCAAGAACGGGACCAAAGCGGAACGGATCCTCGAAATCCCACACCGCGCCATGCCCTTCAGCCCGCAGACGGTAGTCCAACTTCTTCGGCAGCGCCGCCACGAACAGCCCAGGCGCCCCCTCGACCCCGGCCGCCTCGACCGGCTTGCCTGTCTTGCCGGTCAGTACCGTCAGCCGCTCGGCCCCCGGCACAAAGGCGGTGACGACCCAGACCTTGCCCCGCTTGTGCAGGCCAAGGACCGAGAAGGGGTCGCCGTGGCGACCCTCGGCGATGGCCGCCGCGGCCCCTTCGTCTATCAGATCGTCCATGGCGTCCTTCCTCCCCGAAGTCCGCGTAGACTGCCCTAAAGGGCCGACTGCACGCCCCAGATATCGTTCATGTAACCACGGATCGTGCGGTCCGACGAAAAGAATCCCGACCGCGCGGTATTCATCGCGGCGATGCGCAGCCAGCGGTCACGGTCGGCATAGCAGGCATCCACCTGTCCTTGCGCCGCCAGATACCCGTCGAAATCGGCGGCAACGAGGAAGTAGTCCTGATGCCAGATCCGATGCACCAGCCCGTGATAGCGGTCCTTCTGGTCGGGCGAAAACCGCCCCTCGGCGATCATCTGAAGGACGTCCTGCAAGGGCTTGCTCGCCTCGATGGCCTTTTTCGAATGTTCGGGGTCCTGCCGCCGCACGACCACTTCCGCCGCCGTCAAGCCGAAGAGGAAGAAGTTCTCCTGCCCGACCTCCTGCAAGATCTCCACATTCGCCCCGTCCAGCGTGCCAATTGTCGGCGCGCCGTTCATCATGAACTTCATGTTCCCGGTGCCAGAGGCTTCTTTCCCGGCAGTCGATATCTGCTCGGACAGGTCGGACGCAGGGATCACCCGTTCCGCCAGACTGACGTTGTAGTTGGGCGGATAGACCACCTTCAGCAGATCCCGCGTCACGGGGTCTGCATTAACAACGGTTGCCACGTCATTGATAAGGTGGATGATCTCCTTGGCGACGGCATAGCCCGGCGCGGCCTTGCCGCCGAAGATCTTCACCCGGGGAACCCACGGCCCCGACGGGTTCTTCTTGATCGCATCCCACCGCGCGACCGTCTCCAGAATGTTCAGCAGCTGCCGCTTGTATTCATGGATCCGCTTGATCTGCACGTCATACAGGGCATCCGGGCTGACCTGCACCCCCAGATCCCGCCCGATCCAGTTCGAGAGCGCCACCTTGTTCGCCCGCTTCGCAGTATCGAAGGCGGCGCGGAAGCCGGCGTCGCTCGTATGCGTCTCCAACTCCTTCAGCCGGTCGAGGTCATCCTCCCACCCAGTCCCGATCGTCTCGGTAATCAGCCCCGCCAAGGGCCGGTTCGCCATCCGAAGCCAGCGGCGCGGGGTCACGCCGTTCGTCTGGTTGACGATCCGGCCCGGGTGCAGCTTGTCCAGTTCCGGAAACAGGTTCGCCTTCACCAGGTCCGAATGCAGCGCGGAGACGCCGTTGACCTTGTGCGCCATGACGAAGGCCAATTCCCCCATCCGCACCTCGTGATGCTTCACGATCCCCACATAATGGGGCCGCGCGGGGTAAAGGCGGCGGTGCCAGCCGTCGATCCGCTCCACGATCTGCATGTGGCGCGGCAGCACGTTGCCGAAGGTAAAGGTCGCCCATTTCTCCAACGCCTCGGGCAGCAGCGTGTGGTTGGTATAGCCCAGACAGGCCCGCGCAATCTCCAAGGCCTCGAAGAACTCGATCCCGTGGACATCGGAGAGCAGGCGCACCAATTCCGGCCCTGCAATGGCCGGGTGCGTATCGTTCATCTGGATCGCCACATGCGCCGGCAACGCGGCCAGCGACAGCCCTGCCGCCAGATGTCGCCGGATGATGTCCTGCAAAGCGGCGGAGGACAGCAGGAACTCCTGCTTCAGCCGCAACTCCTTGCCGGCATAGGTGGTGTCATCCGGGTAGAGCACGCGCGAAAGCGTCCGCGCCAAAGCCTCGGGTTCCGCCGCGGCCGCATAATCCCCCCGGTTGAACCGCTCCAGATCAAACTGCGTCGTGGCCTTGGCCCCCCACAGGCGCAGCGTGTTCGCCCATTTGCCCTGCCAGCCCACCACCGGCGTGTCGAACGCGGTGGCAAGCACAGTTTCCCCCGGCTCCCATTGCTCGCGCCCGTCCACTGTCCGGACCGAACCCTTGAAGGGGATCACATAGGCCGCCTCGGGCCGCGCGAACTCCCACGGATGCGCCTGGCTCAGCCAGTCCTCGGGCGTCTCGACCTGCATCCCCCGCTCGAACCGCTGGCGGAAGAGGCCATGCTCATAACGGATGCCATAGCCATAGGCAGGACAGCCCAGAGTCGCCATCGACTCCATGAAGCAGGCCGCCAGCCGCCCGAGGCCGCCGTTGCCAAGCGCGGCATCAGGCTCGTCCTCGATCACCGTGCGCAAATCCTGGCCCAGGTCCGCCATCACCTCGCCCGCGGCCTCATAAAGCCCAAGGTTGATCGTCGCATCCTCGAGAATGCGCCCGATCAGGAATTCCATCGACAGGTAATAGACCCGCTTGTGCGCATCGGCCCAGGTCTTGCGGGTGCTGTCGAACCACGGCCCGACGATGTGGTCCCGCACCGCAAGGCTGAGGGCCATGCGCCAGTCATAGACGCTGGCATGCGGCGCGTCCTTGCCAAGGGAATAGGTCAGGTGGCGCAGCACCTGCGCGCGCAGGTCGGCGGTCGTGACAGGAACGGCCGGGGCCATGCGGTGGTCAGAGGTGTTCATCGTGTCGCGCAACCTTGTCATCATCAACGCGGGGCCCCGGGGCCCGGTTCCATCAGTTAGCCGTCGATCCGCCGCCGCGGTCAAGCCTGTGCGGCGCCGCCCCCATGCCGGAGCAGGCAAACCAAAACGCTTTCAGGTCCCCTCCGGTATCCCTGCCCGATCCCTCATCGTTCCTTGAAATTTTCCCGCAAGGCAAGGGCCAAAGCGCTTTGAGCCTAACAGGGTCCGCAGGCTTGCGGCAGTTGGCGAGTCGGTGTCACCGCGTGCAGCGCCCGGCCGGACTGCCGCAATTCCGGGCAGACCCGGCCCTGCGCAGGCCGACCAGGTGACGCTGCGTTGTCCGGGGAACGGTCGCGCAAGAAAGGCAAGGGCCCCCTTGCACCGGGGCACACCTCGCTCTAGCTATCACGCAACTGTCACAAAGTCGTCCCGGTGTTGCCACGGCAATCCGCAAGAACGGAAGGACAGGACCCGCCATCAATGGCGGCCCGATCGAGCAGAAGTGGTGAGTACCATGTCCAAATCTCCGGCCCGCCCTCCGCAACAGGGCAGCACCCCCGCACCCTCGCAGCAGCAGGGGCAATCCAGCGAACCTGCGCCGCAACAGGGTCAGCCCATCTACAAGGACTGGGCCTCGATCTAGGTTTGCGCGCGCGGCTGCAGGCGCTAACCTGACGGTCCTTGCACCGTACAGGCAGCCATGTCCACGCCCGTCTCCTCGATCCGCAACCTCGGCCCCGCAAGCGAGGCCGCATTTGCCCGCGCAGGCATCCATTCGGCCGAAGACCTGCGCGCCCTGGGCGCAGATGCCGCTTACCTGCGCCTGATGCAGTCCGGCACCGCCCCGCATTTCATCGGCTACTACGTCCTCGTGATGGCCTTGCAGGGCCGCCCCTGGAACGACTGCAAAGGCGACGAGAAAAAGGCGTTGCGCGCCCGCTTTGACGCGCTCAAGGCCGAAGCGGGGGCCGAGGGGCGCAGCGCCTTCGAGGCCGCGCTCAACGCCTTTGGCGTCATCGAGCGGCGCTAGCTCTGTCACAAAGACGCGAAACGCTTTCAGGCAACGCGAACTTGTGACGGACAGGGCATCCCCCTAAGGTTGCCTGCCGTCGGAAGTAGGGGATCAGCATGAACGACCGGGTTGCACGGAACGGGCTGCAGGTGGACGCCCAGCTCGCCGCCTTTGTCGAGGGGCAGGCCCTCCCCGGAACGGGCATCTCGGCCAATGCCTTCTGGTCGGGCCTTGCCGCCGCCGTCGCGCGCTTCGACCCCGAGACGCGCGCCGCACTCGACCTGCGCGAAACGCTGCAGGTGCAGATCGATGCCTGGAATCGCGCCCGCCGCGGTCAGCCGCATGACCCCGCCGCGACCCGCGCCTTCCTCACCCGCATCGGCTATCTGGTGCCCGAGGGCCCCGCCTTCACCATCGACACGACCGGCACCGACCCCGAGATCGCGCGCATCGCTGGGCCCCAGCTTGTCGTCCCGGTCACCAACGCCCGCTATGCCCTCAACGCCGCCAACGCCCGGTGGGGGTCGCTCTACGACGCGCTTTACGGGACCGACGTGCTTGGTGACATGCCGCCCCCCGGCCCCTATGACCCGGCGCGCGGCGCACGGGTGGTGGCCTGGGCCAAGGCGTTTCTCGATGACGTTGTGCCGATCGAGGGTGCGCGCTGGTCCGACCTGACGCATGTTCAGGGCGGCCCCACCCTGACCCTTCGTGCCGGGGACCGCTCCGTTGCCCTGAAGACCCCCGCCCAATACGCGGGCCACGCCCAAGGCGGCGACTGGCACCATATCCTTCTGCGCAACAACGGCCTCGGGATCGAGATTCTCATCAACCGCACCAACCCGACCGGCGCCACCGACCCCGCCGGCATCGCCGCCGTCAACCTCGAGGCTGCGCTGACCGCGATCATGGACTGCGAGGATTCGGTCGCTTGCGTGGACGCCGCCGACAAGGTTGGCGCCTATGCAAACTGGCTGGGCCTGATGAAGGGCGACCTGTCGGAAACCGTCACCAAGGGCGGCCAGACCTTCGAACGCCGCCTCTACGACGACTTCACCTATACCGCCCCCGACGGCAGCCCCCTGACCGTGAAATGCCGCGCCCTGATGCTGGTGCGCAACGTCGGCCACCTGATGACCACCCCCGCGATCCTGTCACCCGAGGGACACGAGATCGGCGAGGGGCTGATGGACGCCTTCGTCACCACCCTCTGCGCCCTTCACGACCTGAACCGCGAGGGGCCGAAGAATTCCGCCACCGGCGCCGTCTATGTCGTCAAGCCCAAGATGCACGGCCCGGAAGAGGTCGCCCTCGCCGCCCGCATCTTCGACGCGGTCGAGGATACGCTTGGCCTTCCCCGCAACACCGTCAAGCTGGGCATCATGGACGAGGAGCGGCGAACCTCGGCCAACCTGATGGAATGCATCCGCGCGGCCAGATCGCGCGTGGCCTTCATCAACACGGGCTTTCTCGACCGCACGGGGGACGAGATCCATACCGACATGGAGGCGGGGCCGATGGTGCCAAAGGGGGCCATGAAGGACCAGCCCTGGCTCCACGCCTACGAAAACAGGAACGTGGACATCGGCCTCGCCTGCGGCCTGCCGGGCCGGGCGCAGATCGGCAAGGGCATGTGGGCGGCCCCCGACCGGATGGCCGCGATGCTGGACGAAAAGATCGCCCACCCCATGGCCGGGGCGAACTGCGCCTGGGTCCC
>CAZVIS010000205.1:0-6054 GCA_964627355.1 uncultured Rhodobacterales bacterium
TCTCCGCAATTTGGCCTTCAACGTTAACGACACTGACGGCCAATGGTTAATTGAGGGTTACTCTGCCAGAGCTTGCACAAAAAACAACTTATAGTTGTCGATATTTCTGGATGGTCGTCACCTTGAGGGCCTTTTCACCATGCACCTCGACCGCGCGGCGCCAGAGCGCGAACTCTTCCTCGCTCAGCGCGTAGCGCTCCAGAGCCTCGGACTGGGACAGAAGGCCATAGACCACCGCCTTTACAACGATAGCCTTGCGGCTTGCGACCCAGCGGTGCGTTTCGGGGGGGGGAAGGTCGGCACGGGTCAGGATGCTGCCGTCTGGCAGCGTGACCTGGCGCGGCCCATCGACACGTTTGAGATACATAACCGCAACCCTCGTCTTCTAACCGCCAGACTTGCGCATCACGCTTAAGCAAGCGTGAAACGAAGGGGTTGTGAGTATGTTGCATTTTCCTATATTGCCGCAGGTCCATAGGAGCCCCGCCATGCTGGACCGCCCCCTGAATTCCTTGGGCCTGCCGAAAGCCCCGGCCGACACGCGCGTCGTCGTCGCGATGTCGGGTGGGGTGGATTCGTCGGTGGTGGCGGCGATGCTGGCAGCCGAAGGTTACGAGGTCGTTGGCGTGACCTTGCAGCTTTACGACCACGGCGCGGCGCTGGCGAAGAAGGGGGCCTGCTGCGCGGGGCGGGATATCCATGATGCGCGGCGGGTGGCCGAGACGATGGGGTTCCCGCACTATGTTCTCGATTACGAGAACGTCTTCAAGGATGCCGTGATCGACGAGTTCGCGGACGCCTATCTGGCGGGGGCGACGCCGGTGCCCTGCATCCGCTGCAATGAGCGGGTGAAGTTCAAGGACCTTTTGGCCACCGCCAAGGATCTGGACGCCGACTGCATGGCGACGGGGCACTATATCCAGCGCTTCATGGGAGCCACCGGCCCGGAACTGCACCGCGCGGCGGATCCGGCGCGGGACCAGTCGTACTTCCTGTTCTCGACCACGCCCGCGCAACTGGACTACCTGCGCTTCCCGCTTGGGCACCTTCAATCGAAGGCCGAGACGCGGGCGCTTGCCGCGCGGTTCGGGCTGCCTGTGGCGGACAAGCCGGACAGTCAGGACATCTGCTTCGTCCCGAACGGGAACTATGCCGCGGTGATCGAGAAGCTACGGCCGGGGGCGGCGGATCCGGGTGAGATCGTAGACATGGAGGGGAATGTCCTTGGGGATCACCGGGGGGTCATCCACTACACGATCGGGCAGCGGAAGGGGCTGGGTATCGGAGGGCTGGGAGAGCCGCTTTATGTTGTGAAGCTCGACCCCTTGACCCGCCGGGTGGTGGTGGGGCCGAAGGCGGCGCTGTCCACCCGGGTGGTCCCCTTGCGGGAGATCAACTGGCTGGGGGATGCGCCGCTGGACAGCCGGGCGGAGTGGCACGTCATGGCCCGCGTCCGGTCCACCCGCGCCCCGCGCGAGGCGGTGATCCGGCCCCTGTCGGCGACCGAGGCCGAGGTCGAATTGATCGTGGCCGAGGAAGGGGTCAGCCCCGGACAGGCCTGCGTCTTCTATGCGCCGGAGGGGACGCGGGTCCTTGGCGGCGGGTGGATATGGCGGGGGCGCTGAGGGGCTGTCCACGCGTGCGACGCTGTGCGACATAATGATATCAATGGGTTAGTGGGGGTTGTTTAACCTTCTGTTCATCTTTCAGCCGGTCGAGAGGCTGGAACCCAGCTTTGCAACCTCTTCGGGCGATTGCACAGGTTCCGACCGGGCGGGTGAGGAAACGCATGCGTTTCCCCGCCCGGCAAGCGCGCCCTCTCGGCAAGACCGTCTCAACAAGCACAACGGAGGCCTGCGCCTGCCTGGGCTGGCGCGACTGCGCCTGCCGGGGGCAGGCAGGCGCAGGCCGGGACGCTTTGGGCGTCCCGGCGGAAAGGTTGAACTGCCTCGCGTGACCCCGGCATTGGCCGGGGCCATCGGCGGCGTGGCGGAGCAGATGGGCTATGCGCCCTTGTGATGTTGCAGCCGCCCCAACGCCTCCAGCACCGACCGCGCGGCGCGCACCCCCGGCGCCTCGCCCCCCTTGCCCAGACGGTCCATCGTCACCGCCATCGCCTCGCGCTGCGCGGACATCGCCTCGGGGTCGGTCAGAAGACGCGCGAGCGCCGGGGCGATGCGGGCGGCGCGGCAGTCGCGGCCGATGAATTCGGCTACCGCGCGCGTCTCGCTGACGAGGTTCACCAACGTCACCGTGTCGATCCGCGCCATCCGGCGCATCAGCCACATTGTCACGGGGTGCATGTCATAGGCGATGACCATGGGGCAGTCGTTTGCCGCAAGCTCCAGCGACACGGTGCCCGAGGCCGCCAGTGCCACATCGGCGGCCGCAAAGGCCGCGCGCTTGCGGTCGGCGTTCTCGATCACCTCTGGCCGGACGGGCCAGTCACGGACAAGGTCGCGGATCAGGGGCGCCACCGAAGGAACCGTCGGCAGCACCACCCGCAACCCCGGAAAGCGCACCTTGAGCATCGTGAGCGTTTGCCCAATCACTGGGGCAAGGCGTGTGACCTCTCCCCTTCGCGACCCCGGCAGGGCAAGGATCAGGGGGCTGGTGCCGCGCAGCACGTCCGCCTCGCGCGGGGTGGCAAGGCGTTCGGCCACGACCGGGTGACCGACGAAATCGCACGTCATTCCAGCGGCGGTCATGTAGGGCGGCTCGAACGGCAACAGGGCGAGGACGTGGTCGATCACCTCGGCCATCTTCGCCGCGCGCCCGGGGCGCCAGGCCCAAACCGACGGGGCGACGTAATGGATCGTCGGCAGGTCGGGGCGCGCGGCCCTGACCTGGCGCGCAACGCGAAGGCAGAAGTCCGGGCTGTCGATGGTGATGAGGGCGGCGGGGTTGGCGGCAAGCACGGCCTCGGCGGCCTCGGCAATCCGGCGTTTCAGCTGGCGGTACTTGGGCAGTACCTCGGCAAGGCCCATCACCGAAAGCTCCTTCATCGGAAACAGGCTTTCCATCCCCTCGGCCTGCATCGCGGGGCCTGCGACCCCTTCGAAACCGACCTCAGGGGCCAGCGTCTTCAGCCCGGCCATCAGCGCGGCCCCCAGCCGGTCGCCCGAAGGTTCCCCGGCGATCAGGAACAGCTTCATGGCTCGCGCGCCCAAAGGAAGAGGCCCTGGGCAGTTGCAGCGGCGCGGGTAGCCTCGCGGTCCAGCAGGATGACGTCCCCCGCCTGCCACGCGATGCCGCCGAGGCCTGCGCGAACGGCGGCCTGCACGGTACGGGGGCCGAGGGTGGGCAGGTCGATGCGGCGGTCCTGATGGGCCTTCGGGGCCTTGTAAAGGAGGCCACGCGACCCGGCGGGGCGGAGGATCGCGGGCAGGGCTGCTACCTGTTCCAGCATCCGGTCGGTTCCGCCAAGTGTTTCCACCCCGAGGCAAAGACCCTGCTGCACCACCGCCCCCTGCCCCACATCCACTGCGCCCAGGGCGGCCACGATGGCAGCGGCGCGGGTGGCGTCGCGTTCGTCATCGGGAGAAATGGTCCCCACAAGAATGCCGGGGCCGGGGATCAGAGCCGGGGCCACGTCGGCGACACCCTGGACAGCGAAGCCTTCGTCCTCAAACAGGTGGATGACCGCGCGCAGCGTGGTGTCGTCGCCGCCCCGGATCGCAGGCAGAAGGCGCGGCAGCACCTGTGCCGTCGCGGGATCGAAGAGTGCGGGGTCGAGGTGGGGTCGCGTGATGCCACCGGCAAAGACGACATGGGTGACGCCCGCGTCCTGCAGGTCGCGCAGGAAGGGCATCAGGCGTTCGACGCGGAAGGTGGTGTGGGGGGCGACGCCGTCGGGGGGAAAGCCGTCGAGGGCCGCGACCAGCGGATTGTCCAGTGCGGCGGCCAGCGCGGCAGGCAGGCCCCCGCGACCGGCAATGATCGCGGTGCGGGTCATTTCGGCGTCAGGAAACTGCGGTCCGAGGCCGACAGGATGAAGTCCGTCATCTCGCGCACATGCGGGCTTTCGGTCTCATCCGCGAGGCGGCGGGCGCGGTCGAGGAACGTCCCCTCGCCCTGGGCAAGCATCTGGTAGGCGGCCCGCAGCGCGGTGATGTCCGACCGCTCGACCCCCCGGCGCTTGAGGCCCACGAGGTTCAGCCCGTCAAGCTCGCCCCGCGGGGCCTGCACGAGGCCATAGGGGATGACGTCGTTCGTCACCATCGTCACCGCGCCGATGATGGCACCCCGGCCGATGCGGACCCATTGGTGGACGCCCGAAAGGCCACCGACGATCACGTCGTCGCCGATCTGGCAGTGCCCGGCGATGGCGACATGGTTCACAAGGATCACGCGGTTGCCGATCTGCGCGTCGTGGCCCACATGCGCGCCGGTCATGATGAGGCAGTCGTCGCCGACCCGGGTGATGCCACCACCGCCCTCAGTTCCGGTGTTCAGCGTCACCCCTTCGCGGATGCGGCAGCGGGCGCCGATGGAAAGGCGGGTGCGCTCGCCCCGGAACTTGAGGTCCTGCGGCACCTCGCCCACGGTGGCGAAGGGGAAGATCGTGCAGTCCGGGCCGATGTCGGTCCAGCCCGTCACCACCGCATGGGACTTGACCGTCACCCCGGCGCCAAGCGTGACCTCTGGCCCGATCAGGGCAAAGGGCCCGATCGAGCATCCCGGCCCGATCACAGCACCGTCCTCGACCACGGCGGACGGGTGGATGCGGGCGGTCGGGTCGATCATGCCTAGCCTTTCGACAGGTCGAACATGGCCGAGAACGTGGCCTCGGAGGCAAGCTCGGCCCCCACCATCGCGCGGCCCTCGAACTTCCACACCCGGCCGCCGCCGCGCAGCGCCTTGACATGCAGTTCGAGCACATCGCCGGGGACGACCTTGCGGCGGAACTTGGCCCCCTCGACCCCCATGAAGAAGGTCTTGGCGTTCTTGTCCACCAGGTCCATCGACAGCCCCACCAGAACCGCCGCCGTCTGTGCCATCGCCTCGATGATCATCACGCCGGGAAAGATCGGCAGACCGGGGAAGTGGCCCTGAAACTGCGGTTCGTTGAAGGTGATGTTCTTGATGCCCACGCAAGACTCCGGCACCACGATTCGCTCGACCCGGTCCACCAGCAAGAACGGATAGCGGTGCGGTATGATGCGCTGGATCAAGGACAGGTCGGCAGTGACCGGCGCGGCCTGCGCAGGGCTGTCTTCGGGCATCCGGGTCCTCCCTTCGGGTCTTGGATCCTGACTAGCAAGCGCGGCGGCAGGCGGCAAGGGACCGGTCAGGGGGCGGCCTCTGGCGACATGGCCCCCGGCTCCATGGTGCTGCCGTCGCCGATTTCCGCATCGATTCGGGCGATGGCCTTGGACGTGATGTCGATGCGGTCAAAGCTGAGAACGACTGCCTGCTCGTCAAGAATCGCCTGCGCGCCCTCTTCCTGCATGATAGTCGCAAGCACGGGGACGGCGGCCTGCAGGAAGCGCTGGCGATCCTCGTCCCGGGTACGGGCAATATCGCGCGACTTGGCGTCCTGCGCAGAACGGATCCCCTCAACCTTGGCGTTGAAAGCCTCGGAAAGGGCCTGAAACTCGGCCGGAGGAAGGGAGGCGCGGCGTTCGGTCAGATCGCGTTCCTCGGCTTCCAGCGCGGCTTCGATCTCGCGGTTTTCGGCCAGAAGGGCCGAATTCGCGGCCTCGATCCGGGCGGTCGAGGCTTGGCCGAAGGCCGATTGCTCGAACAGGTCGTCTTGCCGCAGCACGAGAACCGGCCAGCTTGCCACCGGAGCCTCTTGCGCCGGAACGGGCAACGCCAGCCAGATTGCAAGCGCCCCCGCCGCAGCGCACCGCCACGACGTCATCAGAACGAGGTCGAGATGGTCAGGTCGAACACGCGCTCTTCGTCGTAGGGCTGCTTGTCCAGCGCCTTGGCGAGGTTGAAGCGCAGGGGGCCGATCGGGGTGTCCCAGATCACCGACACGCCGACCGGCGAGCGCAGATGCAAGCTGTCGTCCACCAGGGCAAGTCCGTCGCTGCCGTTCGTCCCGCC
>CAZVIS010000206.1:0-6047 GCA_964627355.1 uncultured Rhodobacterales bacterium
TGACGCGGGAAGAGGCGATCCGCGATGTGCGGCACGATGCGGTGGTGCGGTATTCGGAAAACCACCGCACGCCGGAAGGCCATGTCTATCTCATCATGGACTATGTCGAGGGGCCGACGCTTGACCGGCTGATGAACCAGGGGCCTATGAAGGCCGAGGATCTGCTGGTGGTGGCGCAGCGCGTGGCCGAGGGGCTGGTGGCAGCGCATGCGCGCCGCGTCGTCCACCGGGATCTGTCGCCCGACAACATCATCCTGCGGGGCGGCAAGCCGGACGAGGCCGTCATCATCGACTTTGGCATCGCCAAGGACGACACGCCGGGGGCCGAGACCATTGTCGGCAACGAATTTGCGGGCAAGTACGCCTATGCAGCACCCGAACAGCTGCACGGGCGGACCGATCCGCGGTCGGACCTTTATGCGCTGGGCGCGACGCTGCTGGCCTGCTTTCGCGGGGCGAGCCCCAATCTGGGAGCAAACCCGGTCGAGATGCTGCGCATCAAGGAGGCGGCGCCGAATACCGAAGGCGTGCCCGAGCCGCTGAAGGGGCTGATCGACCGCCTTTGCGCGCCCCGCCCCGGCGACCGCTTTCAGACGGCGGTCGAGGTCGTGCAGGCGCTTGACCCCGGATTTGTGGCGCCGGGAACCCAGCGTCCCTCTGCCACGACAAAACCACCGGTGACCAAGGTTCCGAATACGGCACCGCCGCCGCCCGAACCCGTCCGGCGGCGCGGGGGCGGCGGTGTGATCGTTCTGGCCCTGCTGGCTGTGCTGGGCGGTGTTGGGGCAGGCGGCTATACGCTGGGCGTCTTTGACGGGCTGCTCGCGCCGGCTGTACCCGTTGTGGCGCCCTACACGCTTGTTGTGGAACGGCCGGCGGGGCAGCCGCCGGTGGCACGCGGATCGATGCCTTCCGCCGCGCTGGTGACGGCGCTGGCCGACCGGATGGACATGGCCGGGGGAACGGCCGATGTGTCTCTGGCCAGCGGTGCGATCCCCGAGGCCTGGGGCCCCGAGGTTATGGCGATGGTCGATCGTCTGGCACCCCTGCCCGAGTGGCGTCTTTCGGTGACGGACAGCGCGGCGACGGTCGCCGCCACCGCGCCTGACCGGGCCACACGCGATGCGATCGTGACAGCGTTGCAGGCGCCCGGGGCCATAACGGTGACGGCAGAGGTGGGCTTTGGCCCGCGCATCTTGACGCCGGATGCGCTGACCCCCGCGCTGGAGGCCTATCAGGACTGCGGCGCGCTGACCGTGCAGAACCCGCCCGCGCAGGGCTGGCCGACGGGTGCGCAGATCATCGTGACGGGCCGCATGGCGACCGAGGCCGCGCGGCTGCAGCTTTACGACGCGCTGGTCGCCATCATCGGGGATCGCGAGGCGACGGTCGATGTCGAGATCCTGAATTCAAAGCTCTGCGCGATCGAGGCGGCGCTGCCGGAGGCGCCGAGCGAGGGGTTCCAGGTGATCTTCGGCTTTGGCGACCGGCCCGAGCCGAACCCCGCCGCGCGCTATTTCGTGGGCGAGAATCCGACGATCGACGTGGTGATCCCGGCCTCGGTGACCGATGGCTACATCTGGGTGTCGCTGGTCGATGTGACCGGTTCGGTGTTTCACCTGCTGCCGAACCTCAACAGACCCGAGAACGACGTCGCTTCGCTGCGCGAGGGCCGGACGGGCGAGGTAACCGTGCGCGTCGCCTATTCGGTTGCCGAGGCGACGGGGACGGCCAGGATGGCCTTCGTGGTGGACGATTCGATCATGGGCAAGTCCAAGATCGTGATCCTGCACGCCCCCCGCCCGGTGTTCGAGACGCTGCGCCCGATGTCCGAGTCGGTGTCGAGCTTTGCCGCCGCGATCGCGGGGCAAGAGGAACAGGACCAGATGTCCACCCTGTTCTCGATCGATGCCCGCATCCTGACGACCGAGACGCCCTGAGGGCGGAACCCCGCCCTGCCCGCCCGCGTTGGGCCGATGACGCAATCAAGGGGTGGCATGATGTCAGAGGACCTGTTCTGGGACCGGCTTGCTAAGGTGAACGCCGGCATGCTGGCGGCAGGCGAAAGCGCGCGGTTCCTGCCGATGTCGCACAATGCCGACCGCGAGGCCCGGACGCTGTGGTTCATCACCGCGCAAGGCACCGAGATGGTCGAGGCGACGGCGGCGGGACCGGTGGCGGCGGCCTATCTGGTGGCCGACGGCGGCAAGGGGCTTTACGCGCAGATCAACGGCACGCTGGAGCAGTCCACCGACCGGGCCAAGCTGGACGAGCTGTGGAACGTCGTCGCGTCAAGCTGGTTCGACGGCGGCAAGGAGGACCCCGACCTTCGCCTGCTGGCGTTCAGCGTCACGGGGGCCGAGGTCTGGGCCACCACCACCTCGGGCGTGGCGTTCATGTACCAGATCGCCAAGGCACAGCTGACCGGGGCCGAGCCTGACATGGGCGAACACTTCACCCTGTAGGGGCGGGCCTCAGGGATCGGCGGGCACATCCACCACGATGATCGACACGTTGTCGCCGCCGCCCGAATCCAGTGCATGGTTGAGCAGCGTGTCGGCCACCGTTTCGAGCGGGGTTTCCACCAGGATGTTCTCCAGGAACTTGAAGCCTGCGTATTTCGTCAGCCCGTCCGAGCAAAGAAGGAACCGGTCGCCCGGCAGAACCTCTCCGCGCACCTTGTCGAGGTCGAGCGTCTCGCCCACGCCAACGGCCCGGGTGATGGCGTTGGACTGCGGGTGGCTTTCCGCCTCGTCCCAGGTCATCTCTCCGGCCGCAACAAATTCGCCCACGACCGAATGGTCGCTGGTCAGCATCGAGATCTGGCCATCGCGCAGAAGGTAAATGCGGCTGTCGCCCGCCCAGAAGGCCACGAAATGGGTGTCGGTCAGGATCAGCGCAACCACGGTAGACCCGACCGTGGTGCGAAAGCGCGTCTCGGCGGCGTTGTGGATGCGGTCATGGGCCGTGATGATGGCCTGGCGCAGCGCGCGCATCAGGTCGGCGGGGGGCATGTCGGGCGGAATGACGGCCACCGTGTCCACGATGGTCTGGCTGGCATAGTCGCCCGCCTCGTGCCCGCCCATGCCGTCGGCCACCACCCAGATGCGCTGGTCCGGCAGGGCGAGGATCGAATCCTCGTTCACCTTGCGGACGCGCCCGACATGACTTTTGGCCGAATAGCGGATCGTGCGTTCGGCCATCATGCCTCCTGCGGGGCGTCAGGGACGCGACGGTCTGAGGTCACCGTTTCGGTGGGGGCCTCATCAGTCGGATCGCCGCCGGACAAGATGGCGGCGAAAGGATCGTCGTCAGGATCGACCTCGGCGAACAGGGGCTCGTCATGGCCCAGAATATCGGCGAGCGGATCCTCGAGCGGCACATGCTCGGCAAGCGGGGCCGCAGGCGGGCGCTGGATCTCGGCGACGGCCGCGGGCGGCAGGTCGAGCGGGGCCGCCACCGCCGCCGGTTCCGGAACCGGAGCGGCGGCGGCGTGGTGATGCATGTCGCGTCCGGTCCAGACCCGCGCGTCCAGGTCGAACAGGCCCACCAGTTGGCCCGCGGCGGGAAGCCCCTCGCAGACCATCATCCGCGTCTCGTCACCCACCTCGGCCGACCAGACCGAGGGACGGCGCAACGTGCTGCGCAGGGCGTCGGCAGCGATGCGCGGCATCAGGTCGCCGGACCCGGCAATCACCATGCCGCCCGGCTCGCGCCGCACGGTGGCGGCGTCGGCCGGCGCGACCGGGGCCTCGATCGTGTCAAGGTTCGCCGCCAGACGATCGCGGGTCATGGTGTCTTCGAGCGCATCCAGCGCAACCGCCTCGAGCGCGACACAGCCGTGCTGGCCAAGCAGATGCGCTAGAACGGGATCGCTGCCGTCGGGCAGGATCGTGGCCAGCGTCAACGGAAACTGCCGCCCGACGCGATCGACCGACATCATGATTACGCCGATCACCGCCGCTGTGCCAGCCAGCCCCGGGGACAGGCTGAACCGCCAGATCGGCGCGGAGAAGTACTTGTCCTGCCAGCGTGGCCCAAGCGCGGCCCTGGCTGTGACCAGACCTTCTTGCAACCAGCGGTCCCAGGGATCGACGAAGCCCTGGGGCAGCTCGACCCGAAAGAAGTCCCCAAGCGCCGGCATCTTTCCGAAGGCCCCGAAGCGTACGGTCATGTCAGAACGACTTCGGGCATGAGAACTTGGACAGCGCGGCCAGCGCAAAGGGGTTGATGGCCGATCCGGACTGCATCTGGAAGATTGCGATGCGGCCGCCCACGTTGAAGATCACGCGCTTGCGGTCGGTCACGTTGGTGTTGCGGATCTCGGCGCTGTCCAGCAAGCGGAACCAGCCCCAGGGCCCGTCACGGCGGATCGAGTTCTCGATGCCCTTCTCCTCGGGATCAAAGGTCACGCGGCCAAAGCCCGCCGCCCCCGGCCAGGTCACGCCGGTCGGTGCGGGCTGGCCGTCGCGGTGGGTGAAGGCGACCTGCGTGCCGTCGATTTCCAGCGTGACGCCCTTGGCCTTGGGGTCCAGCGCCTCGGGCGTGACCTGGAACTGTACGTTGGGGTTCGGACCGGCGGGGAAGAAGGCCTGCCGGATCTCGGCGGCGTACATGAACTGTTCCAGCACGGCGGGAGAGATCCCCAGATCGACGTCGTTCACCCGCTTGAACGTCCAGGGGCGGGACTGGATATCGACGAACTTGGCGAGGTTCTCGTTGAAGAACACGTCCAGAAGGCCCCCCGGCGCAAAGACGCGGGTGAAATCGGCCATGCCGACCTCGTCCTTGGCGCGGCGGTTGAAGGGATAGCGGTCGTTCAACGTCGCCTCGCAGACCGGCAGGACGGTCGAGGCCCATTTCGCGTTGATCGAGGACCGCGTGCCGTCGGCGGTGATGCCGGACGACCCTGCCGCAATCTGCGCGGCCCAGCGCTGGATCGCCTCGGGCAGGTCGCGGGTGGCCAGCGTCAGGCGGAACAGGGCAGAGTCGTCGGGGTTCTGCGTCGAGCTTGCGACACCCGAGAAGCTGAGCTTGGACATCTCGCGGTACACGTCGCCAAGGACGGCCACCAGCGTGTCTAGCTGCGACGGCTGACCTTCGGGCCGCAGTATCATCTGGTGCAGCCAGGCGAACCGTTCCTCGACGATCTGGCCGGGGGCCTTGGGCACCTCGCCGCCGAGCTGGGCGTTTTCCAGCGCGCTGACGAAGGCCTTGGCCTGCACGCTGAGCGAGGACATGAGTTCGAGGCGACCAACGTCGGTCAGACCGGTCGCGACCCCCTCGACCGCTTCGGGCGTGCGGGGATCGGTCAACTTGGTCTCGTCGCTGATCGCGTTCAAGAGGTTCACCATGGGCGAGGTGGGTCCAGACAGGATGTTCGTCACCTCGACCGAGTGGGCGAGCGATTCCATCGGGATGATGTCCACGTCGCCCAGGATGCCTTCGTAGCGCGCGATGAAGTCGGTGTAATAGAGGTCGAGCACGTCGCGGCTGATTGCCAGCAGGGCGACGTCGGATTGTTCGACCTCGCTTTTCGGGCCAAGGACCCAGCTTTCGCTTTGCAGGCGCGTGACGACGCCAAGCGCCTCGCCCAGGAAAACCTCGTTGAAGCCCTTCCAGGTGTAGATGCCCTCAATCCCCTCGTTCAGGGGCTTGCCGGACGAGCGGACAAGGACGCGGGTGACCGCCGGGCCGCCCACGTCGGTGATGCGCCATTGCGGCAGTTCCAGCGCCTTGGGGCTGTTGACAATGGCGTTGTAGATGCGCTGCGCCATCGGCATCTGGGTGAGAATATTCTGCGCCTGCTCGATCAGCGGCCCGTTGAGCGAGACCTTCTGGATCGGCTGCGACAAAAGCGCGTTGAGGTGCCCCTGAAGGTCGGCCCGAAGCGCGTCGTTGGCCGTGCCCGGATAGCTAAGCGACCAGTCGAGGTTCATCCATTCGCGCACGAGATCGGCGTTCATCGGGCCCTGCTGGCCCAGCATCAGATAGACCTTCAGCGCCTCGTACAGCAGCTCGGGCTCGTTCAGGGCGCCCTGCATCTG
>CAZVIS010000207.1:0-5999 GCA_964627355.1 uncultured Rhodobacterales bacterium
CATCGCGGCCTTCATCCCTGACCCGCACATCTTGTTCACCGTGGTCGCGGGCACGTCCTGCGCCAGTCCGCCGGCAAAGGCCGCCTGCCGCGCCGGGGCCTGGCCGAGGCCCGCCGCCAGCACGCAGCCCATCAGGACCTCGTCGACGCGACCCGGTTCGATCCCGGCAAGCGCTGCCCGGATCGCCGCCCCGCCAAGGTCTGCGGCCGTCAGCGCCGCAAGACCGCCCTGCAGGCCGCCGATCGGCGTGCGGGCTGCCCCCAGGATTGCGACGTGGCGCATCGTCTTCCCCTTGTGGCGTTTACGGCTTGCTCACGCTTAGGCACTAGCCTCGGACCTGGCAATAACGAGGACGGGCTGCATGGAACTTCATGCCACAATCGTTGACGACATGCTGGTCGTCACCGCGATGGAACCGCGCATTGACGCAGCCGGCGCCATCCGCTTCAAGGATCGGATGCGGGAGCTGATGCAGAACCCTTCTCCGCGCGTCGTCCTGGATCTGTCGCGGGTGGATTTCCTCGACAGTTCTGGCCTTGGCGCCGTGGTGGCGGTGATGAAGTTGCTTGGCCCGGCGCGCAAACTGGAGCTGGCAGGCCTGACCCCGACCGTGCAGAAGGTATTCCGCCTGACACGGATGGACAGCGTCTTCACGATCCATCAGTCCGTCCCCGGCGGTCTGCGCGATGCCGGCTAAGCCGGACTCGCCTGGTTCCAGCGAAACAGGCTCGGTCCACTGCCTGTACCTCGTGATCCCTGCCGATCCCGTCGAGGTCCGCAACGCGCTGGTGCGGATGTGCGATACCCTCGTCCTGCGCAGCCTGCCGGACGACGACCGCGGGACGGTCGAGATCGTGTTGGCCGAGGTACTGAACAACATCGTCGAGCATGCCTATTGCGCCGAAGAGGGCGAGATCGAGATCACCCTGCGCCGCGCCCCCGAGGGGCTGCTTTGTCAGGTCGTGGATCAGGGCCGCCGGATGCCGGGCGACAGCCTGCCCGAAGGACATCTGCCGCCGATGACGGACGACAACCTGCCGGAAGGCGGGTTTGGCTGGCATCTGATTCGGACCCTGTCGCAGGATCTGGCCTACAGCAGGATCGAGGGTCGAAACTGCCTGACATTCCGTGTCGGTGCGGCGCTGCAACCCGAACAATCCGGCTGAGCGGGACCCTTCGTTTCCAGACCGCACGACTTGGCCCTGAAATCGTCGCGCTTCGCCCCAAAGACCGCCGCAGCGAGGCGACATGTTATTGATGTAGCTGCACAAGGCTTCCCTCGGCATCGCGATTTTTTGCCCCACCCTGATCGCGATGCCGAGGTTCCACTTGCCTTCACATTCGGCAAGCGACCCCCTAGGCTTGGCCCAAACGGGGGAAACCATGCGCGATTTTCACAAACCTGGCCGGTCGGCCGTCCTTGCAAGCAACGGGATGTGCGCGACGTCGCACCCGCTGGCGGCACAGGCAGCTGTCGAGGTTCTGAAGGCGGGCGGCAATGCCGTCGATGCAGCGATCGCGGGCGCGGTCCTTCTGGGCTTTTGCGAACCGCAGATGACCGGCCTTGGCGGCGACTGTTTCGTGTTGCTGCGGCCCGCAGGCGAGGACCGCGTCCTGGCGCTGAACGGCTCGGGCCGTGCGCCGAAGGGCCTGGACGCAGGCGCCCTGCGCGCGCGGGGTCTTGACCGCATCCCCGAACAGGGGATCGAGGCGGTGACGGTGCCGGGCGCGGTCGATGCCTTCTGCTGCCTGTCGGCCGACTGGGGCCGTGTGGGATTGGCGGCCAGCCTTGCCCCCGCGATCCGCTATGCCGAGGAAGGGGTCCCCGTCGCCCCCCGCACCGCAAGGGACTGGGCCGCAGCCGAGGACACGCTGAAGGGCCGCGCGCGCGAAACGCTGCTTCTGAACGGTCGCGCGCCCAGGGTGGGCGAGGTGTTCCGCGCCCCCGGCCAGGCCGAGGTTCTGCGCCGCATCGCCGCCAAGGGCCGCGCGGGGTTCTATGAGGGCGAGGTGGCCGAGGATATGGTCGCCTCGCTGCGTGCGCTTGGCGGGACCCATACGCTTGACGATTTCGCGGCCACCGCCTGCACCTGGGGTGATCCGGTGCATGGCACCTACAAGGGCGCGGATCTCTGGGAGCATCCGCCGAACGGGCAGGGTGCGACCGCGATCCTGATGCTGAACATCCTGTCCCATTTCGACATCGCAGCGATGGACCCCTTTGGCGCCGACCGCGCGCATCTTGAGGCCGAGGCGGCAAAGCTGGCCTATGACGCCCGCAACCGCTTCATCGCCGATTCCGACCATACCACGCGTCTGGCCCACATGCTGGCGCCCGAGACGGCGGCCCGCCTTGCCGCGTTGATCGATCCGCGCCGCGCGATGGCCGCGGCCGCCCCGCTGACCGAGGCGGTGCACAAGGATACCATCTACATCACCGTGGTGGACGCCGACCGGATGGCTGTCTCGCTGATCTATTCGGTCTACTGGAGCTTTGGGTCCGGCTTTGCTTCGGACCGCTTCGGCATCAATTTCCAGAACCGGGGCGCCGGCTTCACCCTGACGCCAGGCCACCCGAACGAGGCGGGCGGGGGCAAGCGGCCGATGCACACGATCATCCCGGCGATGCTGGGTCAGGGCGGCAAGCCCACGATGCCCTTCGGCGTGATGGGCGGGGCCTACCAGCCCTGCGGTCACGCGCGCGTCGTCTCGAATATGCTCGACTTCGGGATGGACCCGCAGGACGCCATCGACGCCCCGCGCTCTTTCGCCGACGCCGAGGGGTTCCAGATCGAGCGCGGCTACGCCCCGTCGGTCGCCGCCGACCTTGCCACCCGTGGCCACACGGTCACCGAGGCCGACACCCCGTTGGGCGGCGCGCAGGCAATCCTGATGCACGCGTCCGGCGTCCTCGAAGGCGGCTCGGACCCGCGCAAGGACGGCTGCGCCCTGGGCTACTAGCCTCTTCATCTTGGCAGAAGTATCCTGGGGGTGCGAGGGCTAGCCCCCGCCTTGCTCAGTTCAGCTGGAACTGCAGCGGATAGCGCCCGTCCTCGAAATCGCCGAACAGGTCGCCGAGATCGGGGTGGTCAACCGGCTCCCCCGTCTCATCAGGCACCAGGTTCTGCTCGGAGACATATGCCACATAGTAGCTCTGGTCGTTTTCGGCGAGCAGGTGGTAGAACGGCTGGTCCTTCGAGGGGCGGCTTTCCTCGGGGATGTTCTCGTACCATTCGTCGGTATTGGAAAACATTGCGTCAACGTCGAAGACCACGCCGCGGAAGGGATGCTTGCGGTGACGCAGGATCTGCCCCAGGTGGTACTTCGCGCGCGTCGTCAGCATAGGTGCAATCCCCCAGCTTTGCTAAATAATCCCGACTGCCCATACTGTCCACCCGGCAGCCGCTGAAAAGCCGGAAACAGTCTGTGAACCGCCGCCCCACAGTTGACAGCGGTTGCAGACAGGACGCGCGCTCGCGCAATTCTGATCGGGCCGGCGGATCGCCCCATTTCGCGCCGCGCGACTTTGCCCTATGGTCGTCGGAAAAAGAAGAACGTGCGAGGGGCAGATGAGCAGATTTCTCCGCGCGTCGGTGGTCTTGATGTTGCTGGCCTCCTGCGGGGGGGGCGGAAACTTTTCGGCACCGCGCGACCTGGACAACGCCTGCGCGATCGTGGCCGAGCGGCCGCAGTACTATCGCGCGATGGTCGCCACGGAACGCAAGTGGGGCGTGCCCGTGCATGTTCAGATGGCGACGATCCATCAGGAATCCAAGTTCATCGGCAACGCGCGGACCCCGCACCAGTTCCTCCTCGGGATCATCCCGATGGGGCGGCAATCCTCGGCCTATGGCTACAGCCAGGCGCTGGACGGCACATGGGAGGAGTATCAGGAGGAAGAAGGTGGCCGCCGCGCCCGCCGCGACCGGATCGAGGACGCGACCGATTTCATGGGCTGGTACATGTATGCCAGCGAGCAGCGTCTGGGCATCAGCCGGACCGACGCCCGCAACCAGTACCTCGCCTATCATGAGGGGCGCACCGGCTTTGCCCGGGCGAGCTATGAGGGCAAGCCGTGGCTGGTCGGCGTGGCGGACAATGTCGCCGCGCGGTCGGAGACCTATCGCGCGCAGCTGGCCTCCTGCCGCCGCTAGGGGTCACTCGTCGCGGGTCTGTGCTTCGGACGCGAGGTTGAAGAGCGAGGCGGGCAGGTTCCCGCCTTTCCGCATCTCGCCCAGGATCACCGTCGTCTCGGACCCCGCATCGTCGCGGATCACCCATTGGCGGAGTTCGACCGGGTTGGCGGTGAAGACAAGTTCGATCGAGCCGTATTCCGGGTTCTCGGGGTCCTGTGCGCGGACGCGGGTGGTGTTGCCGTCTTCGGTGTGTCCCACCACCATGCGGGCGCGGCCGAGGTCCACCCGGTCGGCGAGGATCAGGTTCAGCGGGGTCTTCTTCAGCGGGTACTGTTCCGGCGGCTGGTTCGACTTGCCATCGAAGATCGCGACCTGCCCGCCGCTGGCCAGCACAAGGTTGCGGTCCGGGGGGGCATATTCGAACCGGACCCGACCCGGGCGGCGGATGTAGAGCTTGCCGGTCGCGATGGTCCCATCCGCGTTCAATTGGGTGAACTCGGCTTCAGCCGTCGTCATGCCGTTGAGATAGGCCGACAAGTCCGGCAGCGGGATCGGCTCCGCGGCGGCGGGGGCGAGGAACGTGGCAAGGGCGAGCGGGGCCAGAAGGGCGGTGCGCAGGGTCATGGGGGGAAGATAGTCTCTGCGGGCCAGGGATGCACCCCCTGCCGCTTCACAAGCGGGCGACAAAGCCTGTCCACGTGTGCGACAGATCTGGCCCACATGAAATCAATGGCTTGAGGGGATCAGATTTACCTTCCGTTAACGAATCTTCCCTGCGGCTCCTTGCCCAACCGTCTTGCCAACTGCGCGCTCCTTTCGCAGGATGCGCGCCGATCCGCCGGTGTGGCGGCGCGAGGGAGGGGTCATGCCACGGGCGCTTGCGGCCATTCCTGCCGATGCTTCGGCCTTGACCCCGGCCTGGCTAACCGCCCGGCTGGGGGCGGCCGGGACGGTCACGACTGCACTGCCCGAAGGGATCGGTGGGGATCAGGGCTTTACCGGCGGGCGGCTTTGCCGGATCGCGCTGACCTGGAAAGGCGAGGGTCCCGCCTCGGTCGTGGCAAAGCTGTCGCCAGCAGACCCTGCCATGCGCAAGCTGATGCGCCACGCCAATGCGGCCGAGGTGCAGTTCTACCGCACCCTTGCCCCCCGCGTTGCCCTGCCGGTGCCACACGCCTACCACGCCGCCGAAATCCCGACCGGCGAGAGTGTGATCCTGATGGAGGATCTGGGCAGCCACCGCCGCGTGGACCTGCATACGGGGTGCAGCCCCTGCGATGCGGGTGCCGTGGTGGCGACGCTGGCCGAGGTTCACGCCGCGTGGTGGAACCGGCCCGAAGTCGTGGCGCTTGGCGGGTCTGACCTGTTGCGGCAGACCGGATTCGAGGCCTGCTGGCCGCGCTATCCCGCCCGTCTGGCACAGGTCTTGCCGGACGTGGAGTTGCCGGGCTGGTTCGTCGCCCTGGCCGACCGGATGGCAAGGCAGCGGGGCGCGATGGCGGCGCATCTGCTGGACTCGGGGCCGGTGACGCTGTTGCACAGGGACTGCCATGTCGAGAACGTGCTGTTCGCGCCGGGGGGGCGGGCGGTGCTGCTCGACTGGCAGTTCATGGGGCGGGGGCGGGGGGCGTTCGATCTGGGGTATTTCCTCATCAGCTCGCTGGCCCCGGACCAGCGGCGGGCGACCGAGCGGGACCTTGTGGCGCGCTATCACGCGGGGTTGGTGCGGGGGGGCGTGACGGGCTATTCGCTGGGGGCCTGCTGGCAGGATTACCTGTGGTCTGTCGCGGGCAAGTTTTGGCTGACGGTCGCGGCGACCGTGGCCTATGACAATGCCGGGGCGTGGAAGGCCGAGTACCGGCG
>CAZVIS010000208.1:0-5966 GCA_964627355.1 uncultured Rhodobacterales bacterium
CCAAGCGCCCCGTCCGCCGTGTTCAGCGCGTCGAACTCCCGCTCCATCGCCGCCGTCAGGCGCGCGATGGCCCCCCGCAGGTCGGCCACCGTCAGGGTCATTTCACGCTCCAGAACGCACAGTCGCAGGGGGCGGTCAGGAAGCCCTCAAGCTCGGCATCGAGCTTGATGAGGGTGAAGGACACGCCCGCCATCTCCATGCTGGTGGCGTAGCGGCCGACAAGCGGCATCACCACCGTCGCCCCGGCGGCGTCGAGCCGGGCCTTCACGACGCGGTAGAGGATGTACAACTCCTCCGGCGGCGTGGCCCCCAGCGAGTTCACCAGAACCGACACCCGATCGCCCTTGGCCAAGGGCATGTCCGCCAGCAGCCGGTCCATCATCTCACCCGCGATCGCATCCGCCGGGCGCAGCTTGTCCCGCCAGACGCCGGGCTCGCCATGGATGCCCATGCCCATCTCCATCTCGTCCTCGCCGATGTGGAAGGTGGGCTTCCCGGCCTGCGGCACGGTGCAGGAGGACAGCGCGGCGCCGACCGACCGGCAGGCATCTGCCGCCTTCTGCGCAACCCGCGTCACGCCGTCAAGATCATGCCCCGCCTCGGCCGCCGCCCCTGCGATCTTGAAGGCATAGACCATCCCGGCCACGCCCCGCCGCTTCGCCGACTCGGCCGGAGGCGCGGATGCCACGTCATCGGCCAAGATCACCGTGGTGCAGCGGATATCTTCGAACTCGACTAGGTCCCCTGCCATGTCGAAGTTCATGATGTCGCCGCCGTAGTTTCCGTACAGGCGCAGCACCCCCGCCCCCTGGTGCGCGGCGCGGATGGCATCGGCCATCTGCTCGGCCGAAGGGCTGGCGAAGACGTCCCCGATCGCGCAGGCGTCCAGAAGCCCCGGCCCCACATATCCCGTGAACACCGGCAGGTGCCCCGACCCGCCGCCCGTCACGATCCCCACCTTGCCGGGCTTGCCCGCCCCCGCCCGCGCCACCACGCGGCCCGAGTCCCCGTGCAGGCGGTAGAATTCGGGATGCGCGGCGGTCAGGCCCGCCAGCATCTCGTCCACATAATCGACGGGGTTGTTGAGGATCTTCTTCATCGGTCTCTCCCGGTTTCAGGTGCGGCGCCCCGTGGTGCGCAAGGTATTCACGATCATCACGAAAATCAGCAGGCTGCCCCAGATCAGCTCGCGCGCAAAGTTCGACACGCCGACCATGTTGAGGCCCGAGGACAGGAACTGCATCGCCAGCACGGCGAGCACCACGCCGATCACCCGCCCATAGCCGCCATAGGGGTTCACGCCGCCAAGCACGGCGATCAGGACGGCCAGCAGCAGATAGCTCGACCCGTAATCCGCCTTGGCCGAATTCGCCCGGCTCATCACTACCATGCCTGCGATGGCCGCCAGAGCACCCGACAGGACATAGACCTTGAGCAGCATCGCATCGATGTTGACGGCGGCAAAGCGGGCGGCGAGGGGGTTCGCCCCGTACATCCGCAGCTTCACGCCAAAGGCTGTCCGCGTCAGGACCAGCGAAATCGCCAAAGCCAGCACCGCGAACAGGATCAGCGGCGTCGGCACGCCGAGGATGGTCGAATTCCCGATCCAGGCTGTCGCCGCCGGAAAGCCCATCACCGCCGACCCGCCGGTCAGCGCAATGGCAATCCCCGTGAAGATCAGCCCCGACCCGAGTGTCGCAAGGATCGGCGGCAGCCCCAGGTTCGCCACAAGCACCCCGTTCATCAGCCCCGCCACCACGCCGACACCAAGCGCGCAGGCATAGGCCACCAGCACGATCCCCACGCCCCCGCCCGTCACCTGCGTCAGGATCGTCGCCGCGATGATCGCCGACAGGTTCGCGATGCCCACCACCGACAGGTCGATCCCGCCCGTCAGCATCGTCACCGTCATGGCCAGGGCCAGAATCGCAAACTCGGGGAACTGGAACGCCATCGAGGTCATGTTCTGCCAGCTCAGGAACCTGTCCGGGGCAAGGGCCGCCATCAACAGGAACACCACGACCGCGATCACGGCCAGCCGCCCTTCGGTGGAGTGGAGGAGTTTCATGCCATTCCCCTCACGCCGCCCGCGCCGCGGCGCGCTTGGCCTGCCAGGCGGGCAGGCCGGTGCCGATCAGGATCAGGACACCGATGGCGACCGACTGCCATGTCGCAGGAATCCCCAGCACGATCAGGCTGTTCCTGACCAGCACGATAAGCGCGACCCCAAGTACCGTCCCCGTCAGCGTGCCATGCCCACCGGCCAGCCTCGCGCCCCCTAGCACCACCGCGGCAATCACCGAAAGCTCCAGCCCCACGAGGTCAAAGGGGTTCGCCACCCGCGCAAGGCTCGAATGAATGATCCCCGCAAGGCCCGCCAGCACCCCCACATAGACATAGACGAAGAACTGCACGCCCCGGACGTTTATCCCGATGCGCCGGGCACTCTCGACGGACCCGCCGATCGCGAAGATCTGCCGACCCAGCATGGTGCGGTGCAGGATGAACCAGGTCAGCACGATGGCCCCCACCGTCACCAGGAACGCCGCGTGAAGGGAGTAGAACGACCCGTCCGCATTCTCGCCCCGCACCAGCATCATCCGCCCGAACTCTCGCATCCCCGGCGGCAGGGTGGTGATCTGCTTTTGCCCGATGAAGGTAAGCATGAAGCCCCGAAAGATCGACAGCGTGCCAAGCGTCACGATCAGCGTGGGCAGGCCCATCACCGCGATCAGAACCCCGTTGATCGCGCCAAGACAGGCGCCGATCCCCATGCCGATCAGCAACGCCCCCCACCATGGCATCCAAGGCATCGCGGCGTTCAGCATCATCGCCGTGACATACATCGTGAAGGCGGCGACTGCCGTGAAACTCACGTCGATCCCGCCCGAGATCAGGACGATCAGCGCGCCCACGGCAAAGATGCCCAGCACGATCCCGCCGCGCAAGAGGTCGGTCAGCGTGGCAACCGACAGGAAGCCCGGGTCCGACGCCGCTGCCAGCGCGCAGAAGGCAACGATGACCAACCCCACAAGGGTCTCGTTCCGCGTCCAGTCGATCTTCATGACGCCAGCCTGTGCGCAAGGTCGGTCTCGGTCACCTGACCCGAAGGGATATCTTCGACCAGCCGACCGGCTTTCATCACAAGGATGCGGTGGCAGGTCGCCAGCACCTCGGGAAGGTCGTCCGAGATCACGATGACGCCGAGGCCTTGGGCCGCAAGGTCGGCGATGATCCCGTGGATCTCGGCCTTGGACCCCACATCGACGCCCACCGAAGGCCCGTTGAGCACCAGAACCCGGGGGCTGCGTGCCATCCAGCGCGCCAGCACCACCCGCTGCTGATTGCCACCCGACAAGGACCGCACCGGCGCATCCGGGTTCGGCGCCTTGACCGACAACCGCTTCAGCCAATCCCGCGCCTCGCCCATCAGCCCGGCCAGATCCAGCACGCCGGAAGACCCATGCGCATCCAGCCGCCCGATGGAGATGTTCTGCAAAATGCTCTGCGTCAGGAACAACCCCTCGGTCAGCCGATCCTCGGGCACATAGCCGATCCCCGCCTCTGCCGCCGCCAGCGGATTGCCAAGGGCGACCGGCTTGCCATCCAGCGAAATCGCCCCCCGATCTGGCGCCACCAGCCCGAACAGCGCCTTGGCCAGCGCCGTCCGGCCAGACCCCAGAAGGCCCGAAACTCCCAGCACCTCTCCCGCACGCAAAGTGAAACTGACCTCCTCGAAGGCCCCCGCCTTGTGCAGACCCTGCACCTGCATCAGCACCGGCGCATCCGCGCGCAGGGGCGCGGGCGGCGCCTCGGCCACGTCGCGGCCCGTCATGTGGCGCGTCAGGCTTGCAGCATCGAAGTCACGCGCGGGCCCCTCGGCCACCTTCTGGCCGTTGCGCAGGACGATCACCTTCTCGCAGACCTCCAGCACTTCGGCCAGCTTGTGGCTGACGAACAGCACCGCCACCCCGTCTGCCTTGAGCCGCCGGATGATCTCCAGAAGCACCCGAACCTCACGCTCGGTTAGCGCGGTCGTGGGCTCATCCATGATGATGAGCCGCGCCTCGGTCGCCAGCGCCCGGCAGATCGCGACCAGCTGCTTGTGCGCGACCGACAGTGTTTCCACGGTCGCTGCAAGGGGAATGTCCACCCCGATCCGCGCCAGCGTCCGCTTCGCCGTGTCGAGGATGCGCGCCCGCCGCACCAGCCGAGAGCCATGTCCTAACTCGGCGGAAAACGCGATGTTCTCCGCGACCGAAAGATTGGGAAACAGGCTGAAATCCTGAAAGATCACCTTGATCCCCGCCGCCGCCGAAAGGCGCGGGTTCAGAGCGCCCTGTCTCTGCCCGGCAAAGGCCACCACCCCCCGGTCCGGCTGCTCCACCCCCGCGAGGATCTTGATGAGCGTCGATTTGCCCGACCCGTTCTCGCCGGCCAGACAGACGGCCTCTCCCGCCGCAATGGAAAATCCCACGCTGTCCAGCGCGGTGATGCCCGAATAGGTCTTGGTCACGCCATCGAGCGTGACGAGGTCAGTCGTCATGGCCCGCCTTCCCGCGAGTCCGGGGGGCAGCGCCGCCGCCCCCCGGAAGTCCCGATCAGAACGGATATTCGGCCATGTTGGCCTTGTTCACGTTCACCCAGGCCTGGCCATAGATCACCTTGCCGTCGAGCTTGATCTTCTCATAGCCCGGCAGGCCGAGGTCGGCGCCATCGGCAACCGTCTCGCCCGCCATCACCATCTGCGCCAGCTTGTTCATCGCATAGCCCGCGACGGAAGGGTCCCAGAAGCCGATGCCATCGACGGCGCCGGTTTCCAGATACTGCCCGGCGATCGAGGGCAGCGAGGTGCCGAAGACGCAGGTCTTGTCGGCGAGACCGCGTTCCTCGATGGCAAGGCCGATCCCGGCCACGTCGGTCGAGGCCGAACCCTGCAGGCCCTTCACGTTCGGGAAGGCGCGCAGCACTTCCTGCGCCTTTTCATAGGCCTTCTGCTGGTCGTCGAAGGTCTCGTTCTTGTCGCCGACCAGAACCATGTTCGGATACTTTTCCTTCTGGTAGGCGATGGCGCCATCGACCCACTGGTTGTGCGTCTGGCTGGTCAGCGAGCCGACGAAAACGGCATACTCGCCCTCGCCACCCATGCAGGTCGCCATCTGCTCCATCAGGTTCGCGCCGAAATCCTCGTTCTTGAAGGCCTCGAGGTCATAGGTCGTGTTCTGCTGGCTGGCCGCCTCATGCGTGATGACGGTGATGCCTGCGGCCTGCGCACGGGCGAGCACGGGTTCCAGCGCCTCGGGCGACATCGGGACGACGGCGAGGGCGTTGACGCCCTGCGCGATCATGTCCTCGATCAGCGCGGCCTGCTGCTGCGGGTCGGCCTGGGCAGGGCCCACCTGGAAGGCGTCTGCGCCGGTGTCGGCGGCGTACTTCTTGACGCCCTCTTCCATCCGGTTGAACCACTGGATGCCCGCGATCTTGACGACCGTGGCGATCTTGGGCGCGTCCTGCGCAACCGCAGGCATTGCAAGAAGCGAGGCCGAGGCCGCAAGCAGGGCAAGGGTCTTTCTGGTCATGTCGTTGTCTCCTCCCAAAATGCCGCCCCCTCCCGGGGCGGTTCGTTGTGGTGCCTACATTAGGCGTAATTCCCCACGGTTCCAGAGGGATTGGCGTGGGATAGCAAAATAAATCCTTGCGAGGTCAATGGGTTGACGCAGACAAGGCGGGGCCGTGCCCTGCCGGGGGCTACAGATGCGGGCAAGGACGGGGCGGCGTCAGGCGTGGGCGTACCTCCGTGCAGGGATCGGGTCGCCGGTGGTCAGCGCCAGGAACAGGTCGGGCACGGCAAGATGCGGCAGGTGGCCCGCGCCCCGGACCAGATGCAGGGCGGCGGCGGGCGGCAGGTTGGCCGCGTCCTGCCAGTCCAGAATGCGGTCGGCGGTACCGAAAAGGACGGCGACCGG
>CAZVIS010000209.1:0-5870 GCA_964627355.1 uncultured Rhodobacterales bacterium
TGAACTCGGGCTCCTCGAAGATGTTCATCAGGGGCGGCAGGTTCGTCACCGCGCAGAACCGGGCGGGAGCAGAACCCGACCCGTTGAAATGCTGGTGCTGCGCGTTCAAGGGAATGCCGAAGATGGCGCCCGGACCCCATTCAAAGGTGATGCGGTCGCCCGTGTCGTTCCAGACGGTGGTGGAGCCCCGTCCCGACAGGATCAGGATCATCTCTTCGTACAGTTGCCGCTGCGGGGCGAGTTTGCCGCCGCCCGGGATCTCCATCACATAGCAGTCGTTCGAGGTGCGGCTGCCGTCATGGTTGATGAAGACCGCATTGCCGCCGCGCCGGACCCAGGGTTGCAACTCGACCGTGTTAAGGTCGGGGACATAGATGCCGTCGATGATGCACAGGCCCTCGGCGGCGACCCAGCGGGTGTAGGGCGTCTCTTTCTCGGTCTTGAACTTCTCGGCCAGCTTGTCCGACACGATCGCTGTCTTGGCCATCCCCATCTCCCTCGTGGCGTGATCTGCGGGTTTCCGGTGGCCGAGGCGCACAGGCCCATTGCATGCAGGTTACGTTCCCTCTAGGCTTCCGTCAATGGACCGCTGGTCCGTATAGAGGAACGGTATGCCCGACAGGCCCGCTCATACCATCGACGATCACCGCCCCGGCGAGTGGCAGTCGCATGACCATGGGCCGGATGCCGACCACGACCACGACGACATCGATCCCGGCCCGCTGGAGGAAAACCCGATCTGGCTGCGTGACAACGTGGCACTGTCCTCGGTCGGGATCGACGTGGGGTCGGCGGGGACGCAGGTGATCTTCTCGAACATCCACCTGCAGCGGCGTTCGGGCGATCTGTCGAGCCGTTATGTGATCGTCGAGCGGCGGACGGTTTATGAATCGCCGGTCGCCTTCACCCCCTATCTGGACGAGGCGCGGATCGATGCGGGCGCTCTGGGTGCCATCATCGATGCCGCCTATGCCGGGGCGGGGGTGCATCCGCGCGACATCGACACCGGCGTGGTGATCCTGACCGGAGAGGCGCTGCGCCGCGAGAATGCCGCCGCCGTGGCAACGGTGCTGGCAGAGCGGGGCGGGGATTTCGTCACGGCGACGGCGGGAAACCACATGGAGGCGATGCTGGCCGCCTATGGCTCGGGCGCGGCGCGGGCCAGCCACGAGGCGGGCAGCCGTATCCTGAACGTCGATATCGGCGGAGGGACGACGAAGCTGGCGTTGGTCGAGCGGGGGCAGGTCCTGTGGACCGCAGCCATGCACATCGGCGGGCGCGTGATCGTGACCGAAGATGGCCGCGTGGTGCGGATCGACCCGTCGGGGGCGCATCATGCGCGCGCGGCGGGGTTCGATCTGGCGGTGGGGGCGGAGCTGGACGATTCGGGGCGCGGGGCGATCGCGTCGGGCATGGCGGACTTGCTGGTCGATGCGTTGGCAGGAGGGCGGCGGGCGGCGGACCTGTTCCTTACCGACCTGCCGACGGACCTGTCCGGCATCGCGGGCCTGATGGTGTCGGGCGGGGTCGGGGAGTATGTCTACGGGCGGGAGACGCGCGATTTCAATGACCTGGGGCTGGCCCTTGGCCATGCGATCCGGGCGCGGATGGAGGCCGTAGGACTGACTCTCCTTCCTGCGGGGGCCTGCATCCGGGCGACGGCCCTTGGCGCCTCGGAATACAGCGTGCAGTTGTCGGGGCAGACGAGCCTCATCACACGGCCCGGCAAGGTTCTTCCCCGCCGCAACATGCAGGTGGTGAAACCTGCGCTGGACCTTGCGGCGCTGCCCGCCGAAATCGCGGCGCGGATCCTTGCGCAGTACCGCGCCTTCGACCTCGACCCCGCGACCGCCGAGGCGGCGCTGGCGCTGGAGTGGAACCTGCTGCCCGAATACGCCCGGGTCCGCCGTCTGGCCGAAGGTATCGCGCTGGCCCTTGCGCCGCGCATCGCGGCAGGCCTGCCCCTGCACATTTTGATCGACGGCGACATCGCACAGACACTGGGCGGCATCCTGCGGGATGAGTTGGGGGTGAAGTCGGACCTGATGGTGATCGACGGGATCTCCTTACGCAATTTCGACTTCATCGACCTGGGCCGCATCCGGCTGCCCTCGCTGACCGTGCCTGTCACCATCAAGTCGCTGCTGTTTGACGACAGCGCCACGGGTGCGGCGGGGCCGGAAAGGGTGCACTTCCGTGCGCCCGTAGGCGATTTCCACCACCACGGCGACGGGCGCTGGCACCACCACGCCCCTGCGAAGGCCCGGCCATGAGGCGCCCGCGCTTTCATTTCCAAAGCGGAGTTCTGTATAACGGAACGACCCCAGCCGCTGCGAGACATGTCCCATGACCGACGAACCCGCCCCCGTCACCAACCGCAACCCGCGCCGCGGTACGGACCGCCTGTCCTCGGTCACCACGGCGATCCACCTGATGAAGGTCTTTTCCGAGGCCGAGCCGGAACTGGGGATCAGCGAGCTTGCCAAGCGGCTGAAGATTGCGAAAAGCACGGTGCACCGGCTGGCGACTGCGCTGCTGGAGGAGAGCCTGCTGGAGCAGAACCCCGACAACGGGCGCTATCGCCTTGGGATCGGCCTCTTTTCCTTGGGGACGCAGGTGCGCACGCGCCTTGATGTGGCGGTCGAGGCGAAGCCGATCCTGAACGACTTGCGGCAGCGGACGGGCGAGAATGCGCGGCTTGGCATCCTCAGCCGCCGGAACGT
Organism: uncultured Rhodobacterales bacterium; assembly: GCA_964627355.1. Lineage (GTDB taxonomy): Bacteria > Pseudomonadota > Alphaproteobacteria > Rhodobacterales > Rhodobacteraceae > JBBQXK01. Next base: position 2,724 of record CAZVIS010000209.1, read on the forward strand.
CGTCTTCATCCATGACTTCGAGAGCAACGACAGCGTCCGCATCCGGTCCATCACCGGCCAGACCCGCCCGGCCCATGCCACGGCTGAGGGGCTGTGCCTGATGACGGGGCTGAGGAAGCCCGACCTCGACGATTTCCTGTCGGTTCCGCTGGCCGCGCGCACGCCCAACACGATGACCGCGCCCGAGGATCTGGTCGAGCGGCTGAAGCGCATCAAGCGCGTGGGCTACGCGACCGAGGATGAGGAATGCGACATCGGCACGCGCTGCCTTGCCGCGCCGATCCGGCAGGCCGACGGGCGCATCATCGCGGCCATCGGCATGGCGGGCCCCCGCCTGCGCATCCGCAAGCGCGACTTTCCCGCGCTGGCCGAACAGGTGATGGAGGCCGCGCAGAAACTGTCCGACCGGTTGGGGCACGAAGCGGGACAGCCCATCTACATCCGCTCGAGCTAGGAACCCATGGCGCGCATCACCCTTTCCGACAGCGACGAGGCGTTCGATTGCGCGCCGGGCGACACGATCCTGCGGGCAGCGCTGCGGGCAGGGGTGGGGATGTCTTATTCCTGCAACGTGGGGTCGTGCGGGAATTGCCGGTTCGAGTTGTTGGAGGGTGCGGTGGCGCACTTGCGCGCAGCCCCCCCGGCGTGGAGCGAGAGGGACCGCGCGCGGGGCCGCTGGCTGGGCTGTCAGGCTGCTCCGCTTGGTGATTGCCGCGTGAAGTTCCGCCGCGATCCGGCGGCGGTACTGCCGTTCCGGCCCGAAGTGCGGCAGGGCACACTGGTTGCCCGCCGCGACCTGACGTCGGATATGGCAGAGGTCGACATCCGCGTGACCGGGGGCAGGGACTTCCTGCCCGGGCAGTATGCGCTGCTGTCCCTGCCGGGGGTCGAGGGGGCGCGGGTTTATTCCATGTCGAACCTGCCGGGGTCGGACCTGTGGCAGTTCATCATCCGGAGGGTTCCCGCGGGGGCGGCGACAACCGCCCTGTTCGACCGGATGCAGCCTGGCGACGCGCTTGGCGTAGATGGTCCCTATGGATTGGCCTACCTGCGCGCCGATGCCCCGCGCGACCTTGTGCTGATCGCCGGTGGGTCGGGGCTGTCGCCGATGGTCTCCATCGCGCGGGCGGCCCTTGCCGCGCCTGCAGGGCGCAATGTGCATCTGTTCTTCGGCGGGCGCACCCCTGCGGACCTTGCGGCGACGGGCGTGCTGGCGGGGCACGCGCGGCTGCAGATCACCGGCGCCATCTCGACCGAAACGCCGGGCTGGACCGGCGAGACGGGGTTCATCCATGACGTTGCGGACCGGCACATGGGCGACCGTCTGGCCGCCTGCGAGATCTATTTCGCGGGCCCCCCCGCAATGGCGCAGGCGTTGCTGCTGACCCTGCGCGCGCGGGGCGTTCCGCAGGCGCAGGTCCATTTCGATGAATTCTACTGACCCCCGGCGGACGGAGCACTAGGGACCATGGGCAAACTGCGCCTCTCGCTCGCCTGCTGGGATTACGACCGCGTGCGCGCGCTGATGGATGGGACAGTGCAGCCCGAGGGGATCGACCTCAACTTCCAGAACCTGGTGGTCGAGGAGACGTTCTTCCGCATGCTGCGCTTTCGCGAGTTCGATGCGGCGGAAATGTCGATGTCGTCCTATGTGATGTCGCTGGCCCGTCCGGACCGGCCCTTCGTCGCGATCCCGGTCTTTCCCAGCCGGTTCTTCCGCCACTCGTGCATCTACGTCAACGCTGCCTCGGGCATCCGGGAACCGTCGGACCTCATCGGCAAGCGGGTGGGCAGCCCCGAGTACCAGATGACCGCCCCCGTCTGGATTCGCGGCATTCTGGCCGAACATTACGGGGTACCGCCCCACGCGGTGACCCATGTGACAGGCGGCGAAGAGGCGCCGGGGCGCGAGGAGAAGCTGCCCCTCAACCTGCCCTCGCAATTCCGGGTGGAGCGGATCAACGGTCAGGACACGTTGGCCCGCATGCTTGCCGATGGGGGGATCGAAGCGCTGGTGACGGCGCGCAAGCCCTCGACCTTTGACGGGCATCGCGTGGTGCGGCTGTTCCCCGATCATGTCGCGGTCGAGCGGGCCTACTGGCAGGCGACCGGCATCTTCCCGATCATGCATGTCATCGCCATTCGGCGCGAGGTCTATGAGGCGAACCGCTGGATCGCGCGGTCGCTCTACAAGGCCTTTTCGGCCGCGCAAGCAATCTGCCATGCGGGCCTGCGCGAGACGGCGGCGCTGAAGGGGATGCTGCCCTGGTTCAATGCCCATGTGGAAGAGACGGTGGCGCTGATGGGCGACGACTTCTGGCCTTACGGGCTGCCCGCGAACCGCCGGGTGCTGGAGACGTTCCTGCGCTATCACCACGAACAGGGCCTTAGCGACGGGACGATCACGCCCGAGGCGATGTTCGCGCCGGAAACGTTGGAAGACTTCGTGATCTAAAGGGGGGGACGATGGTCGCGAAAATCACGATACCCGATCTGCACCGCATGAAGCAGGCGGGGACCAAGATCGTCGGGCTGGTGGTCTGGGACACGCAGATGGCGCTGATCGCTGAGCGCGTGGGGGTCGAGATCGTGTCGGTGGGCGACACGGTCGGCCATAACCTCTGGGGGCAGGCGAACCCGCTGGAGGTGACGATGGACCAGATGGTCACGGTTGCGCAGGCGGTGCGCCGGGGGACGCGGCGCGCGCTTCTCAGCGTGGATTTCCCCTATGGTCCCTTGCAGGAGGGGGTGGACAGAGCTGTTCGCGCGGGCATCCGGCTGGTCAAGGAGGCGGGCGTGGACATGGTCAAACTGGACGGTGCCGCCGACTTCCCCGAGGCGGTGACGGCCCTTACCCGCGCTGGCATCCCGGTCTGGGCGCAGTTCGGCATCACGCCGCAGACGGCGCTGGCGCATGGGGTGGACTATGCGTCCGCCTCCAAGCCCGATGCGCAACTGCCCGCAGGCCTGACCGCGCGGATGGTGGAAGAGGCGCAGCGGCTGGAGGCGGCGGGGGCGGTGCTCCTGGACTTCACCAACTCGGGGCCAGTCGCGGGGCCTGCCGTCGTCGCGGCCGTGAATGTGCCGGTGATGGGGGGCTTTGGCGGGGGGCCGTGGCTCGATGGCCGGGTGCGGATGGCGCATGCG
>CAZVIS010000210.1:0-5864 GCA_964627355.1 uncultured Rhodobacterales bacterium
TCCGCTACATCATGAAGTGGAACGAGCTGAACTCGCCGCTGCGCCGCAACGTCACGCAGGAAGAGGTCGGCAAGGCGGCGCTCTACCTGCTCTCCGACCTCGGCTCGGGAACCACGGGAGAGGTCCTGCATGTCGATGCGGGCTATCACGTGGTGGGGATGAAGGCGGTGGACGCCCCCGACATCGACGCGGCAAAAAAGGGCAACGGCGAGTAACGCCGCTGCCCGATCGTCCGTCAGGCGGTTTCGGCGATCACCACCGCATCGACCCAGCCGTCGAACGGATCATCGATGTTGCCCGACCCGTCGCGCAGCAGCACATCCGCGCGCACCTCGACGGTGTTCCCGTTGATCCGCGTGGACAGCGCCACCTGCTCTTTCAGGATGTGGTGGTCGCCGTTCGTGTAGCGCAGCTCGAAGCCCTTGAGGATCGCTTCGGCCCGGCGGACCGGACGGACAAAGGATGCCGCCCGGAACTCGGTTTCCATCTGCCCGACCGTCCGGTCGAGCTCGATGCGGGGAACAGGCTGAAATTCGATGGGCATGATACGTCTCCTTGAAAACTGGGATTGAAAAAAACCCGCCGCAACCGGAGGGCACAGTCAGGTCAACAGAGGTCCGGCTCTACGGCAAGCCGTTGCCGCGCATTGCCGGATTTTTGACGCGGGCATGACAGTCCCTGCCGCACGCTTCACCCTTGACCCTCCCTTTGCGATCTGGTGAACCCAGCGAGGCCCCGGTCACAACAGCCCCTATCAGGCCCGCGCGCACCAGGGCCAAGCGAGAAACGAATTGTCCGACCACCTCCGTTCCGCAAACGACGGCCCCTCCGAACCGAAGGCGCCCCACGGGACCGCAGCGGAACCAAAGCGACCTGCGCCATGACCCTCGCCGCTTTCGCCACCGCCTGGTTCTTGCACCTGCTCGCCGCGGCCTCGCCCGGTCCCGCCGTCCTGATGACGGCCCGGACCGGCGTGACCGAGGGGTTCCGGACCGCGGCCCTCCTCGCCGTCGGCATCGGCGCGGGCGCGGTGGTCTGGGCCTTAGCCGCCCTCTTCGGCCTTGCGCTGCTGTTCCAGATCGCCCCCGCCGCCCTTTGGGCCTTCAAGATCGCGGGCGCGCTCTTCCTGTTCTGGCTCGCCATCGGCATGTGGCGCCACGCCGCTGAACCCCTTGCCCAGGCCGCCACCGACGCGCCCCCGCGCAGCCTGATCTCGGCCCTCCGCCTCGGCCTTCTCACGCAACTCGCCAACCCGAAACCGGCGGTCTTCTTTGGCGCCGTCTTCATCGGCACCGTCCCCCCGGGCACCACGTTGCCCTGGCTCGCCGCCCTCCTCTTCGCGGTCTTCCTCAACGAACTGGCCTGCAACCTGATCGTCGCCCGAGCCTTCTCCTTCTCTCGCGTCCGCGCCGGCTACACCCGCCTCAAGGCCAGCATCGACCGCAGCTTTGCAGGCATCCTCGCCGCCCTCGGTCTCAAGGTCGCGCTCACCTGACTAGCTGTTTGGTTAGGGTGCAGGGTCGTTGACAGCGCCCGCCCCACCCTGCAACCCTGCGACAATTCGCATGAGAAGTGCTTTGAGGCAGGGAGTTTCAGTTTGATCAACGCCAAGGTTATGCAGCAGATGACCAAGATGGTCTCTCAGTCGATCAAGACCATGACGGCCGAGAACAAGATGCAGTCGGCAGTTCTGGGCGAGTTGATGAAGGGGCTGTCGGCATCGGGCGGCTTTGGCGACAGCACCGGCAAGGCAATGAAGGACATCCAGTCCACCCTCGCCAAGACCACCAAGCTGATCGAGGCGCAGACAGCCCTCCTCACCGGCGTCAAGCCCGAGGATCTGGGCGGCGAGGGCGATGACAAGGAAGCAGCCGCCCGGATCAAGGAACTGGAGGATGCGGTCAAGAAGATGACCGACGAGAACAAGAAGCAGTCTTCCGAGATCGACAGCCTTCTGGCCGAGATCGAGAAAGCGGCGAAAGACGCGGGCGACGACAAGGACGCCGCCAAGAAGATCAAGGCCGCGACGGCGGCGCTCGAAAAGGCCACCAAGCTGATCGACGAGCAGTCGAAACTGCTGGACGAGGCAAAGAAGGCCCTCGCCGGATAACCCCGCCCCTCCCCCATAGGTCGGGGCTTGCCCCGACGCCCCCCCGGTCCAAGCTCCCTGACCTCCATTGCCAGCCGCCTGTCACCGTCTTAGAACGGCGGCAAGATCATGCGGCGGGGTGACCAAACCCTGCCCCCGGACAGGGACCTTCGCAATGAACGACCGTCTCCCGCACGAACGCGGCTTCCACGTCTCGTGGGACCAGATCCACCGCGACGCCCGCGCCCTCGCCTGGCGTCTGCAGGGTCGCGGCCCGGGCGAGGATGGCGCCTGGCGCGCCGTCGTCGGCATCACCCGCGGCGGCCTTGTGCCCGCGATGATCGTCAGCCGCGAGCTTGACATCCGCGTCGTCGATACGATCAGCGTCAAAAGCTACAACCACCAGTCGCAGATGGAGCCCAAGGTGACCAAGGCCCCGCAGGCCGACCTGATGGGCGACGGCACCGGCATCCTTGTCGTCGATGACCTCGTCGATACCGGCAAGACGCTGGAACTGGTCCGCCGCCTCTACCCCAAGGCCCATTTCGCGACCGTCTATGCCAAGCCCTCGGGCAAGCCGATGGTGGACAGCTACATCACCGAGGTCAGCCAGGACACCTGGATCTTCTTCCCCTGGGACATGGCCCTGCAATACGTCCAGCCGATGCGCGGGTCGGACTGACGGGTCCTTTACGTCTCCACCAAAGGAAGACGTAGGGAAGACGTAAGGAAGACATTCCCTTTTGCTGGCAGAGGCCCCGATGCACCCCCTGAACCCCGCCATGGCCGCAACCGAAGCCCCTCCGGTGATGGAGGCGCGGCGCTGGTTGACCGGCGTGGTCTTCCCCCCCGAACGCCCCCTCATCAACGTCAGCCAGGCCGCCCCGGTGGACCCCCCGCCGATGGCGCTCCGACAGGCGCTGGCCGAGGCTGCGCTGAACGATCCGCAGGCGCATCTTTATGGCCCAGTGCTCGGCCTGCCTGCCCTGCGCGAACAGATTTCCGCTGACTGGTCAACGGCTTACGGTGGGAGCATCACACCCGCTCAGGTCGCCATCACCCAAGGCTGCAACCAGGCCTTTACCGCCGTGATGTCCACCCTTGCCGGTGCAGGGGATGAAGTCATCCTGCCAACCCCCTGGTATTTCAACCATAAAATGTGGCTCGACATGGCCGGCGTGGCCGCCGTTCCCCTGCCGACCGCGCAAGGCCTTGTCCCCGATGCCGCCGAGGCTGCCGCGCGCATCACTTCAAGAACGCGCGCCATCGTCTTGGTTTCGCCTAACAATCCCGGCGGCGCTGAGTACCCGGCCGAGACGCTGGCCGCCTTCCGCGACCTCTGCCGCGCGCGCAAGATCGCCCTCATCGTGGACGAAACCTATCGCGACTTCGACAGCCGCACGGGCAGGCCCCACGACCTGTTTGCCGATCCCGACTGGCCCGACACCTTCATCCATCTCTACAGCTTTTCAAAGGCTTACCGGCTGACCGGCCACCGCGTCGGCGCCATCGTCGCCTCCGAGGCACGCCTCGCACAGGTGGAAAAGTTCCTCGACACCGTCGCCATCTGCCCCAGCCAGCTTGGCCAGATCGGCGCCCTTTGGGGGATGCGCAACCTGCGTGACTGGGTGGCGGGCGAACGGCAGGAGATCCTCGCGCGCAAGGCCGCAATGCTGAACGGTTTCAAGGACTTGCCCGGCTGGCACCTGCTCGGCTGCGGGGCCTATTTCGCCTATGCGGAACACCCTTACCCGATGACCTCTCCAGCCCTGGCAAAACGTCTGGTGACCGAAGCCGGCATCCTCATGCTGCCTGGTACCATGTTCCAGCCCGCCACCCACACCGAGGGCACGCGCCAACTGCGCATCGCCTTTGCCAATGCCGACACCGAAGGGCTGGCAGAGATGTTTGCACGCCTCCGCGCTTTCTCCATATAAACCACTGATACATATACGAAAGTGCCTCATCCGCACGCACCCCTTGCCCCGGCCGCTGCTTCCCACTAGACACGTGTGACCTTGACGAGGCAGGCCATGGCGAAAGCGGACACGGGCGAGAAACCCAAGAAGAAATCGGCACTGGGAAGTGTCTTTGTCTTCGTTCTCCTGGCGATGTTGATCGGTGGCCTTGCAGGCTTTGGCGTGACCAATTTCGGTGGCGGCATTACCTCGATCGGCCGCGTCGGCGACCGCGAGATCAGCGCGAACGAATACGCCAACGCCCTGCGCGCGCAGCTTGGCACGCTGTCGCAACAGGTCGGCCAGCAGATCACCCTGCAGCAGGGCCTGCAGTTCGGCATCGACGGGCAGGTCCGCCAGCAGTTGATCGCGCAAAAGGCGCTTGACAACGAGAACGACCGCCTCGGCCTGTCGGCGGGTGACGCGCGGGTGGCGGGCGAGATCACGAGGATCCCCGCGTTTCAGGGGCCTACGGGCAGCTTTGACGTTGAGACCTATCGCTTCACGCTGGACCGCAACAACACGACCGTGACCGAGTTCGAGGGTCGGGTGCGTGACGATCTGGCGCGCTCGCTTCTGGCAGGGGCGGTTTCCAGCGGCTTTGCCGCCCCCGCCGGGCTAACCGATACGCTGTTTGCCTATGTCACCGAACAGCGCGGGTTTACCCTGCTTCCACTGTCGGAACTGGACCTTGCCTCTCCGCCACCTGCCCCGGACACGGCGCAGTTGCAGGCGTTCTACACAGAGAACATCGCCCAGTTCACCCGCGCCGAGGCACGGCGCATCACCTATGTCGCCCTGTTGCCAAGCGACCTCGCGCCGACGATGACGATTGATGAGGAAAGCCTGCGTCGCATCTACGACGATCGGATCGACGAGTTCGTGCAGCCCGAACGGCGGCTGGTCGAGCGACTGGTGTTTCCCGATGAAAGCGCAGCCCAGTCCGCAAAGGCGCGCATCGATGCGGGCGAGACCTTCGATGCGCTGGTGGCCGAGCGGGGCCTGACCCTAACCGACATCGATCTCGGCGATGTATCGCTCGCCGATCTGGGCGCCGCCGGCGAGGCCGTGTTTTCGCTGGCGGAACCCGGGGTTGTGGGGCCCTTGCCGTCGGACCTTGGTCCGGCCCTGTACCGAATGAACGCGATCCTCGGCGCGCAGGAAACAACCTTTGAGGAGGCACGCACCGCCCTCGCGCCCGAAGTCGCCAACGATGCAGCCCGCCGCGCAATAGCCGATCGACGCGAGGCAATCGACGATGCCCTGGCCGGGGGTGCGACGCTCGAAGAGTTGGCGACAGAGCAGGGGATGACCCTTGCCACGCTGGACCTGCGCCCCGACAGCGACGAGCCCATCGCAGGATACACCGCCTTTCGCGATGCCGCGATGGCTGTGGAAGAGGGTGATTTTCCCGAGGTGATCGACCTTGAAGACGGCGGTATCGTCGCGCTTCGCCTTGACCAGATTGTGCCCCCGGAACCCGTTCCCTTTGCCGAGGCCGAGCCGGCGGTTGCTGCGGCCTGGCGCACCGATGCGCTTTCGCGCGCGCTTCGGGCACGCGCGGAAGAGATCAAGACCGCGGTCGCTGCGGGCGCGCGGCTTGGCACCTTCGGAATTGCACAGACCACGGGCCGGATGGCCCGCGACGGCACCGTCCCGGGCGCTCCGGCCGAGGTTCTGGAAACCGTGTTCACCCTGCAGCCGGGCGCGGCTGCCGTCGTTGCAGCAGACGGTTATGTGGCGTTGGTGGTGCTGGAAAGCGTCGTCCCCGGAGACCCGACCGATGCCGGGCAGGCCGAAATCCGCAACGCCATCGA
>CAZVIS010000211.1:0-5857 GCA_964627355.1 uncultured Rhodobacterales bacterium
AAAGCTCCCAGTTGTCCTGAAAGGCGCCGGTGCCCGACAGCGGCACGTCGTCGGTATGGCCGTCCACCCGGATGATCCAGTCGATCTGCGGGGGGATCTGGGCCGCGATCTCGTTCAACGTCGCGGCGACGCCCGCGATCTGCGCCTTGCCTTCGGGCGCAAGGTCGGCGCTGCCTGCGGTAAACAGCACCTCTGACGAAAAGACAAAGCGATCGCCGACGATCCGCACGCCCTCGCGCCCTTGCAGAAGCGTGGACAACTGCCCGAAGAATTCCGAGCGGAAGCGTTCAAGGTCGGTATTCTCGGCCTCCAGCCGCTTACGCTCGGCCTCTTCCAGTTCGGCGCGGCGGCGTTCTTCGCTGGCGACCTGTGCTAGGGCCGAATTGAGCTGGCTGCCAAGCGTTTCGACCTGCACCTGCGCGGCGACATCGCGCGCCTGTGCCGCATCGAGCAAGGATTGCAGGGCGCCAAGCTGGGCGCGCAACTCGATCACCTGCTGGTTCAGAAGGGCCGTCTTGCGCGACGAATCGATCAGCGCCTTGTCCTTCTCCGTCAGGACCTTGCGCGCGGCCTCCAGCAATCCTGCGCGGACCTGCGCATCGCTTGCGGCCTGCCCGGCCTGATCCTGCGCGGCAGCAAGCAGCGTCAGCGTCTCTTCCGCGCGTTTCCTTTCGGCCTCCAGCGACAAGGTCATGGCGGTCAGTTCGTCATCCGCCGCCTTCAGCCGTTCGCGCAGCACCTCGGCGGCGGCAAGGTCGGCGAGGCGGATCTTCTCGGCCTCGCTGAGGGCGCCCTGGGCATCGGCGAGGCGTGCACGCAAGGCCTCGGCGGCGGCAACCTCGGACAGGCGGGCCTGTTCGGCGGCGGTCAGATTGGCGGTCAGGGTTGTGACTTGCGCTGTCAGGACGCTGGTCTGCCCCTCGGCCGTCTGCAGCCGCGCCAAGGCATCGGCCAGTGTCGCCTGACCGGTGGTCACCTGCGCGCGAAGGTCGGCGACCATCGCATCCAGCGCCTCGCGCCGGGCAGCGGCAAGGCGGGCTTCTTCGGCCTGAGCGTCGATCTCAGTGCGGGCGGCGGCAAGGGCAAGGTTCAGCGCCTCTTGCTCGGACAGCAGCTGCGTGCGCGCGGCCTCCACCTCAGCAAGGCTGGCCGTCAGGCGACCCGCTTCGCCACGCGCCGCATCACGTTCGGCCAGCAGACTGGCGACCTGCGCCTCGAACCCCGAGATTGCAGTCTGCGCCGCGCCAAGCTCGGCCTCGCGCGCAGAAAGTGTCCCACGCAACGTGGCGATCAGCGCCGACTGCTCCTCGCCCTCGGCCACGGCGCGGTCGAGCGCACCGGACAGGCGGGTGATCTCGGTCTCCAGCCCGTCGGCGCGCTGTTTTTCGAGACCAAGTGCATCCGCCAGCCCCTCGACCTGCGCCGCGAGCGAATCGAGTTCAGAGCCCTGTGTGTCGATGGTGTCCCGCAGCACCGACTGCACCACGGTGAAGATCGTCAGCACGAACATCAGGACCAGCAACAGTGTGGTCAGCGCATCGACAAAACCCGACCAGATCGGCGGGTCCTCGCGTCGCCCCATCCGACGCGAAAGCGCCATATCACCGCACCCCGGCGTTGCCGCGCGACAACTGCCGGATCGCAGCGGTCAGGGAGGCAAGATCGTTGCGCAGGTCGGCCATGCTTTCCTGTCGGCCGGCCGAGATCTCTTCCAGAATGCGCAGCAATTGCACGTCGATCGACCGCAGGCGCATCCGGCTTTCGGCATCGACATGGGGGCCACCCTCCGGTGCGGCGAACGCGGCCTCGATCTGCGCGGCAAGGGCGGCCTGCCCTTCGCTTAACTGTCGCGCCATCGCGGCCTGGGCGTCAAGCAACCGTACCGAGGCCGCTTCCTGCACGGCGGCCAGTTTTCCTGCCGCCCCCTCTTGCCCTTCCGCAATACGCCGCAGAAGTGCAACCTGCCCCGCTTCGGATTCGACGCGCTGCACCATCCGCTCCATCGCGCCAGCCAGTTGGCCGATGCGTTCATCCAGCAGCGACCGCCCGATCTCGGCCCGGGTCAGCAGCGCATGCAGCGTGTCCATCTGACTGGACATGGTGTGCGAGAATTCCTCCAGCGCCTGCGCGATCAGGCCAGCGTCCCCGGTTCCTTCGCCATCGCCCGAGGCAAAGCCGAGACGGGTGATGCTGGACAGCCATTCCTCCAGCTCACGGAAGAACCGGTTCTGCCCGTGTCCCGCAAAGAGATCGAGCAGGCCCACAACCAGCGATCCGGCCAACCCCATGAGCGAGGATGAGAACGCCGTGCCCATCCCGCCCAGTTGCGATTCGAGGCCGCTCATCAGGCGGCCAAAGACCGCGATGCCGGATTCGCCTTCGGCCGGGGCAAGACTGCGGATGGTGTCCACCATTGCCGGAATCGACGTGGCCAGACCATAGAAAGTGCCCAGAAGGCCCAGAAAGATCAAAAGGTTGGCAAGATAGCGCGTGATGTCGCGCGCCTCATCCAACCGGGCCGCGACCGAATCCAGGATCGAACGTTGCGAGGTTGTGGAAATCTGCATCTTGGCCGCCCGCTTGGCCAGGAGGGCCGCCAGAGGCGCCAAGAGCGAGGGCGGATTGCGCGGCTCGTATCCCGGGCGGTGCGCCGCGAATCCTTCAATCCAGGTGACCGAAGAGGACAGCGTCACCATCTGCCACAGACAGGCCAGAACCCCCAGCAGGAAGACCAGCGCAATCGCGCCGTTCAGCCACAGGTTCGCCTCAACCAGTTGCCACAGCGTTCCGCGACCCAGCCAGACCCCTGCCGCCACCGCCCCGATGATGACCATCATGGTCAATATCTGGCGGATCGGCTGGGTGAACGCTGGCCCGGCCAAAGGGTTCGGTTTGTCCATGCTGCGTCAACGGCCCCGGGGTCGGCGGGCCGCGGGGGCGGGCCGCACTGCACCGGGACAATACGGTGGCCGGCGCCCGCTCACAACGCCTTTGCGCCCGGATCCGTGCCGATCTGGCGCACCCGTGATGCCAGTGCCGCAAGGTCGGCGTCGGCGATGCCTAGGGCATCGAGATGCGCGACCGTTGCGTCGAGATAGTCACGGTTCGGCCCTCGCTCTCCGGTTGAACGCGCGATGATGGCCGCTTGCTGGGCAACCGTCATCCTGCCCGCATACTGGGCATGCGCACGATTTATGACATAGGACACAGCATTGACCTCTGTCCCGTCATCCAGTTCCACCGGCAGCCAGCGTTCCAGATAGGCCTCCGAGATCAGTTCGCGCTTCCGGACGGCGGCAAGGATTTCGTCTGCATCGCCTTCTGCGGCCCGCAGGGCCACGCCCCTGCAGAAGCCGCCGGTGGCTTCGTCCAGGGCGAGGACCAACCCGGGGGCCTCGGCAGTGCCGCGGTAGACCACGGACCACATGCAGAAGCTGCGGTGCCAGCCGTGCAGACGCGCTAGCCGCGTCTCGGCCGCCTGAAATCCCGGGTCCCACATCAGCGACCCGTAGCCGAATATCCACAGCGGCGCGTCCATGCGCTGGTCCTTTTCCCGCCTTCCCTCTAGATACCAGCCCAAGCAATGAAGGGAAGGGGCGGCGCATGCGGTGGCTTCTCTGGGCCGTGCTGATCGTGGCGGCGGGATGGTCTGGGCTATGGTTCGCCGGGGCGCACATGCTGGACCGCGCTGTGGCCGATGCGCTCGCGCAGTCCGTCCCAGAGGTCAGCGCCTCGGACTATGCCGTCCGGGGTTTTCCAAACCGTTTCGACGTGACATTGACCGAACCCCGCCTGGCCGATCCGGTCAGTGGCTTTGGATGGTCGGCCCCTTTTGTGCAGGTCTTTGCGCTAAGCTATCGGCCATGGCACACGATCCTTGCCTTGCCGCCCGAGCAGCGCTTGGTCTGGCCAAACGGAGGACTGATTCTGCGGGCGGAGATGTTGCAGGCGAGCCTTGTGCTGCGCCCGACGCAGGCCTTGCCCCTCGACCGCCTGACCGTCGTAGGCAAGGGGCTTGACTTGCGGCCGGACCTTGGTGTCGGGGCCAGCGTCGGCGCGGTCCACTTCGCCACACGCCTTGATCAGACACGGGTCAATACGCATGAGATCGGGCTGCAGGTGTCGGGGATCGCCCCTGATGCAACGGCACTGGCCCTCTTGCCAGCCGGGACGGACCTGCCCCCAGCCGCCGACACCTTGCGTCTGGATGCCTTCGCCAGCTTTTCAGACCCGCTCGACCGCTTTGCAGCGCAGACACTCCCCGACCTGACCCGCCTCGACCTGAAAGAATTGTCCTTCCGCTGGGGCGACATCCTGCTCGAGGGTGAAGGCGCACTTGTGCCCGACTCCAACGGCTTTGCCGAGGGGCGGATCACGCTGCGGCTCGACCAGTGGCGCAAGGCGATCGACGCCGCTGTGGCGGTCGGGGCGCTGCGGCCCGAGATCGCGCCGACCTGGGCCGAATTCGCGCGGCGGTTGGCCGAGGCCAGCGGCAATCCCGACCGGCTGGACTTGCCCTTGATCTTCGCGCGGGGGCGGATGAGCCTTGGCCCGATCCCTCTCGGCCTTGCGCCGCGCCTTGTCCGATGACCGGTTACGCCTTCGGTTTTCACGGAGAGCGGCTGGTGGCGCTGCCGTCTGGTGCGCTGCACTGGCCTGCGGCTGGCGTTCTGGTGGTGGGCGACCTGCACCTCGGCAAGTCGGGGCGGATGGCGCGGCGCGGGGGGCCGTTGCTACCGCCCTACGAGACCGAGGCGACGCTCGCGCGGCTGGATGCCGTGATCGAGACGGTGGCCCCTGCGCGGGTGATCTGCCTCGGCGACAGTTTCGATGATGCGGCGGCCGGGGAGGAACTGGCCGAGGCACATCGGCTGTGGCTGTCGCGGCTGATGGCCGGACGGGACTGGGTCTGGATCGCGGGGAACCACGATCCGGCGCCGATGTCGCTTGGCGGAAGGCATCTTGCACAGTGGCGGCAGGGTCCGCTTGCCTTTCGCCACATTGCCGAAGCAGGTGCGGCCGGAGAGGTGTCCGCGCATTACCACCCAAAGGCGCGCATCGGCGGTCGGTCGCGGGCCTGCTTCCTGATCGACCGCGACCGTGTGATTCTTCCTGCCGTCGGGACCTATACGGGCGGGCTTCCCTGCGACCACCCGGACCTTGCGGCGCTTATGGGACCAGAGGCGATTGCGGTGCTGACGGGGTCACAGGCGGTAGCGATCCCGTTGCCCCGCCCGTCGCCAAGGGTCGCTCCTCCCTCCCTTGCGGTCGGTCCTCGCTTACCCCAGCGATGACCGACCGCAAGGAAGGGAAGAGCGGCTGGTCGTGCGCGTTCAGGCCGTCAGCCCCTCCGGCTCGGCCAATCCATGCGCACGACAGGCGGCGGTAAGAGTGTTGGCCAGAAGGCAGGCAATTGTCATCGGCCCCACCCCCCCCGGCACCGGCGTGATTGCCCCTGCCACGGCGGCCGCGCTGGCATAGGCCACGTCGCCCACAAGTTTTACCTTCCCGTCCCGCTCAACGCGGTTGATGCCCACGTCGATCACCGTCGCGCCGGGCTTGACGTAGCTGCCGTCGATCATCTCGGGCCGCCCGACCGCCGCGACGAGGATGTCTGCCCGCCGGCACACCTCGGCGAGACCCTTGGTCCGCGAATGCGCGATCGTCACCGTGCAACTATCGCCAAGCAGAAGCTGCGCCATCGGCTTGCCCACGATGTTCGAGCGCCCGACCACCACCGCCTCCATCCCCGCCAGCGACCCGTGCCGGTCGCGCAGCATCATCAGGCAACCGAGCGGCGTGCAGGGCACCATCGCCTTCTGCCCCGTCCCCAGAAGCCCGACGTTCGAGATGTGAA
>CAZVIS010000212.1:0-4107 GCA_964627355.1 uncultured Rhodobacterales bacterium
CCTCCTCGGGGCGTTCGTGAAAGCGCTGGACGACGCGGGCGATCTGGTCGGGGGCGGGGGCATCCTCGGCGTCGTAGATGCCGACGATGCTGCCCCGGCAGAGGTCGAGCGCGTGGTTCAGCGCGCGGGGCTTCGTCTTGATGCTGCCTGGCGGGACGACAGTGACGCGGATCCATCCCGGCAGACCGGTGCGGGCGAGAGCCGCGCGGGTCGTGAGATCGGAGGCCTCGACCGCCACCACCACATCCAGGCGGTCGCGCGGATAGTCCAGCCGTTCCAGCCGGGCGATCAGGCGGGGCACGATACCCGCCTCGCCATAGAGCGGCACGATGAGCGAGACGACGGGAAGGCGCGCGACAATGGGGGGCGGGCCTGGAGACGGCGGTGCGGGGGCGGCAATCGCTGCCGCCAGCTTTAGGCCGGTTGTCGCGGCAAGGGTCAGCGCAGCCCAGAAGGCCAGTGCGAGGGCCAGCGACAGGGGTGCCAGCCAGATTGCCGCGAGGAGGACCGCCGTCAAGGCAAAGGCAAGCCGTGGCAGCGTCTTGCGGGCCCACAGACGGCAGCTTTCGGCCTCGGCCACGCGGGTTTCGGCGGCGTGCGACAGATGGGTCCCGCGGGCAGCGAGAATCGCCGCCTCGATCGTTGCGGCGGGGGCAAGCGCCACCGCCACCCGTCCGAACCGGTCCTTCAGCCGGGCGGCGTGGCGGGCAAAATCCTCGGGGCGCGCGGTCAGCACGACGGTGGCCGCGCCGACCGTGCGCCACGGCAGGATCCCGTCGCGCAGGCAGTCCGCCGCGCCAAGCCGGTCGATCAGGCGGGGGTCGGGCGGTTCGGCCAGCGGGTCCACCGGGCTGAGGTCCCATTGACGCCCGACGGCGGCGGTCAGCCGGACAGCGGGCAGCGCGCTTTGCGCCAGCAGCACATCGTCAAGTCGCGCCCCCTGCCGCCCGGCCAGTTGCAGCGCGCGAAGCAGGGCATGTGGCGCGACATCGCGCGTTGCCAACAGGTCCGCCGCGAGGCGCCCCGGCCGGACCACAAACGGCAGAGGTGCCTGCCGAGGCGGGGCCGCCCGTCGGGCGGTCGCGGGGATCACCGAAAACAGTGGCTGCAGCATGTCGCGCCCGATAGAACAGAACCAGACCCTGCGCCGCAGATCGTTAACGAGACGTTAAGATCGGATTAACGCTGTTTGCAGGCTCACGCGCTGCGGCGGGCCTGCATGGCGGCGGCAAAGCGCTGGAAAAGGTAATAGCTGTCCTGCGGGCCGGGGCTTGCCTCGGGGTGATACTGCACGGAAAAGACCGGCTTGCCATCGACGGCGATGCCGCAGTTCGACCCGTCGAAGAGGCTGACATGCGTCTCGCGCACGCCGCGTGGCAGGGTCTGACTGTCCACGGTAAAGCCATGATTCATCGAAGTAATCTCGACCTTGCCGGTATCCAGATCCTTCACCGGATGGTTCGCGCCGTGGTGGCCGTGGTTCATCTTGACGGTCCGCGCGCCAAGGGCCAGCGCCAGCATCTGGTGGCCAAGACAGATGCCGAAGACCGGCAGGTCGGCCTTCAGCGCGCCCTGGATCATCGGCACGGCATAGGTGCCGGTCGCCGCCGGATCGCCGGGGCCGTTCGAGAGAAAAAGCCCCTCGGGGTTAAGGGCCAGCACATCCTCGGCGGTGGCGGTGGCGGGCAGGACGGTAACCTCGCAGCCAGATGAGGCAAGGCAGCGCAGGATGTTGCGCTTGGCGCCGTAGTCCACGGCGACGACGCGGAGGCCGGGGCCCTGACGCCGCGTGTACCCCTCGGGCCAGGCCCACCGCATCTCGTCCCAACGATAGCTTTGGGCGCAGGTCACGTCCTTGGCGAGGTCAAGACCGACAAGGCCGCGCCAGCCACGGGCCTTGGCCACCAGCCTTTCCAGATCGAATTTCCCTTCGGGATCATGGGCCAGCGCCACGTGCGGCGCACCCTGCTGGCGGATCGCACGGGTCAGGCGGCGGGTATCGACGCCACCCATGCCGATCCGGCCCTTGGCCAGAAGCCAGTCCGTCAGGTTGCCCGTCGCGCGCCAGTTCGAGGGTTCGGTCGGGTCCCATTTCACCACCATTCCAGCGGCGACGGGGGTCGCGGTTTCCTCATCCTCGGCCGTGACGCCGACGTTGCCGACATGGGGAAAGGTGAAGGTGACGATCTGCCCGGCATAGGAGGGATCGGTCATGATCTCTTGATACCCGGTCATCGCGGTGTTGAACACAAGCTCTGCCACGGTCTCGCCCGCCGCACCGAAGCCCATGCCGTAGAAGACGGTGCCGTCGGCAAGGACAAGGCAAGCGGTCGGGCGGGGCGTTGCGGGGGCGGAGCGGGTGGGCAAGGGCGACTCCCATGGGTCCGAAGTTGGCGGACACTAAGGGCAGGGGCGGCGGGGGTCAAGCCCGCGCGGCAAAAGGCATATCGTTTCAGATCAACGGCTTGGCCGTTCCTGCCCGGATTGCGCGGCCGCGCCGACTGGGCTATCGTGCAAGGCTCGTTTCCCTGGGATGGAGCCCGACGATGACCCTGCGCGACCGCCTTCAGGCCGCCCTCAAGGACGCGATGCGCGCGCGTGAGGCGGACCGGCTGTCCACCCTGCGCCTGATCAACGCGGCCATCAAGGACCGCGAGATCGCGCTGCGGGGCGAGCCGGGCGAGGCCGAGGTGGCCGACCCCGAGATCCTCGGCATTCTGGGCAAGCTGGTGAAGCAGCGGCAGGAAAGCGCGCGGGCCTTCGAGGAGGGCGGGCGGCTGGAACTGGCCGAGAAGGAACTGGCCGAAGTGCGGGTGATCGAGGAATTCCTGCCACGGCAGCTTTCGGCGGAGGAGGTGCAGGCGGCGATCAGGGCGGCGATTGCCGAGATCGGGGCGAGCGGGATCCGCGACATGGGACGGGTGATGGCGGCGCTGAAGGCGCGCTACACCGGGCAGATGGATTTCGGCGCGGTGGGGCCGATGGTAAAGGACCGGCTGGGGTGATGTGAAACCGGTGCCACGGGATAGTGCGCCCGTGGCACCCTACTGGTCACTTCACGCGCACCGAGATCTTGTCCCCCTCGACCTCGAAACTCTCGCGGCCTTTGGTGGTGGCAGTAAAGATCACCTCGATGGCGGGGGTGGGGCCGCCGCAGCTGCCGGAGTTTCGCACGCCCAGCTTGCCCAGGCTGAGCGTGCCGGTCTGGAGCGCAGGCAAACTGATCTCAGACTTTACGGGAGGTTGACCGCAGTCACCCCGGATGCCGTGGATCACGACCGACTGACCGACGGACAGGGTCACACGTTCCTTGTAGGAAATGGTGGTTTCCTGGGCGAGCACCGCGACAGGCAGGAGGATGGCAAGGCCAAGGGTGAGGAGGGCGCGCATGGGGGATACCTTCGTGGGGTGTGTCTGGGCCACGACAGGCTAGGCCGGTGACCCACCGCCCGAACAGGTATCAATACTGCTACCTCAGATCGCGATCAGCCGATCCCGCACCGCGATGGCCAGCGCCTGTTCGCGCGTGCGTCCCCCCAGCTTGCGGCGGGCGTTGTGCAGGTGCTTGGCCACCGTCACAGGCTCGATCCGCATCCGGTCGGCGATGGCAGCCGATTGCAGCCCGCGCGACAGCCATTCCAGAACCTCGCGCTCTCGTGCAGAGAGGGCGGGGGTGATCCTGTAGCGCTCTTCGCTGTCGGAACGGTCGTCCTCGGGGCGGTAGAAGGCCGCGACAAAGGCCGTCGCCAGCCGGATTTCGGCGTGACCCTCGGGCGAGGCCATCCGCTCTGACGCGTCCTCGCTGCGGGCGTAGAGCACGAGGCCACCGGGACGCGCGCCGCCGTAGCTGGGCAGAAGGACGGCCCGCCGCACGCCATGGTCGAGGAACAGGCGCGCCTGGCGGGCGCGCAGCTTGGTGCCTGCCCCGCGCGCGGCTTGCGACAGGTCGGTCATCTCGGTTTCGGGACTGGAGGCGCAATGGGCCATCCAGGGGTCGTCGAGATAGATCCGCTCGGCCATGTAGTCGCGCATCAGCACCTGGGGAGTGGTGGAGCGGATGGAAAGGCCCGTCTGGTCCGACCGGTTCGCCGTGCCCGCCGTGACCCA
>CAZVIS010000212.1:4207-5814 GCA_964627355.1 uncultured Rhodobacterales bacterium
AGCGGATGGAAAGGCCCGTCTGGTCCGACCGGTTCGCCGTGCCCGCCGTGACCCAGTCACTGCCTAACCCGCGCAGCACCTCGACCCCGCAGGCCCACCGGGCGTCGTCCGAGCCGCAGCGCATCAGCCGTGTCGCAAGGTCGAAGAGGGCGTTCTGCGCTGACATGCTTCACCCCGCGACCGATACTCCCTCAAGGTTTAGCGGGGAACCTCAACGAGGCAAGGGCCTTGCGCAGGTCCTCGAGCAGGCTCAGCCGCTCTTCCTCACTCAGGAAGGCGCCAAGCTCGACCTCGCGCGGGCCGCCTTGCAGGGTGAGGTAGTTGGGCACCGGCCCGCCCTTTGGGTGCAGGGCGACGTGGACCCAATGGGGGTTCGCCTCCCAGGCCTGGCGTTGGCCGCGGGGGCCGTGGCGGGTGAGGGTGACGCGGGCGGGGGTGAGGGTCAGATCCTCGAGGATCTGGCCGTCGGCATAGCTGCGCCGGAGGGCGAGCCAGACGCCGGTGACGGCGATGACCGCAAAGGGCAGCACGCCCCAGAGGACGGGCGACCCCAGGACCGACAGCAGCGGGACGGCGATCAGCGCCACGGTCCCGCCGATGAACCAGACGAAGCCGGTTTTCGGAAGGGACCGGTGCGGCCAGAGGTGGAGGTGCGTCTCGGCGGGGGAGTTGGTGAGGTATTGGTAGGGCATGGGCCTAGGATCGTCGGACAACGGTGCGCCACAGGGTATGGACGAGACATAGCGCGACAGTCACAAATGCAACGAAGGAAGCGAGGGCGAGGATCGACGCGAGCCAGTTTCTTGTCGCAAAGTCAGCCGGATCAGGCAGAGGCGGCATTGGCAGCGAGGCATTCAGTGCCACCTGTGCCCCCACCAGAGCAAAGAACAGCCACAGGGCAATCCGTGCTGCCCACCAGACCCAGGGCGCTGCCCTGCGGTGCAACCAGAGGGCCGCCGCCGAGAAGAGCAGCAAAACCATTCCGTTCATTGTGGCGTAGTGACCGTATGCGAGGACATAATAGGTGTCACCTGCATTGGCGCGTTTAACGGATGTTGCCGCGTGGATCAGGAAATCGTTCATCCACAGGCCGAAGGAGATGAGGGATACTCCCCCCGCCAACAGGGCGACTGCGACGGCAGGCCAGCGCCGGTGGACCTTGGGGATCGCGGCTATGGCAGCAATGGCGAGCCACGCGCCAAGAAAGGGGAGCGCGAACGTCATGCACATTCCCAAGGGGTGGGGGACAGATTTGGGTGCCGTCTGGCGGGCCGAAATTGAAAAGGCCCCGGATTTCTCCGGGGCCTTTTGTCCTGCGCCTTAGTGCGCGTGGCCCTTGTCCCAGTCGGACTGCTTGGGCAGCGTCTCGAACGTGTGTTCGGGGGGCGGCGAGGGCAGGGTCCATTCCAGGGTGTCGGCGTATTCGTTCCAGTAGTTGTTCTCGGTCACCCGGCGACCGTACAGCAGCGTCCAGAACACGATCCCGATGAAGAACACGAACGAGGCGAAGGAGAGGAACGCGCCGAGCGACGAGAACCAGTTCCAGTAGGCAAAGGCCTCGGGGTAGTCGATGTAGCGGCGGGGCATGCCCTGACGGCCAAGGAAGT
>CAZVIS010000213.1:0-5804 GCA_964627355.1 uncultured Rhodobacterales bacterium
CTCGACTGGTCGACCGGGGTCTACAACCCCGATGTCGAGATCAGCCGCGACACGACCACGCTCTATGCCTCGGACCGCGATGTCTTCCTGTTCCTGGTCGACGATCACAATCCGATCGAGGCGGGCCGGCTGCCGAATGGCTCCCCTGATCTCTACTTCCGGGGCTTCTATTGCTGGAATTCCGAGGTCGGCGCGAAGACGCTTGGCATGGCGAGCTTCTATCTTCGGGCGGTGTGCCAAAACCGCAACCTCTGGGGCGTCGAGGATTTCCAGGAGATCACCATCCGCCACTCGAAATACGCGGCCTCGCGCTTCGCGCATGAGGCGGCCCCGGCGCTGACGCGCTTCGCCAATTCCTCGCCGCAGGGCTTTGTGAACGGCATCAAGGCGGCGCGGCAGCAGATCGTGGCGCGGACGGATGAGGACCGGGACGACTTCCTGCGCAAGCGCGGCTTCTCGAAGGCCGAATCCGGCAAGATCATCGAGAAGGTGCTGATGGAGGAAGGCCGACCGCCGGAAAGCATCTTCGACTTCGTGCAGGGCATCACGCGGCTTGCGCGAGACAAGACCCAGCAGGATGCTCGCCTCGACATGGAAGGGCGCGCGAAGAAGCTCCTCGACCGGGTCGGCTGACGCCGGGCCCGACAACGCGACCGCCCGAATGCGTGGCGGTCGCACTTTCCCCTCCCACACGCTCGCTACTGGCCCCGCCTCGAGAGGGCAGGGGGCTTCGGCGCGCAATTCAGCGAGACCCCCTATGACCCCCCAAGAAGAAACCGTCATCTTCGAGGCCCGTGATATCCTCGGCCGATACCTCAGCCAGAACCCGGTCATCGGCAGCTGGCAGGCGCTGATGGACTATTGTGCGCTCACCGTCCGAGGTCCCATCGAGCGCTTCCACGTCCTCTACCTCGACCGCAAGAACCGCATCATCTCCGATGAGCTTCTCTCGACCGGCACGGTCGATCACGTCCCGGTCTATCCGCGCGAGGTGATCAAGCGAGCGCTGATGCTGAACGCCAGCGCCTTGATCCTGATCCACAACCACCCGTCCGGCGATCCGACGCCGTCGGAGGCCGATCTCAGCATGACCAAGGAGATCCAGAAGGGGTGCAGGTATCTCGGCCTGACGCTGCACGATCACATCATCGTCGGCGCCGGGACCGAGCTGAGCTTGCGGGCCCTCGGCAAGCTCTGAAGCCCCATCGGACCCATCACCGCTGCCCCTTCGAGGAAGAGGGCGGCGGTTTGGTCTTTGACGGATGAGGTGGGGAGAGAGGCTTCCCGCGCCGTCGGAGATCTTCCCATGCTCGACTTGCCCCAGCCTATTCACCAGACCGCAGTCCCTCGGGGCTTCGCGCCGCCCTTTCCGTCGGACGACACTGATCCCAACCTGCCCTTCGCCCTGACCCTGTCGCGCCGCGCACCGGCTGATCTCATGTCGGGCCAGGCCGCGCCGTTGGTCCTCGCGCGCTTTGCGACGCTGGCCGATGCCCTGCTGGGCGCGATCGACTATGCCGATGGGATGGCCACGGATGCCACGCCCCAGCTTCTGGCGATCCTCGACCGTGACGCGCGCCTTGTGCTGGCGGGGGCCGCCAGCGACCACGCCGTCGCATGGTGCCACCCGGTGACGAGCGGGGCCGAGGCGCGGGGCGTCGTGACCGAGGCAAGCCAGCTGCGCGCGCAGGCGGGCCGCGCGGCTGCTTGGGGTGAGCCCGATCTGGCGCAGCGGCTACGCCACCGCGCCGATCTTCTGGACGGGCGTCTCGTCGACCCGCTCTGGCGCGCCTTCGCCGCCCGGGCGCTGCAGGTCGCTGCGTGAGGACCGAGAGACAGAGAGGGGCAGGGGGGGTGTGGAGCTTGTCCGGGGGAGAGAGATCGCCCGGCCCGGCTTCAATCCCTTTCCCCTACAGGAGACCCCCGATGACCCTGACTGAACCCACCCTCGCGCCGCCGATGGCACCCACGACCGTCGACATGGCGCAGATCTTTGCGGCGCATGCCGAGCGTGCCGCCCGGATCGAAGCGCTGCGCCCCGGCAACAAGGATCGCCTTTTCGACGGCCTCACGGCGGCCGGCATCACCCATGTCACCGTGACCTTCGACGGTGCCGGCGATAGTGGTCAGATCGAAAGCATCGGTGCGTGGTCCGGCGAGAATGCCGTCGATTTCCCTGCGACCGAGATCGACTACGCCGCGCTGACCTGGGACGACCCCGAGGTCGAGATGCGGCAGCTCTCGCTGGAGGATGTCGTCGAGCAACTCGCCTACGACTTTCTCTCCGACACCCATGGCGGCTGGGAGAACAACGACGGCGCCTACGGCGAGTTCTGCTTCGACGCCGCGGCTAGATGCATCTACCTCGAGTTCAACGAGCGCTTCACGTCGTCCGAACTCCACACCCACGACTTCTGAGGAGGCGGCGATGGCACATCCCTATCACCACGCCCTCTCCTCGGTGAAGAAATGGGGCGGCACGGTCGAGGATTACCTCGCCGTGCATGCCTGGTTCGACCAGAGCAAGGAGATCACGGCGGACTTCCGGCACCGGGCGCTGCGCCACCATGCCGAGGGCATCTTCATGGCCGAGACGATTTTCGGGCCGACCCTTACCCTCTCGACCGGGCGCATCATCCCGACCCGCTGGGTTGGCGAACAGCATGTGAAAGAAGACCTCGGCTTCATCCCGAGCTTCGCCGATTGGGTGAAGGCCATCCGGCCAGAGCCGTGGATGGGCCGGACCGCGCGGATCGAGGCCCTGGTCGATCCGCATCTCGTCTCGCCCGTGGTCGAGGTTACCTGAGATGACCGAACCGGCCTATCAGCGCCTCGGCCTGCCGGCGACCGCTTCGCCCTATGCAGTCCTGCGGGCAGCGGTCCGGGCGCTTCACCCCGACACGCGCGCGGTTCGCGGCTTCCGGGCCGCGCGCAAGCGCTTCTACCGGCAGATGCTCTGCGCCCATGCCGCGCGACAGGCGGCGGGTGACACGCCAACCGGCTGATCGCTCCCGACCACTCCTTAATCCCGACAAAACGCCCGGCCGCTTGGCCGGGTCTTCCCTATTCAGGAGCTTCTCATGGCGGATTACTTCACCCATTTCTCATGCCTGCTCGACGTCGGCAGTCCCGACAAGGCTGCCCACGCGCTTACGCTGTTCGAGGAACTCCGCGCCGCAGATCAGGACGCCGATGACCCGGAGGTCGCAGGCTTCGACCTCGCGCGCCAAGACGCGCCCGAGGGCAGTACCCTCTGGATCCATGACGACGAGCACGGCGATGTCGAAGCCGTCATCCGCTTCGTGCTGCGCCTCGCGGAAGACCTCGACCTCACCGGCCTCTGGGGATTCCAGTATGCCCTCACCTGCTCCCGACCGCGCCTCGACGCTTTCGGTGGAGGCGCGCATGTCATCGATCTCGGCGCCCGCAAATCCATTGGTTGGACCAGCAGCCACGAATGGCTGGCCGCCGCGCTGAACGGGGAGGACACCGATGCCTGAAGTCATGTGCACCACGGTCTACCAATTCCCCGAACTCTCGGAGGCCGCCAAGGAAAAGGCCCGTAGCTGGTATCGCGAGCTCGGACCCCACGACGATTGGTGGGATGCGGTCTATGAGGATTTCGAGAGGGTCTGCGAAATCCTCGGCATCCGCCTGAAGACTACACCCGTCCGCCTTATGGGCGGCGGGACGCGGGCCAAGCCCTGCATCTGGTTTTCCGGCTTCTGGAGCCAAGGAGACGGCGCTTGCTTCGAGGGCTACTGGTCCCATGCCAAGGGCGCGGCCGCACGCATCCGTGACTACGCCCCGAGCGACGCGACGCTGCACGGTATCGCCGACCAGCTGCAGGCCATCCAGCGGCGGAACTTCTACCAGATTGCCGCCGAGGTCAGCCATAGGGGGCGGTACTACCACGAATACACCATGTCGGTGGACGTCACGCGCGACAGCCCGACCGGGCAGCCACCGACCGAGGACGCAGAGGAGATCGTGACCGAGGCGATGCGTGATCTGGCCCGCTGGTTCTACCGCCAGCTTGAGACCGAATACGACCACCTGACCTCGGACGAGGCCATCGAGGAGGGGATCATCGTCAACGAGTACACCTTCACCGAAGCCGGGCGGCGGTTCGGGTGAGGCGCACCCTTCGAAGAACTTTCCAAACCGCATGCTTGAAACGTACGTCGAGCTGGCGTACATATCGACAAGACATTTCAGGAGGCGACCATGCTCGGTTTCCACGACACCACCCGCGCGATCGACGAGCGCAACGAGGCCCGGATGAATTTTCGGACGAAGCCGCGCATCAAGACTGCCATCCAACAGGCGGCGGCCCTGTCCGGCGTCGACGATTCCGTCTTCACGATGAATGCCGCTTACCAGGCCGCACTTACAACGATAGCAGCGCATGAACGGACAGTGCTCCAGCCGGTGGATCATGAGGCGTTCTTTGCAGCGCTCGATGCACCAGCTGCGCCGACCGATGCCCTGCGCGCGGCCTTCCGTCGACACAGCGACACGGTTGTGTCGAAGTAAATGGCCGCGTCACAACCGGTCGCTTACACCATCGAGCCGTTCGATCCTTCGAAGCATGATCGGGCGGCTTTTTCTTGCGGCGTTGAACAAGTCGACAACTATTTCCAGAAGACCGCGAACAAGCTCGCCAAGGCGGACAATGTCCGCCTCTATGTGATGGTCGACCCTGACGGGACGGTTATCGGCTTCTATGCCCTGAATGCGCACGCCGTTCAGTTCACGGATCTGCCTGCGAAGTTCGCGCGGACCCGGCCTTCGCATGGCAACATTCCTGCCGCCTATATCTCGATGATCGGGCGGGATCGGAAGTTCAGCGGTGCCGGGTTTGGCGGCGATCTTTTGGTCGACGCCCTACGGCGCATTGCCGTTGCGGCCGACGCCATTGGCGTCGCCGTCGTCATGCTCGATGTGCTCGACTGCGGCGATCCAGACCGCGTTGCGCGCCGCAAGGCGCTTTACGAGAGCTACGGGTTTGAGCCGTTGCCTTCGAACCCGCTCAGAATGTTCCTGTCCGTCAGCACCGTTCGCAAGCTGATCGCTGAAGAGGACGACATGCAGAAAAAAGATGCCGCACTCGCGGATCTGGCGCGGCTCGGACAGGAGTTTGACCGAGGTTGAAGTCCTGAAGGTCGCACCTGCCAACCTATAGGTTGGCAATTGAGCTTCGGTTGCCAAGCCACGGTATGGCAGACGCTCCGGAGGGCCGGAGCCAGCCGGTGTCGGGATCACTTGTTCCCGTCGATCCACTTCGACATCAGCCCTTTGTCGCGGAAGCATTCCTCCGGGACGGCGCGCCGTTTGATCCGGGCGAGTTTCTCCGCGAAGGCCACCTGCTTCGACGTGGGCAGCCGGTCCATCTCAGATACCGGTTTCAGCTGGGCCTGCGCCTCGATCCAGCCGCTGAGCGACCGGCGGTCCTGCTGAACTTCCCAGGGCAGGAGGGTCTGGTTGCGCAGGGCGAGCGACCGCGCATAGGCGATCTGCTTGGGCGTCGCGGGCAAGGCGTATGTGGTGCTGTCCATCGGGAAACTCCCTTTCTGGCTTGGTGTTCAATATAGAACATTACAGGAACAAAATCAAGCTGAGCGTCCGGGCGCGTCGGTTCGAGAGGGAGAGATGGGCGGGGGAAGATCAGGTCTGAGGGTGCCCGAGAGAGGGCGTCCGGGCCTGTCCCTTTCCTTCATCCCGGAGCTTCCCGATGACCTATCTCGCGCCTGTTGCGCCTCCCGTTCCCGTTCCATCGCGCGATCCCGCGCCCGCGATCCTCG
>CAZVIS010000214.1:0-5793 GCA_964627355.1 uncultured Rhodobacterales bacterium
CCAGATCAAGCTGAAGGCGCAGCTGGAGGGGATGGGCTTCACCGACGTCAGCGAGCAGAAGGACCGCAACTACTTCAAGTCGATGTATGTGCGCTCGCCCGGTGGTGCCCTCTTCGAGATCGCTTGGACGACGCCCGAAGGCTGGACCAAGGACGAACCCGCGGGCCATACCGGCGAGACACTGGTCTTCCCGCCATGGTTCGAGGATCGCCGTGCCGAACTGGTCGCGGGCCTGGAACCGGCGGACTTCTGAATGGCCGCGCCCGACATTCTGCACCACGGCGAACCGCTTGCGCGCGCGCAGGCGGTCTGCGTGCTGGTGCATGGGCGCGGGCAGACGCCAGAAGAGATGGTGACACAGGTTGTCGCGCGGGTGCCGGTGCCCGGGGTGGCCTGGGTTCTGCCGCGCGCCGACGGGAAAAGCTGGTACAAGGCGCGGGCAGTTGACCCGCTGACCGAGGAGACGCGGGCGCAGGTGGCGGCGGCGCTTGATGTGGTGTCGGAGGCGGTGGCTGTAGGGCAGGAGAAGCCCGTCGTGCTGGCCGGGTTTAGTCAGGGCGCTTGCGTTTCGCTGGAATGGGCGTTCGCGCATGGCCCGAAGGTCGCAGCCTGCGTGGCACTCACCGGCTGCCGTGTCGGCGTGGCCGAGGACGCGCGGCCCCTGTCGGCGCTCGCTGGTCTGCCCGTCTATCTCACGGGCAGCGACAACGATCCCTGGATCCCTGTGGCCGCCTTTGCCGAAGCCGCGGCCGACCTTGGCCGCGCGCAGGCGCGTCTGCGGGCCGACCTGTTCCCGGGGCGGCCGCATACCTCGGCCGCGCCGGAATGCACGGTGCTGGCGGACATGCTGCAGCGCCTCATCGCAGGCCAACCGGCGATGGAGGCCACATGAGGCCCTTCACCTTCCCCGGGATTCCCACGCGCGTGATCTTCGGCCATAGCACCCTCGGCCAGGTCCCGGCCGAGGTCGCACGCCTCGGCCACTCCCGCGCGCTCGTCCTCTCCACCCCCCATCAAGCCAAGGACGCGCAGGCGCTGGCCGATACGCTTGGCGCCGCCTCGGCGGGTATCTTTGCGGGCGCCGTGATGCACACACCGGTCGAGGTGACTACGCAGGCGGTCGAGGCGTTCCGGGCCAGCGGCGCGACCTGTGTCGTCGCTCTCGGCGGCGGCTCCACCGTCGGCCTGGGCAAGGCCATCGCCGTCCGTACCGGCGCCGATCAGGTGGTGATCCCCACGACCTATGCCGGGTCCGAGATGACCGACATTCTGGGAGAGACGGAAGCCGGCGTGAAGACCACCCGCCGCGACCCTGCGATAAGGCCCGAGACAGTGATCTACGACGTCGATCTGACGCTGTCGCTGCCCGTCCCCCTTACCGTCACCTCGGCCTTCAACGCGATTGCCCATGCGATGGAGGCCCTTTACGCCCCCGACCGCAATCCGGTGGTCGAGGCGATGGCGCGCGATGCCTTGCCCGCCTTCCGCGACGCGCTTCCGGTGGTCGTCGCCAACCCGCAGGATCGTGACGCCCGCGCGCAGGTCCTCTACGCCGCGTGGTGCTGCTCGACCGCGCTCGGCTATGTCTCGATGGCCCTGCACCACAAGCTGGCCCACACTCTCGGCGGGTCCTTCAACACGCCTCATGCAGAGACGCATACGGTGCTGCTGCCTTACACCACCGCCTTCAACGCCATGGCGGCAGGCATGGAACTCGCCCCGATTGCCGACGCCTTCGGCGGCCCCGCTGGACAGGCCCTGTGGGACTTCGGCACCCGCACCGGCGCGCCGCAGCGGCTGTCGGACCTCGGGATGAAGGAAACCGACCTCGACCGCGCCGCCGACCTTGCGACGCGCGCGCCTTACCCCAACCCGCGCCCTTTCACGCGCGACGATATCCGCAACCTGCTGCAAGCGGCGTGGGACGGACGCCGCCCTGACAGTTGATAACAACCCCCGGGAGGAGACCACCATGCTGACCAGACGCACATTCCTGCATTCCACCGCCGCGACCATCGCGGCCTCGACCCTCGCCGCCCCTGCCATCGCGCAGGGCGCGAAGATCCGCCTCGGGTACGTCAGCCCGCAGACCGGGCCCTTGGCCGGCTTTGCCGAAAGCGATGCCTACAACATCGAAAGCTTCCTCGCGACGGAAGCCGGCAAGAACTTCGAGGTGATCGTCAAGGACAGCCAGTCCAACCCGAACCGCGCGGCGGAAGCGGCCAAGGAACTGATCGTCAACGACGAAATCGACATGATGATCGTCGCCTCGACCCCCGAGACGACGAACCCGGTGGCCACGACGTGTGAGGCCGAGGGCGTGCCCTGCCTTTCGACCAAGGCGCCCTGGCAGCCCTGGTTCATCGGCCAGCAGGGGAACCCGGGCGATCCGGGGTCGTGGCAGCCCTTCAACTATGCCTACCACTATTTCTGGGGGCTCGAGGACGTCATCGCCGTCTTCACCAACATGTGGAACCAGCTTGAGACGAACAAGGTGGTGGGCGGCCTCTTCCCGAACGACGCGGACGGCAACGCCTGGGGTGATCCGAACGTGGGCGTGGCGCCGGGGTTCACCGCTGCCGGCTATTCCACCATCGACCCCGGCCGCTTCCAGAACCTGACGGACGATTTCTCGGCCCAGATCAGCGCCTTCAAGGCGGCGAATGCGCAGATCATCACCGGGGTCGTGATCCCGCCCGACTTCACCACCTTCCGCAATCAGGCGATCCAGCAGGGCCTGTCGCCCAAGGCGATCACCGTGGCCAAGGCGATCCTCTTCCCCCAGTCGGTGGAGACGCTTGGAGAGGCCGGGCACAACCTGTCGTCCGAGGTCTGGTGGTCGAACACCCACCCCTTCAAATCCTCGCTGACCGGCCAGTCCGCCGCCGACCTCGCTGCCGACTTCACCGCCAAGACGGGGCGCCCGTGGACCCAACCCATCGGCTTCATCCATTCGCTGTTCGAGATCGCGGCGAACGTGATGGGGCGCGTGGCGGATGTGTCGGACGCCGATGCGGTGGCGGCGGCGATTGCGGCGACCGACCTCGACACGATGGTGGGCAAGATCGCCTGGAACGGCGCGGGGCTGCCGCCCTTTGCCGCGAAGAACGTCTGCAAGACGCAGCTTGTCGGCGGTCAGTGGCGCCGGAACGCGGACGGGACCTTCGCCCTCGTCATCGTGGACAACAAGACCGCGCCGAACATCCCCACCGGCGGCACCATGGAGGCGCTGGCCTGAGGGGGCGCTCATCGGTCCTTGCGGACCTCTTCGCTGGTCACCCGCGAAGAGGGACCGCAAGGGACCGATGAGCCTTCCGGCCGGACATGCGATGACCGAAATCCTCGTCCTCTCCGACGTCTCCAAGTCCTTCGGCGCCCTCAAGGTGACCGACGCCGTTTCGCTGTCCGTGCGACGGGGAGAGGCGCTTGGCATCATCGGGCCGAACGGGGCGGGGAAATCGACGCTCTTCAACCTCATAACGGGGAACATCCTACCCGATGCGGGGACGATCACGTTCCTCGGGCAGGACGTGACCCGCCGCCCCGCGATGGCACGCGTGCGCATGGGCGTCGGGCGCAGCTTCCAGATTCCCCAGCCGTTCGAAGGGCTTACGGTGTTCGAGAACCTGATCGTCGCGGCCGCTTATGGGCAAGGCAAGTCCGAAGCCGCGGTGGCGCAGCCTTGCGCCGAGATCCTGCAGGCCACGGAACTGATGCGCCGGGCGAACACCCCCGCAAGTGGCCTCTCGCTCCTCGAACGTAAGCGCCTTGAACTCGCCCGCGCGTTGGCAACTGGCCCGGAACTGCTGCTCTTGGATGAGATCGCGGGCGGCCTGACCGAAGGCGAGTGCAAGGCGCTCGTCGACACCATCCGCGCCGTTCAGGCGCGGGGCGTGACCATCGTCTGGATCGAGCATGTGCTGCATGCGCTGAACTCGGTGGTGAACCGGCTGGCCGTGCTGGATTTTGGTAGGCTGATCGGGCTGGGGGAGCCTGCCGAGATCATGGCCTCGAAGGAAGTGCGCGAGATCTATCTGGGGATCGAGGCATGACGCTGCTGGAGACGAAGGGCCTGACCGCAGGCTACGGCGACTTCCGTGCCCTTTTCGGGATCGACTTGAGCGTGGCGGCCGGGGAAACCGTCGCGGTTATCGGGTCGAACGGGGCGGGGAAAACGACCCTCATGCGGTCGATCACCGGCGTCCTGCGGAACGCGCCCGCCATGGTGATGCACCGGGGAGAGGCCATCGGAGCGCTGCCCTCCGATCAGGTCATGCAACGCGGCATCGCGATGGTGCCCGAGGGGCGCAAGCTCTTCCCCTCGCTGTCGGTCGAGGAGAACCTGCTGATTGGAGCCCACGCCCGCAAGGGCCAGGGTCCTTGGGACCTCGCCGCCATCTACGCCCTCTTCCCTATCCTCAAGGAGCGCCGCCAGAACCCCGGCACCGCCCTTTCCGGCGGGCAGCAGCAGATGGTCGCCATCGGCCGCGCGCTGATGTCGAACCCCGAGCTTCTCCTGTGCGACGAGATCAGCCTCGGCCTCGCCCCCGTCGTCATCCGCGATATCTATGCGGCCTTGCCGCGCATCAAGGCGGGGGGCACGGCGGTGGTGATCGTGGAACAAGACATCGGGCGCGCCCTTTCGGTCTCGGATCGGTTCTATTGCCTGATGGAGGGGCGGGTGACGCTGACCGGCGGTTCAGAGGGCGCCAGCCGCGCTGCCATCCACGACGCCTATTTCGGAGCGCATGCATGACCGCCGACCCGCAGGCCCGACGTCCGGCGCCTGGCGCCTCCCCTCCCCCTCGTGGGGAGGGGATGGGGGTGGGGGGCGCCTTTGCCGGAGGCCCCCCCACCCCATCCCTCCCCCACCTGGGGGGAGGGAGGTGCCCATCCTGCCCCCTCGCCTTTGTGAGAGCGCTGCCATGAACCTTCTCGACACCCTCGTGCAAGGCGTCCTTCTTGGCGGGCTCTATGCGCTCTTTGCCTCGGGGCTGTCCCTCGTCTTCGGGATTATGCGGCTGGTGAACCTGGCGCATGGCGACCTGATTGTCTGTGCGGCCTATCTGCTTCTGGTGCTTGTGACGGTGCTGGGGTTGAACCCCTTCGTCGCGCTGCTGGTGGCGGCGCCGCTCATGTTCGCGGCCGGGTGGGCCCTGCAGCGGGTGGTGCTGAACCGGACCTTGGGGAAGGACATCCTGCCACCCCTGCTGGTGACCTTCGGCCTGTCGGTCGTGCTGCAGAACGCGCTGTTGGAGGGGTTCAGTGCGGATAGCCAGCGCATTCCGGGGGGCGCGCTGGAGACTGCTTCGCTTGACCTCGGGCCGGTGACGGTGGGGGTGGCGCCGCTTCTGACCTTCCTGTCGGCGGTAGGGGTGATTGTGGCGCTCAACGCGATCTTCTACCGAACGGCGCTTGGTCGGGCGTTCCGGGCCGTCTCGGATGATCCGGTGACGGCGGGGCTGATGGGGATACGGCCGGCGAATGTGTTTGCGGTAGCGACAGGGCTGGCGATGGTCGTCGTGACCATCGCGGCGCTCTATCTTGGAATGCGGGCGAATTTCGACCCCGCCATCGGGCCCGCCCGCCTGATCTATGCCTTCGAGGCGGTCATCATCGGGGGGCTTGGCAGCCTCTGGGGGACCTTGGTGGGGGGGATCCTGATCGGGGTGGCGCAGACCTTCGGCGCGGCGATCAATCCGGAGTGGCAGATCCTCGCGGGGCACCTGATGTTCCTTCTGGTGCTTCTGATCCGCCCGCGAGGGCTTTTCCCGAGGGCGTTCGACTGATGGG
>CAZVIS010000215.1:0-5764 GCA_964627355.1 uncultured Rhodobacterales bacterium
GTGAACTCGATCGCGAAGACCTGGGCGAGGGGGATCAATGCCAGCGCCCAGAACCACAGGTTCTGCCCGGCGAAGTGAAAGAGGTTGCGGACAACGTGGCTGCCAAGGCGGTCGGTCCGCACCTCACGCAAGCGACCGAGGGCGGAGAACCCAGCGACAACCAGCACCAGTCCCACGAGCGAGCGCCACATCATGATCTCGAACGTGTCGTGGACGGTCGAGACCTGCCGCCCTGCCACGGCCATGGCCGAAAAGGACGCGATTGAGCCCGACATCCAGAGGGCAGCGGCCAGCGGGCGGAAGACGGGGGCGGTCATGGCCCCTGCATCGCCGGGAGGCGGGGGATTGTCCAGCCCCGGACGCTCTCGCGATGCGCGGGTCCGAGGACCAAATTCCTTAAGCAAGGAATTTGCAATTTTCTTACTTAAGAAAATTGGCGCGGGAGGCGCCGTCTCAGCGGAAGAGGACCAGAGCGCCAGGCGACCAGGCGACGCGTGCCCGCGTGCCGATGTCGAGCACAGGGCGGCCAAAGACGTTGCGCATCGAGATGCGCAGGGGCGCGTCGGTGCCGTCGAGACGCACATCGTAATAGGTCATGTCGCCGTAGTAGACGACCTCTTCCACCGTCGCCATGCTCTCGCGGTCGGTGGCCTGCTGGCCCTCGAACAGGATCGTCAGCGTTTCGGGCCGGAAACCCACCATCGTCGCATCGGTCCCCTTGGCGCCCATGCACTGCCCGGCATCGAGGGTCATCCGGCCAAAGCCTTTGGCATCGACCTCAACCTGGCCGCCCGCCTCGGACAGGATCTCGGCGGGCAGGAAATTCATCGTCCCGATGAAATCCGCGACCTTCTTCGAGTTCGGGCGACGGTAGAGCGTTTCGGGATCGGCCAGCTGCGCAATCTCGCCCTCGAACATCACGGCGATGCGGTCGGACATGACCAACGCCTCTTCCTGGTCATGGGTGACAAGGATGAAGGTGATGCCGACCTGGCGCTGCAGCTTGATGAGTTCCATCTGCATCTGCTCGCGCATCTTCTTGTCGAGGGCGGACAGCGGCTCGTCCAGGAGCAGCACCTTGGGCTTCAGGATCAGCGCGCGGGCCAGCGCCACGCGCTGCCGTTGGCCACCCGACAGGGCGTGGGCGGCCCGCTTGCCGTAGCCGCCAAGGCCGACCATCGCCAGCGCCTCGGCCACTGCGCGGGCCTTTTCATCCGCCGACATCGAGGACTTGCGCAGGCCGAAGCCCACGTTCTGTTCGACCGTCAGGTGGGGGAAGATCGCATAGCTCTGGAACACCATGTTGGTGGGCCGGACGTTGGCGGGCACGCCTTCCATGTTCT
Organism: uncultured Rhodobacterales bacterium; assembly: GCA_964627355.1. Taxonomy (GTDB): domain Bacteria; phylum Pseudomonadota; class Alphaproteobacteria; order Rhodobacterales; family Rhodobacteraceae; genus JBBQXK01. Next base: position 1,344 of record CAZVIS010000215.1, read on the forward strand.
TGCCGTCGATCATCACGGCGCCCGAGGAGATCCCCTCGAACCCCGCGATCGTGCGCAGAAGCGTGGTCTTGCCACAGCCCGAGGGACCGAGGAGCGAGAAGAACTCGCCCGCCTTGATCGTTGCGGTAATGCCCCTGAGGGCGTGGTAGTCGCCGTAGTACTTGTGCACGTCCTGGAACGCGATCATCACGGGTTTGTCGGTCACAGGAAGCCTCCGGTATCCTTGGCGCCGGTGCGGGCGATGCCCCGGCGGCGGAAGTATTCGGCAATTGCCAGAAGGATGATCGAGAACGCCACGAGCAGCGTCCCCAGTGCCAGCACCTTGGGCACGTTCGCCGGGAAACGGAACTGGCCGTAGATATAGGCCGAGAGCATCGGCTCGGTCCCAGCAAGAAAGTAGCTGATGATGAATTCGTCCAGCGAGACGGTGAAGCAGATCAGGAAGGACGACACGATCCCCGGCATCACCAAGGGCAGGATGATGAGGCGGAAGGTGGACACGGGCGTCTCGCCCAGGTCATAGGCCGCCTCTTCCAGCGACTGATCCAGCGACTGGAATGCCGAGGACAGGATCGCCACGGCAAAGGGCGTCGTCACCAGCACATGGCCGAGGATCACCGTTAGGATCGACAGGTTGATGTTGATGGCAAGGAAGGCCACCAGCAGCGACATCGCCAGGATCATCTCGGGCAGCACCAAAGGCAGCATGATGAGGCCGAGGATCGTGCCCTTTCCCGGAAAGCCGAAGCGCGTGGTGGCGCGGGCCGCGAACAGGCCGAGCGTGGTCGAGATCGCGGCCGAGGACACCGCCACGATCAACGAATTGCGCAGCGCGTTGAACATCTGCGCGTCCGCCCACATCTCGCCGAACCACTTGGTCGTGGTGCCCGACAGCGGGAAGGCGATCACCGTCGAGTCGTTGAAGGCGAAGATCGGCAACAGGATGATCGGCGCGTAAAGGAACACGAGGTAGAGGACGGCATAGGCCGGCAGCGGTCCCAGTTTCATCGCCCGCCCCCCCGCAGGAAGCGGCGGTTCAGCGCCAGGAAGATCAGCGTCACCACCGCCACGATCAGCATCGCCGACACCGCCAGCGCAGACCCAAGCGCGCGGTTGTTCAGCTTGAGCATCTGCACCTCGATGTTGTTCGCGATCATCGGCAGCTTGCCGCCCCCGATGAGGTCGGGCGTCACATAGTCACCCACGGTCGGGATGAACACGATCAGCACTGCCGCGATCACCCCGGCCATCGACAGGGGCAGCGTGACGCGCAGGAAGGTCATGAACTTGGACTCACCCAGATCCTGCCCCGCCTCCAGCAGCGAGCGGTCGATCTTCTCCAGCGCCACGAAGATCGGCAGGATTGCAAAGGGCGCATAGGCATGGGCCAACGTCATCACCAGCGCGCCCGCATTGTAGTTGATCCACTGCAGCGGCTCGGAAATGATCCCCAGGTTCATCAGGCCCGAGTTCACCACGCCGTTGTATCCGAGGATCACCTTCCACAGGAACACCCGGATCAGGTAGCTCGTCCAGAACGGGATGGTGATGAGGAAGAGCCAGATCGACTTGCGCGACGGCGCGACGTGGAAGCTGACGTAGTAGGCGACCGGATAAGCCAAAAGCACTGTAATCAGCGTCACCGACATCGACACCGTCAGCGATCGCATCATCAGAAGCTGGTAGATCGGGTTCGTCCAGACCTCTACATAGTTGGCGAAGGTCAGGATGGGCAGCGCGGTGCGCAGGCCGGTTTCGGTCCGCCCGTCGGTGAAGAACGAGAACAGGATCACCGTTCCCAACGGAATCGCCAGCAGCAGGATGCAATAGAACGCCGGTGGACTGATCATCGACAGGCCGCTCGCGGCCTCCGACCTGCGGAACCGCGCCCATCCGGATGTTTCTGCCATCCCCGCCCCTTCCGGCATTATTCCCCGCCGGTTTTGTCGCACAGCTTTCCGGACCTGAAAAGGGTTGACGGAACGTAGCGCCGCAAACCGGGTCAGGTGCCTGTTTTCGCGGCACTCAGTCGAAGATGCGTTCCACCGGGATCGCGCGCTTCTTCAGTTCGGTCATCAGGGCGGGGACGACGCGCAGGGCGCCGACCGCCTCGGACAGGGCGTCGGCAAGGCCGCTTTCGTCCACCTCACCCTCACCAAGGCGCCAGACCATGCGGCGGCTGACACCGTCATCATAGACCACCTCGGTATGGCCGGATCGCGTCTTGCGAAAGCCAAGAAACTGCGCGCCGCCGTTCGGCGCGTGAAAGCCTGTCTGGTATCCCATTTTCGGGCCTTTGTTTTTATTCTGCTCTGCGCAAAAATTGCGCCAGCCCCGCCCTTGCGTCAAGCGGGGCGCCGATGATCCGGGCGCGGGCGAGTCCTGCGTGCAACAGAGGTCAGACCGCCAGCTCGTTCGGGGGTTGGGCAAGCAGAGCAGCAAGGCGGCGGCAGGCGTCCTCGGTCTGCGCAGTTGTCAGCGCGCCATTGAGGGCGAGGCGGATCGCGTGGGGCGCGCGCCCGTGGATCAGCACATATTCGTCCGCCGACCGCAGCAGCAGCCCTTCGGCTTCGGCCACGCGCAGGAAGGTCGAGGCGCGCCAGCCCGAGGGCAGCGGCAGCCAGACAAACGGCAGACCGGGCTGCCAGCACAGGCCATGGCCGCCCAGGATGCGCACCACCGCCTCCAGCCGCTCGGCAAAGACCTCGCTGACCCGGCGGCGCAGCACATCCGCCGCGCCCGAGGTCATCAGCTGCGTGCACAGATCCACGACAGGGCACGAGAGGGCAAAGAAGGCGTGTTGCGCCGTCAGCCGCCCGGTGTGACCCATGCCGGTCGGGCACACGGCCCAACCAAGACGGAGCGCCGCGGAGACGGTTTTCGAGATTGATCCGACGAACCACGTCCGCTCGGGGGCCAGCGCACGGATCGCAGGCGTGTCGGTGGCAGCGGGGGAATAGCAGTCATCCTCGATCACCTGCAGATCGAAGGCGCGGGCGATGGCGGCGATCTCGGCTCGCCTTGCGGCAGGCATGCGGGCGGCGGTGGGGTTCTGCGCCTCGGTCGTGACGCACAGGACCTGCGGGCCATGGCGCAGGCACGCGGCCTCCAGCGCGTCGGGGCGCAGGCCGTGCTGGTCGATCTCGACGCCATGGGCCTCGGCCCGGGACAGGCGGGCGGCATGGCGGAAGCCGGGATAGGCCAGCTCCTCGATCAGCACGCGCGGATGGTCGCCGCGCAGGCAGCAGGACAGGATGAGGGCGATGGCATTCTGCCCGCCATGGGCCAGCAGGATGTCGTTCGCCTCGACCGGACCGACGTCGCGGCCTGCGATCCAGTCCACCACCGCCCGGCGAAGGGGCGCCTCGGACTGCATCGAGGGATAGTCGAGCCAGTCGGTCGGACCCGGCAGCGCCGCCAGCGCAGCCGCAAAGGCCTCGGCCTGCCCCACGTCCGGCAGGCGCGGCGAGCGCAGGTCGATCCGACCCGTGGTGAGGGCCGGGTCGCGGTCCACCGACAGAGGTTGCGAGGGGCCGAAGCGGGGTGCTGCGGCGGCGACAAAGGTGCCGCGCCCGACGGTCGCAGCCAGAAGCCCCTCTTGCGTGGCAATCTGGTAGGCGCGGGCGACGGTGCCGGGCGTGACCTTCAGCGCCCAGGCAAGGTCGCGCACCGGGGGAAGCTGAGCGCCGGGGGCAAGGTCACCGGCGCGGATCGCCTCGCGCAGGGCACGGGACAGCGCGAGGTACTTTGGGCCCGGGAATTGTGTCAGATCGGGCGTCCAGGTTGTATCAAGCACAATGTTCCTCTGGCGTTCTCGCCTGCCGAATTGTATTGTCTCAATGGTAGGCGATCCCGCCTATTGTATCAATACAAAAGTGATCCGCCATGGCACGCACCGTTGAACACTCTCCGCTGGAAACCCTGATCGGCCGCCCGCTGCCGCCGGTATCGCGCGTGCTGTTCAACTTGGCCCGCCTGACGTTGCTCTGGGAACAGCGCCGAGCGACCCGCCGCGCGATGGCGCGGCTGGACCGTCACATGATGCGCGACATCGGCCTGACGCCGGATGTGGTGGCGGAGGAGACGGCCAAGCCGTTCTGGCGCGACTGAGCGCAGCCCCCGGAAAAGCAGAAGGCCCGCCGGATGGCGGGCCTTTTCATTGCAGGCGCAGCCTCGAGCGCGGGACAAGCGGAAGTATTTCCTCCGCCCCGCGCCTGTGGGGCGAGGCAACCCGACCCTCACCAAAAGCACACCAGAGGACAGGGCCTGCCTGGCGGGCGCATCTGCGCCTGCCACGGGCAGGCAGGCGCAGGCCGGAACGCTTTGGCGTCCTGGCGGTCACATGAAATCCTCACCGCGTGGCAGAGGCGATGGCCTCTGCCATGGCAGCGATGGAGCAACGGTGTCTTGGGAGTTGGCCC
>CAZVIS010000216.1:0-5758 GCA_964627355.1 uncultured Rhodobacterales bacterium
GCCTGCGCCCGCACCGCCGACAGGGGCGCACACAAGGCTGCCAGTCCGATCATCACCCTTCGCCGCTGCATCGCCCTGTCCTCCGGGCACCGGCCCGCGCGGGCAGGATGCGCTCAAGTTGTGCCAAGGCGCAACTGTCCACTGGACGTGACGGCCCGGGTCGCGCATCCTGACGGCATTGATGCGCAGCTTACTTGATGGTGAAAGACATGCCGCTTGACCAAGTGATGATGGACGAACTCAAGGCCAACATCGGTGTTGCCCGCAAGCGCGAGTTGACCTTCGGGCTGTGTATCGGAAAGTCGCCGGAAACGACGATCCTGCTGTGCCACAAGACAAAAGACGCCGAAACGATGGGGCGCATGGCCAAGAAGGATGGCGAGACTGCGAAAGTCGCGTTCGGCACGATGACGGTCGATGGCAAGAACCTGAACCTGTCCTGTCAGGGTGACGTTCCGACCGGCATCGCCCGCAAGACCCGCGAAATGCTGAAACTGGCCAACCTCAAGCTGAAGGTCCGGGTGCTCGACCCGAACGGAAACCCGATCGAAGAGGATGGCGACGACGAGGAAGAGGGCGCAGCACCCGGTGGTGCGGCGGCCGACCCTCTGGCAGAAGAATGGGCCGCGACCCGGGAACGGATGGCCCCGCAGGTCGAGGCGGCCAAGGCGCTGCCGGATGGTGCCGCGCTGCATGCCGCGTGGCAGGAGGCCCTTGGTTTCGCCGACGGCGGCGACCTGCGCGGCGGGCTCAATGCGCTCGAGGCGCTGGCCCGGCGGATCACCGAGGCCGAGACGGCTGCCTCCCAGTCAGAGGCCGACAAGGCCAGATGGGAGGCATCGCGGACCAAGCTGGAACCGATGGTCCAGGACATTGTCGACGAGGGCGGTGCCGGAGCCGCCAAGATCAAGGCGGTCTGGGAGTTCATTCTGGGCAAGGTGGCGGCCGAAGTCCCCGACTATGCGACCGCGATCAAGGCGATCACCTCGCTGGTCAAGCTGATCCAGGAGGCGCGCGCCTCCGCCCCGACGCTGACGGCGGACGCGATGGGTAACGGGGATGGGGGCGGCCCGGGCGGCGCGACGACCACGGCACCCTCCCAAACCACACCCAGCACTGGCAGCACCCCGCCGCAGCCGACTGGCCCGACGCCGACGCAGGGGCCGGTCGCGCAGCCAACCCAGACGGATGCCGCCCCGACGGCGGACCCCCTCAAGCCGCCGGCACCCAATGCCTCGGACAAGGAGAAGTTCGACTTTGCCGAGGCCAAGTTGAAGGGGATCGATACTGCCATCGCTGGATACATGGCGTTGATCCCGGGCTCGACCGAGCCGGTTCCGGCAGCTTGGACCGCCGCGCGCGGCAAGATCGATGCGGTGCTGGCCCCGATGCGCGGGCCCGGCGCCAAGATCGACGCAAAGAAGGTGGCCGATGCGGTGAAGGGCATCGACCTTCTGGCCGGCGTGATCGCAGGCAAGGCCACGGAAAAGCGCAACTGGAAGCAGACGCTGGATCTGGTCCGGCTGCGGCTTGTCCCGCTGGACAGCCATCAGCAGAAGGCGGCGCCGCAGGTCGCGCCGAAGATCACCGCGATCAAGGCGGAAATCGACAAGGCCGTCGTCAAGGCCAATGCCCAGGATTTCAAGGGCGCCACTGCGCTGATCGCGCCGTTGTCGGGCAAGTGCGACGCGGCCGAGAAGCTGGCGGACGATCTGGCGCATTACCGGTCCATCGAGACGCAGCGCAATACGATCGTGACAAGCCTGGGGGCAGATACCGGCTTCAAGGAGGTGGACGGGCTGAAGAAGGCGCTCGTCAAACTGCACGACGACGCGCAGAAATTGGCCACCAAGGAAAAGTTCGGCGAGGCCGTCGCCAAGTTGAACCAGATGCCCGCGATCCACGATCAGTTCCGCAGGATAAAGGTTCTGGCGACCAACTATCAGAATTGGGAAGACGCCATTACCGCCCGCTTCCAGGCGATCGACGCACAGCCCGCCGACGTGCGGGCGCCGTTCCAGAAGCAGATCGCCAAATGGAAGGTCGATTTCGGGAATGCGAAATACGCCAAGACCAAGGACTACGCCAAGTCGATGCCGGTGCTGAGGGAGATCTATGCGCTGGTCAAGGTCGATGTTGCCAGCGGCACGACCCCAGCAGATCCGGACAAGGACGGTTGGCTCGTCAAAGAACTGAACGCCCGAACCGCCTACAATGCCGCGCTGAAGGCGATGGAGGATCAGCTCAAGATCTTCAAGCCGCACAAGGGCCGCAGCGGGGTCGAGGAATTCTACCTGGGGATGGAGCGCGACCTTGCGCAGGGCAAGGCCGAAGGCGATTCAGGCAAGTACTCGACGGGTGCCGCAATCCTGGCTCGGTCGGCGACGCAATGGCCGGGGCAGAAAACGCGGGCTGACCAGTGCGAGGCCTATATCACCAAGCGCGACGAGGTGGCCAAGGTCATTGCGGGCCTGAAGGGCAAGGCGGGCGCAGAGAACGGCATTGCACAGGCCGAGGCGCTGATGGCCAGTGCGGTGAAGCAGTTCGTGGCCAAGGACTTTGTCGCCGCCAAGGCGACCGTGGAACAGGCCGAGGCCAGGGCGGGCGAGGCCAAGGCGGCGTCCGATGCCCAGGCCGATCTGGGCAAGCTGAAAGACAACGGCGCCCTCGCCGGGGTCGCCGCCGACCTCGACAAGGCGATCGAGGTCTATGACAAGATGCGCGCCAATGTGGCAGGCAAGGTCGGTACGGGCCCCCTCGCGGCTGAGCTGGCCCGGGCCGATGCAGAGGCCAAGAAGGCGCGGGACGAGAAAGGCAAGCCTGCGCCTGATGCCGTCGCGGCGCGCAACGGGCTGGATGCCGGGATCGCGATCCTGGAGGCGACGCTGCCCAAGGCGATGGCGCAAGGGCCCTATGCCACCCATCTGGCCGAGGCGAAAAGCCTGACGGCGGGGCTGGTGGCCCTGAACCTTGACGACTGCATCAAGGTGCAGATGGACCGGGCCAATCAGGCGATCAAGGATGCAGAGGCGCTGGCAAAGGCCCCCAGCTTTGACTTTGCCGCAGCCGAGGCCAAGCTTGTGACAGCCCGCGAGGGGGCGCGGAAGGCGCAGGCGGATGCAGGCCTGTGGCCGACGATCAAGGCGGACCGGCTGAAGATCAAGACCGCCAAGGACAACATCGACGCGGTCCCGGCAGCGGCGGCGCTTATGACAGCCACACTGACCCGGCTGACGACGGCGATGAACGACATCGACACGAAGAAGACCGCCGAGGATTTCAAGGCCGCCAAGAAGATCGCCGCCGACGGTGCGCTCGCGGCGACACGCACGGCCAAGGACCTGACGACCGTGAACGCGATCCTCTTGAAGTACAAGAGCGACTACACCGACAAGACCGGGCCCGGCGCGGGCAAGGTGCCGGGACCGAATGGCGCCAAGGCGAAAAGCGAGGTCGATCTGCTTGCCGCGAAACATGCGCAGTACCAGGCAGCGCTGACCGCCGGAAACTACGAGTCCGCGCTGTTCCTGATCACAGAGATGGGCTGGTCCATCGACGCGGCGACTCGCATCCTTGGCGAGTATGACACCTATGAGGTCGCGCGGGCCGCCGCCGAAACGAAGGTGAATGCCCTGCGGGCGGTGCGGAACGCCGGGGTCGAGGCCGAGGTGAAGGCCATCGAGAAGCGCTTTGACGATGCGGTGGCGCTGTCGGCGGGCGAAAAGCACAAGCCCGCCGAAAAGGCGCTGCTGCCCCTGCCTGCCGACTGCGACAAGCTGATCACCAAGGCCAACGACTGGAAGGGCTATGACGATGCCCTCACCGCCGCGCAGGCAAAGATCAACCTGATGGACAGCCACGCGCAAGCGGTGGTGATGCGGCCCATGACGAATGCGCTGCGGGGCAAGATGACGGCGGCGATTTCGACCGCCAGCAAGGGCGACCTCAAGGGGGCCAAGGCGCTGCTCGATCCGATCCCGGGCGAGGCCGATGCGGCCCTTCAGACCGCGAAAGGCGCGGGCGATGTGATCGACAAGGCGGGCGATGTCGGCAAGACCCCGATCGACCCTGCCGTCCTTGCCGAGGCGGAGAAGGTCTATGACAAGGTCGCCGCCGATCCGAATGCCGCGCTGGTCAAGGCCGATCTCGACCTTGCGCGCAGCCGTCTGGATTTGGCCAAATCGCCGGTGACCGACCCCACGCTGGCGCGCGCCTCGCTCAAGGCCTCGATGGAGGCTTGCGCCCGGGCGCAGGTCACGCTCAGCCAAACCGAACTGGTGAAGAAGGCCGTTGCGGCGGTAAAGGTCGAACTGGCCGCGCTGAAAAGCCACGTGCAAAAGGCCTACATCGCGCCCGAGATCGGTGTGATCGAGACCGAGATCAAGGCAGTCGAGGACGATCTTGCCAAATCCGGGCCCGACGTCGTCGGCAACCGCGTGCGGGTGCTGGAAGAACGCTGTGCGGCGGCAAAGATCCTCGCCGACAAGCATGTCGAGTATGTGGCCCTGCGCGCCAAGCCCGAGGTCGAAGCGCGTCTGCCAGTGCTGGAAAAGCACGACCACCGCTATTCGATCAAGCCGTCGATTGATGCCTTCCGCAAGAAGCTGGAAGAGGCGGCCAAGGAATCCGCGGCCAAGAATCCTGCGCTGGCGATCCAGCGACTGGAGGAGGCACGGTCCCTCGGCGCCAGCGCCTTCATGATGGCAGAGATGCGGGCGAACAAGCCGCCGACCAAGGACGAGGTCAAGGCCATCATCAGCGGACCCGGGGGCGACGCCGAACTGGATGCGATGCTGGCCAAGCTAGAGCCGAACGCGCAGCGCAAGGTGATCGTCGTGGCGTTCGAGGCCCGTTTCGGCGTCAGCCTTGAATCGTTCACCCTCGATGGCACGGGCAAGCCGACCGTGGCGACTGGCGGCACTGCCGCGGGCGTGCTGGATGCACCGAACCTCAAGCGGTTCTACGACCTGATGATCAAGTTGCCGAAGGACCATGTCGTGGACAACGACAGCATGCGCAAGTTCAGCTCGAAGGCGGCGGGTGGCAGCCTTTATTCGGGCCAGACCAAGGAGGTCGTCATGGCCGAAGGCGACGCGGCCCTGTCCGGCGCCTACGGATTTGGTCGCGAGCACGAGGTCGGCGGCGCGGACGACAATTGCAAGCCCGCCAATGACAAGGAAGTCACGTTCTTTTCCTGGAACACCCTGCACGAGGTCGGGCACGCCGTTGACGACAAGCTGGGCTACATGGACCGCAACGGCGGCTCTGACGCCTATGGAGGATGGACGACCTACAACACCGATACGAACTCTATCGCCAAGGCCATCGCGCCGCATTTCAAGTACGACGAGACCTACATCGGTCAGTTCCTGTCCAAGCGGACGGCCCCAGCCATTCCGCCCGTCCCAGCAGGAGAGACCTGCTCGGACGATGAATGGGATGCGCGGCGCACGGCGTTCGAGGCATGGGCCAAGACCGCCTTCACCGGCAACAGCCCCTGGGCCAGCAACTCGACGGCGACGCGCCTGGCGATCGGTGGGATCGTCTATCAGGAAAGCTATGGGTTCCGCTGGACCAGCTACAAGGTCGGCGCGCGCAAACAGGGGATGACGGGCTACCAGTTCCGCGCACCCGGCGAGTGGTTTGCCGAGCTTTATGCGGCCTTCCACTCTGAGAAGCTCAAGCCGACGCATCCGGCCTATGGCTGGCTAAAGACGCTCTGACTGCCTGCGGGAAAGGACGAATACCTTGTCGCGGT
>CAZVIS010000217.1:0-5756 GCA_964627355.1 uncultured Rhodobacterales bacterium
GATAAGCGGACCCCTGATCCGGCAGGCAAGGCGCGCAGCGATTCGAGTTGCGCGCTGTTTTTGTTCCGGCAGGCCCCTCAAGGCCTTGAGAATGCGAAAGAACCTCGGCGCAGCCCGGGGCAGGGAAGGTGACGTCTGATGGCGATGCGTTGGTATTCGGTGAGCGTCCTCTCGAATTTCGAGAAGAAGATTGCCGAAAAGATCAGAACGGCCGTCGTTGAAGCGGGCCTGCAGGACGAGATCGAAGAGGTTCTCGTGCCGACCGAGGAAGTGCTGGAAGTGCGCCGCGGCAAGAAGGTCACGAGCGAGCGTCGCTTCATGCCGGGCTATGTCCTCGTCCGGATGGAGATGTCGAACCGCGCCTATCACCTGATCTCGTCGATGGAGCGGGTGACGGGCTTCCTTGGCCCTCAGGGCAAGCCGCAGCCGATGCGCGACGAAGAGGTGAACGGCATCCTGAACCGCGTCGAGGCGGGACAAGAGGCGCCGCGCAACCTGATCCGCTTCGACATCGGCGAGAAGGTCAAGGTGACCGACGGGCCGTTCGAGGGTTTCGACGGTATGGTCGAAGAAGTGGACGAGCCGCATAGCCGGCTGAAGGTGTCGGTGTCGATCTTCGGTCGCGCGACGCCGGTCGAACTGGAATTCACGCAGGTCACCAAGGGGGCCTGAGTCGAACCGTGGGAGGCGAGCGCCGGGCAACCGGTGACGGACCGCACCACTAAACCGCGCCTGATGGCGCAGTGAGAAGGAGAGGGCCAGATGGCCAAGAAGATTATGGGCAGCCTCAAGCTGCAAGTGAAGGCGGGGCAGGCGAACCCGTCCCCGCCGGTTGGCCCCGCTCTGGGTCAGCGCGGCCTGAACATCATGATGTTCGTCAAGGAATTCAACGCCAAGACCGCTGACCTCGCGCCGGGCACCCCCACGCCGGTCATCATCACCTACTACCAGGACAAGAGCTTCTCGCTCGAGTTCAAGACGCCGCCCGCGTCGTTCCTGCTCAAGCAGGCCGCCGGTCTGCCGCCGGTGGGCAAGCGCAACCGCGCCAAAGGCTCGCCCAAGCCGGGCCGCGAGGTTGCGGGCACGATCACCGCAGCACAGGTGAAGAAGATCGCCGAGACCAAGATGAAGGATCTCAACGCCAACTCGATCGAGGCGGCGATGCAGATCATCCTCGGCTCGGCGAAGTCCTGCGGCATCGCGGTGAAGGGGTAATCGTCATGGCACATATCGGAAAGCGCAAGAAGGCGGCCGAAGCCGTGTTCGCGGGCAAGACCAACCTCTCGGTCGAGGATGCGGTCAAGCTGGTGAAAGAGGCGGCGAGCGCGAAGTTCGACGAGACGGTCGAGGTGGCGATGAACCTGGGCGTCGATCCCCGTCACGCGGACCAGATGGTTCGCGGCGTGGTGCAACTGCCGAACGGCACGGGCAAGACCGTGCGCGTGGCGGTGTTCGCCCGTGGTGCCAAGGCTGACGAGGCCAAGGCGGCGGGTGCCGACATCGTTGGCGCCGAGGACCTGATGGAGACCATCCAGTCCGGCAAGATCGAGTTCGACCGGTGCATCGCGACGCCGGACATGATGCCGCTGGTCGGTCGCCTTGGCAAAATCCTCGGGCCGCGCAACCTGATGCCGAACCCCAAGGTCGGGACGGTGACGATGGATGTGAAAACCGCCGTGACCGCTGCCAAGGGCGGCGAAGTGCAGTTCAAGGTCGAGAAGGCGGGCGTGATCCATGCCGGCGTCGGCAAGGTGTCCTTCGACGCCGAGAAGTTGGCGCAGAACATCCGCGCCTTCGTCGATGCGGTCAGCCGCGCGAAACCGGCGGGGGCCAAGGGCACCTACCTCAAGAAGGTGTCGGTCTCCTCGACCATGGGCCCCGGCGTGTCGGTTGACCTGGCCAGCGCCTCGGCGCGGTAAGTTTACGAAATTCCCGGGAAACCGGGATTGGCCGGGCAGCAATGCCCGGTCCTGTCCGAGACGGCCGGTGGCGCGCAAACGCCTTAATATCCTGCCCGAGATGGGGATCGAGACGATTGTCGCCTTCGGGCGATCTTGGCCTCGGGAACCGTTGCGGACCCGAACGCCCGGCGGTCCCGCCGGGCATATGAGAGCCGGGGGGAAACCCCCAACCTTGGAGTGAAACTGTGGATAGAGCCCAGAAAGAGAAAGTGGTCGATGAACTCGGCCAGATCTTCGCAAGCTCTGGCGTCGTGGTGGTTGCCCACTACGCGGGTGTCACGGTTGCACAGATGCAGGACCTGCGCGCGAAGATGCGCGAAGTTGGCGGGTCCGTCCGCGTTGCCAAGAACAAGCTCGCCAAGATCGCCCTTGAAGGGAAACCCGCCGTCAAGATGGGTGACCTGCTCACGGGCATGACCGTGCTGGCCTTCTCGGAAGACCCCGTCGCTGCGGCGAAGGTCTGCGAGGCCTATGCCAAGACGAACGAGAAATTCGTTCTGCTGGGCGGGGCAATGGGCAGCGCGATCCTGGACGCGGCCGGTGTGAAGGCCGTGGCGTCGATGCCGTCCCGCGAGGAGCTTATCGCTTCCGTGGTCGCGTGCATCGGTGCCCCGGCCTCGCAGCTTGCCTCGGCCATTGGCGCGCCTGGTGCAAACATCGCGGGCATTCTGTCGACCATCGAGGAGAAGGCAGCCGCCTGATCCCCGGACATCCGCGTGGTGGCTTGATCCCCGCGCGTTGGACCCCATCTTGGAAAGAACGGAAAGAAAATGGCTGATCTGAACAAACTCGCCGAAGAGATCGTTGGACTGACGCTTCTCCAGGCCCAGGAACTGAAGACGATCCTCAAGGACAAGTACGGCATCGAGCCCGCCGCCGGTGGCGCGGTGATGATGGCCGCTGGTCCTGCCGCGGGCGCTGCCGCCCCGGTCGAGGAAGAAAAGACCGAGTTCGACGTCGTGCTGACCGAAGCCGGCCCGAACAAGATCAACGTGATCAAGGAAGTCCGCACGATCACCGGCCTGGGCCTGAAAGAAGCCAAGGACCTGGTCGAAGCGGGCGGCAAGGTGAAGGAAGGGGCCACCAAGGCCGACGCCGAAGCCATGAAGAAGAAGCTCGAAGAGGCTGGCGCCAAGGTCGAGCTGAAGTGATCGCGTCCGGGATACGTCACGCATCCTGACCCTGTATCAGGGCACGGGTCCGGCGGTTTGCCGGGCCCGGCCAAATCGTTTGAAGGGCTGCCTCTTGGCGGGGGTTTCCTCGGAAACCCCCTCTCAGGCGCGGCACGCGGGTTCGAGGGTCTTCCGGTGGGACGGACGACACGAATGGAACCCTGCCCCCTCTCGCCAGCACCCCCCGCCCGCCCCCACGGGTGCCGGGGTGCCACATGACGAAAGGTGACGACCAGCATGGCGCAAGCATATGTAGGCCAGAAACGGATCCGCCGGTACTTCGGCAAGATCCGCGAAGTTCTGGAGATGCCGAACCTGATCGAGGTTCAGAAATCTTCCTACGACCTGTTCCTCAAATCCGGAGACGGGCCAAAGCCCGCCGATGGCGAGGGCATCCAGGGTGTGTTTCAGTCGGTCTTCCCGATCAAGGATTTCAACGAGACCGCGGTGCTCGAGTTCGTCAAGTACGAGCTGGAGAAGCCGAAGTACGACGTCGACGAATGCCAGTCGCGCGACATGACCTATGCCGCGCCGCTGAAGGTGACGCTGCGCCTGATCGTGTTCGATGTCGATGAAACCACCGGCGCCAAGTCGGTCAAGGACATCAAGGAGCAGGACGTCTACATGGGCGACATGCCCCTGATGACCTCGAACGGGACGTTCATCGTGAACGGGACCGAGCGCGTGATCGTCAGCCAGATGCATCGCTCGCCCGGCGTGTTCTTCGACCACGACAAAGGCAAGACGCATTCCTCGGGCAAGCTCTTGTTCGCCTGCCGGATCATTCCCTATCGCGGGTCGTGGCTGGACTTCGAGTTCGACGCCAAGGACATCGTGTTCGCCCGCATCGACCGCCGCCGCAAGCTGCCGGTGACGACGCTGCTCTATGCGCTTGGCATGGATCAGGAAGGCATCATGGATGCCTATTACCAGACCGTGACCTACACGCATGTGAAGAACAAGGGCTGGGCCACGAAGTTCTTCCCCAAGCGCCTGTCGGGTACCCGTCCGACCTTTGATCTGGTGGATGCCGCCTCGGGCGAGGTGATCCTCAAGGCCGGGGAAAAGGTCACGCCCAAGATGGCGAACCAGTGGGCCAAGGACGGCAAGATCACCGAGCTTCTGGTGCCCTTCGACCAGATCCTCGGCCGCTACATCGCCAAGGACATCATCAACGAGGAAACCGGCGAGATTTGGGTCGAGGCCGGTGACGAACTGACGATGGACTATGACCGCGACGGTCAGCCGAAGGCCGGCACCGTCAAGGTTCTGCTCGACCAGGGCATCACCGAGTTCCCGGTGCTGGACATCGACAACGTCAACGTCGGTCCCTACATCCGCAACACCATGGCGGCAGACAAGAACATGGGCCGGGACACCGCGCTCATGGACATCTACCGCGTGATGCGCCCGGGTGAGCCGCCGACGGTCGAGGCTGCGTCGCAGCTCTTCGACACGCTGTTCTTCGACAAGGAGCGTTATGACCTGTCGGCCGTAGGCCGGGTCAAGATGAACATGCGCCTCGATCTGGGCCGCCCGGACACGCAGCGCACGCTGGACCGCGACGACATCATCGCCTGCATCAAGGCGCTGTGCGAACTGCGTGACGGCAAGGGCGAGATCGACGACATCGACCACCTCGGCAACCGCCGGGTGCGCTCGGTCGGCGAGCTGATGGAGAACCAGTACCGCGTCGGCCTGCTGCGCATGGAGCGGGCGATCAAGGAGCGTATGTCCTCGGTCGAGATCGACACGATCATGCCGCAAGACCTGATCAACGCGAAACCGGCGGCTGCCGCTGTCCGCGAATTCTTCGGCTCCTCGCAGCTGTCGCAATTCATGGACCAGACGAACCCGCTGTCCGAAGTCACCCACAAGCGCCGTCTTTCGGCCCTTGGGCCGGGCGGTCTGACGCGTGAGCGTGCAGGCTTTGAAGTCCGCGACGTCCACCCGACCCACTACGGCCGGATGTGCCCGATCGAGACGCCGGAAGGCCAGAACATCGGCCTGATCAACTCGTTGGCGACCTTCGCCCGCGTGAACAAGTACGGCTTTATCGAAACCCCGTACCGCAAGGTGATCGACAACAAGGTGACTGACGAGGTCGTCTACATGTCGGCGACCGAGGAAATGCGCCACACCGTGGCGCAGGCCAACGCGGCGCAGGATGGCGAAGGGCGGTTCACCGACGACCTCATCTCGTCGCGCAAGGGCGGCGAATTCATGCTGAACCCGCCGGACGCGATCGACCTGATCGACGTCTCGCCGAAGCAGCTTGTCTCGGTCGCGGCCTCGCTGATCCCGTTCCTTGAGAATGACGACGCGAACCGCGCCCTCATGGGCTCGAACATGCAGCGTCAGGCGGTGCCGCTCTTGCAATCCGACGCGCCCTTCGTGGGCACGGGGATCGAGGCGGTGGTGGCGCGTGATAGCGGCGCGGCCATCATGGCGCGCCGCAAGGGCGTGATCGACCAGGTGGACGCGCAGCGTATCGTCGTGCGAGCGACCGAGATGCTGGAACCCGGAGAGCCGGGCGTGGACATCTACCGTCTGCGCAAGTTCAAGCGCTCGAACCAGTCGTCCTGCATCAACCAGCGTCCGCTGGTGAAGGTGGGCGATGTCG
>CAZVIS010000218.1:0-5675 GCA_964627355.1 uncultured Rhodobacterales bacterium
CAACCGCTGCATCTTCGAGAAGCTCTATGCGGCGGGCCAGCGCGTCTCGGAACTGGCCGAACTGCCGGTCGCGGCCGTGCGGGGCGATCCGCGGATGATCCTCGATCGTGGCAAGGGCGACAAAGAGCGCATGGTGCCGCTGTCCGGCCCGGCCCGCCGGGCGCTGGTCGATTGGCTGGCCGCACGCGATCAGGCCGAGGATGCCGGCCGCGCCCTGGGACGCCCGGTGTCACGCTTCCTCTTCCCTGATGCCGTCGCAGCAGGCCATGTCACCCGGCAAAAGATCCACACGCTGGTCAAGCAGGCTGCGCAGGTGGCGGGCCTCGATCCCGCGCGCGTCACACCCCACACCCTGCGCCATGCCTTTGCCACGCATCTACTGGCGGGCGGCGCCGATCTGCGGGTGATCCAGACCCTTCTCGGTCATGCAGACCTCGCCACGACCGAGATCTATACGCATGTCCTCGACGCGCATCTGCGCACACTCGTCTTCGATCATCACCCCCTCGCCCGGCCACCCGACGTGCCAAAGGCTTGAATGCCGTCGCCCGGTGTCCCATAGCGAAGCCCGCGCCGACCCACGCCAGAGGACCGAATGCCCGCCCTTGATGCCGCCTTCTGGATCACCGCCGCATCGATCCTTGTCCTCATCGCCTTGTCGGCCTTGTTCTCGGGGTCAGAGACGGCGCTCACCGCCGCCTCGCGCGCCAAGCTCAAGGCCCTGGCGGACAAAGGAGACACCGGCGCCGCAACGGCCATGACCGTGACCGAGGACAGCGAGCGCATGATTGGCGCGCTGCTCTTGGGCAACAACATCGTCAACATCCTTTCGGCGTCTTTGGCTACGGCACTGCTCACCAGACTCTTCGGGGACGCGGGGATCGCGCTGGCCACGTTCGGCATGACGCTCTTGGTGCTCGTGTTCGGCGAAGTGCTGCCCAAGACGATCGCCATCACCAACCCCGAACCCGTGGCCTCGCGCGTGGCCCCGATCATCCGGGTGCTGATCGTGCTTTTCTCGCCGGTCGTCACCGTTGTCCGCGCGCTCGTGCGCGGTCTCCTTTGGGCCCTCGGCGTCCGCTCGAACCCCGAGGGGCGGATGCTGGCGATGCGGCAGGAGATCCTCGGCGCCATCGCGCTTGGTCACAGCGAGGGCGCGGTCGAGAAAGAGGACCGCGACCGCCTGATGGGGGCCTTCGACCTTGCCGACCGCACCGTGGAAGAGGTGATGCGCCACCGCAGCCGGATCGAGATGATCGACGCCGACCGCACCCCGGACGAGATCATCACCCAGGCCCTCGCCTCGCCCCACACCCGCCTGCCGGTCTATCGCGGGAACGAGGAGAACATCCTCGGCGTCGTCCACGCCAAGGACCTGCTTCGCGAGGTGGACCGCCTTGTGCGGGGCGAAGAGGGCAACCTCGCCTCCATCCGCGACCTCGACATCCTCAAGATCGCGATGAAGCCCTATTTCGTGCCCGAGACGACCCCGCTCGACGAGCAGATGCGCGAGTTCCTGAAGCGGCACACCCACTTCGCGCTGGTCGTGGACGAATACGGGGGCCTCCGCGGCCTCATCACGCTGGAGGATATCCTTGAGGAGATCGTGGGCGACATCACCGACGAGTTCGACGTGGTGTCGAAAGAGGCCGCCCCCCGCCCCACCGAAACGGGCGACTACCTTATCGACGGCGCCATGACGATCCGCGATCTCAACCGCCTGCTCGACTGGTCCCTGCCCGATGACGAGGCGAACACCATCGCAGGCCTTGTCATCCACGAGGCCCAGATGATCCCGGTCGAGGGGCAGGTGTTTAGCTTCCACGGCTTCCGGTTCGAGGTGCTGACCCGCCGAGAGAACCGCCTGACACGGCTGAAGCTCCGTCCCCTCTGACGCAATCGCCGCCGCAGATGCCGCCTGCGGGCATGGCCGATGGCACCCCTTGCCACTATCTATCGCTTCATCTTTGCCCAAATACCCCGGGGTCCGGGGCAGCGCCCCGGATCTTGCCACAAGGAACACCATGACCGAAGACGCTCTCGTCATCTTCACCCCCTCGGGCAAGCGGGGCCGGTTCGCCCTCGGAACACCGGTCCTGACGGCAGCGCGGCAGCTTGGGGTGGACCTCGATTCGGTCTGCGGCGGGCGCGGCATCTGTTCGCGCTGCCAGATCACGCCGGGGCATGGGGAATTTCCCAAGCACGGGGTGACGGTGGCCGACGACGCGCTCTCCGACTGGAACGCCGTCGAGGACCGCTACAAGCGGATCCGAGGCCTGATTGACGGGCGGCGCCTTGGCTGTCAGGCGCGGGTGCAGGGCGACGTGGTGATCGACGTGCCGCCCGAATCCCAGGTCCACAAGCAGGTCATCCGCAAGTCCGCCTCCGAGCGGGTGATGACGATGGACCCTGCCACCCGCACCCTCTATGTCGAGGTGGCCGAGCCCGACATGCACGAACCGACGGGGGATTTCGAGCGTCTGGCGATTGCGCTGCGGGACCAGTGGCAGGTGCCGGACGTGACCGCCGGTCTTGACGTCATGCGCCGCCTGCAGCCCGTTCTGCGCAAGGGGGACTGGAAGGTTACGGTCGTGCTGCACAAGGGTCACCACGACGCCACGGCCCGCATCCTCGACATCTTCCCCGGGTTTCATGAGGGAGAACTCTACGGCCTCGCCATCGACCTCGGCTCCACCACCATCGCGGCGCATCTGTGCAGCCTGACGGACGGGCGGGTGCTGGCCTCCAGCGGTCTGATGAACCCCCAGATCCGCTTCGGCGAGGATCTGATGTCCCGCGTCTCCTATGCCATGATGAACCCCGGCGGCGATGTCGAGATGACGGGCGCGGTGCGGCAGGCCATCGACGGGCTGATCGGCGCGATTGCGGGCGAGGCGGGGGTGGCGACCTCGGCCATCTACGAGATCGTCTTCGTGATGAACCCGGTGATGCACCACCTTCTCCTCGGGATCGACCCGGTGGAACTGGGGCAGGCCCCCTTTGCCCTAGCGACCAGCGGCAGCCTGACGCTGGATGCGCGGGACCTTGACCTGACCGTGGTCAACAAGGCGGCCCGCGTCTACATCCTGCCCTGCATCGCAGGGCATGTGGGGGCGGATTGCGCGGCGGTGGCGCTGGCGGAACAGCCGAACCTGTCCAAGGACCTTGTCCTGATCGTGGACGTCGGCACCAACGCCGAGATCCTGCTTGGCAACGAAACCCGCGTCCTCGCCTGTTCCAGCCCGACCGGTCCCGCCTTCGAAGGCGCGCAGATCAGCGCGGGCCAGCGTGCGGCCCCGGGTGCAATCGAACGGGTGGAGATCGACCCCGCCACCAAGGAACCCCGCTTCCGCGTCATCGGCAGCGACCTCTGGTCCGACGACCCCGGCTTTGCCAAAGCGACGGCGGCCACCGGCGTCACCGGCATCTGCGGATCGGGCATCATCGAGGCGGTTGCGGAACTGCGCATGGCAGGACTCGTCGATGCCGGCGGCCTGATGGGCAGCGCGGAACAGACCGGCACGGCAAGGATGATCCCCGAGGGGCGGACGCATTCCTATCTGCTGCACGACGGCAGCGCAGCAGGTGGCCCGGTGATCCAGGTCACGCAGGGCGACATCCGCGCGATCCAGCTTGCGAAATCGGCGCTCTATGCCGGAGCGCGGCTGTTGATGGACGAGATGGACGTCGATCACGTGGACCGCGTCGTCCTCGCCGGGGCCTTCGGGGCGCATATCAGCCCGCGCCACGCAATGGTGCTGGGGATGATCCCCGACGCCCCGCTCGACCACGTCACCAGCGCGGGTAACGCCGCAGGGACCGGCGCCCGCATCGCGCTTTGCTCGGTCGCAGCGCGGGCCCAGATCGAGGAAACCGTAGGTCATATCCACAAGGTCGAAACCGCCATCGCCCCGAGGTTTCAGGAGCACTTCGTCAACGCCAACGCCCTGCCCCACGCGACGGACCCCTTCCCCGAACTGCACAAGATCGTCACCCTGCCAGAGGTCAGCTTCAACGCCACCGCGGGCGAAGGACGGCGACGGCGTCGTTGACCCTTGGCGCGCGGGACGGGTGGATTAATCTCCTTGCCCGTGGCAGGAAGGCGCATGTCGTTGACTGAACCCGGACCAGAGGACCCGATCGGACCGCTGCTTGCCCGCATCGCAGGCGGCGATCGCGCTGCTTTTCGGGCAATCTATTCGGCGACCTCTCCGAAACTGATGGGTGTACTTCTTCGTATGCTGGGCACACGCGCGGAAGCGGAGGATGCGTTGCAAGAGGTCTACACGCGGGTCTGGACCAGGGCGAACCGCTTTGACCCCACGCTTGGGCGGGGGATGAGCTGGCTGATCGCCATTGCCCGGAACCTTGCCATCGACCGGTTGCGCGCAAGGCCGGCCCAGGCCCGGACCGGGGAAGAGGGCGACGAAACCGACAGCCTGCCCGACAGCCGTCCGGGCGCAGAAGCGGGGCTGATCGCCCAGGGCGAGGCGAAGCGCGTGATCGACTGCATGGGCCAGCTGGAACCCGACCGCGCGGCTGCGGTACGCGGTGCCTATCTGATGGGATACAGTTATCAGCAGCTTGCCGAGCACCACAACGTGCCCCTGAACACCATGCGTACCTGGCTGCGCAGGTCGCTCCTGCGGCTCAAAGAGTGTCTGGAGTCATGACCGAGCGCGCACTCTCCAAGGAAGAAGACGACCTCGCCCTCGCTGGCGAGTACGTTCTGGGCGTGCTTGACGCCGCAGAGCGTGCAGAGGTCGAACAGCGCATCCGTTCGGACAAGGTGTTCGCCAGCCATATCGCGGCATGGGAACGCAGGCTTGATGCCATGAGCGACGGCTTCGCCGAGGTGCCCGCCCCAGCCCTGCTCCCGCAGATCGAAGCGCGGCTTTTCGGCAAGCCCGCGAACGCATCCCCCCGTGGCCGGAGCAGCGCGCCGGGATGGTGGATGCGTTTTGTCACCGGAACCGTCATGGCGACCGTCTTGGCCGCGCTGGCCCTGATGGTCCTTCCGCCGCCGTCGCTTCAAGGCCCCGTTCTGCAGGCCACGCTGCAGGCCGAGGGTCAGCCCCTGGTCTTTGACGCACGTTATGATACGGCAAGCGGCGCCCTGACCATTACACGGACCAGAGGCACCGCGGCCGAGGCAGGCCGTGTCCATGAACTTTGGCTTATCGCGGGAGAGGCAGCGCCGGTTCCGCTCGGCCTGATCGAGTTGGCGGACCTGCAGACCACCCTGCCCGCGCTTCCCGAAGGTGCCGTGCTTGCCGTCAGCCTTGAACCCGCAGGCGGGTCGACCACCGGCGCACCAACCGGTCCGGTTCTGGTGACCGGCGTCGTGACGCGCCTCTGAGGTCCGCTTCACGACCGCGTGAGCAGACCGCCGATCCGAAACTTGGTCCCAAGCGCCCCCGTTCCATCTGCGAGCGGCAGGGGTAGCCCCTGCTGCCGCAAAGGAGAGACCCGAATGCAGTTCCGCTTCATTTCCGCAGCCCTTGCGTCCGCCTTGATGCTCGTTTCCGGCGCCGCCTTCGCAGAGAACCCGCAGGTCGGGGGCGCGCCGATGTACGAAGACAAGAACATCGTCGAGAACGCAGTGAACTCTGCCGATCACACGACGCTGGTTGCCGCCGTTCAGGCTGCAGGCCTGGTCGAAACGCTGCAAGGCG
>CAZVIS010000219.1:0-2249 GCA_964627355.1 uncultured Rhodobacterales bacterium
TGCGGTGCTGACCATCGGTACCTCGGGCGTGGCCTGCATCGTGGACCATGCATTTCATCCGGGGCCTGCGAAGGCGATCCTGACCTCGGCCCATGTCGTGCCGGACCGCTTCCTGTCGATGGGGGTGGTGATGAGCGCCACGGCCTCGCTCGACTGGGTGGCGCGGATGACGGGGCAGGGGGCGGCGGCCTTGAACGCGGCGGCAGAGGGGTTCGTGGCCGAAGGCGGGATCGCCCGTGCGCCGGTCTTCCTGCCCTGCCTCACCGGCATCCGCACGCCGCTCAACCGGCCTGACCTTCTGGGCCGAATGTCCGGGCTGCATCCGGGGGTGACGCCCGCGATGCTGGCCTATGCGACGATGGAGGGGGTGGCCTTTCAGTTCGCCGATTGCGTGGCGGCGCAGGCTTCGGTCGGGGTGGGGGCGGAGCGGATCACCCTGGTCGGGGGCGGGACGCAAAGCCGCCTCTGGGTGCGGCTGATCGCGACGGCGCTGGACGCCGAGGTAGGGCTGATCGCGCGGTCGGATATTGCGGGGCCGATGGGGGCTGCGCGGCTGGCCGCCGTTGCCGCCGGGGCGCCCCTGTCCGTGCTGTCCGAACCCACGGCGATGGCCGAGCGGATCGCGCCGGACCCGGCCCTCGCCGCCGCGATGGCCACCCGGCGGGCGGAGATCGACGCGCTGATGGCCTGACTATCGGCCGAGTGTCCAGCCCCGGTCGCAGGCGAGGATGCGCGCCATCGCCTCCCCTGCCGCGTCCGCATTGCCTGCCGCCACAGCCTCGGTCAGCGACAGGTAATGTTCCGCCTTTTCCGCGCCCAGGTCCGTGACCCCGGCGCGCGCCACCATCGTCTGCGCCACCCCGAATTCCGACAGGGCCGAGGCCGCGCGCAGAAAGGGGTTCTGCGTCGCCTCGCAGAGGGTGCGGTGAAACTCGAACTCGGCCATCGCGAAGGGTTCGGCCATCGCGGTCGTCACCAGCCGCTGCTGCTGCCAGTAGCGCAGCATCCGCACATGCTCGGCCGTGCGATGCAGGGTGGCCAGCGCGGCGGCCTGCATCTCGACCGTCTCGCGCACCTCGGTGAAGCTTGTCAGGAAGGCCGCATCCGCCCCCGCCTCCTGCACCCAGGTCAGCACCTGCCGGTCGAACAGGTTCCAGCGGCTGCGAGGCAAAACGCGCGTTCCGACCTTGGCGCGCGCCTCGACCAGCCCCTTGGCCTCGAGCGTCTTCAGCGCCTCACGCAGGACGGTGCGCGAAACGTCGTAGGTGTCGATCATCTCGGCATCGTTGGGCAGGATCGACCCCACCGGAAAGCGGCCCGAGGCGATGCCCACGCCGATTTCCGAGATGACGTAGGAGTGGTAGTTGCGCGCCGCCACCCGCCCGGAAAGCGATCGGATCAGGCTTCCGGGTTCGCTCATCTCACGTCTTCCAAAGTACCTTCCTGTTGGGGGCCGAGGCGCTGAAGATCAGGCGCTGCAGGATGATGAACAGGAAGAGAAGCGCACCGATGACGATCTTTGTCCACCAACTCGACAAGCTGCCGTCGAAGACGATGTAGGTCTGCACCAACCCCTGGAGCATCACCCCGATGAAGGTCCCTGCGATGAAGCCATAGCCCCCCGTGAGCAGCGTGCCCCCGATCACCACTGCGGCGATGGCGTCGAGTTCTACGCCAAGTGCCGAGAGCGAATAGCCCGCGGAGGTGTAGAGTGAGAAGACGATCCCCGCGAGGCCCGCGGTCGTTGCGGACAGCGTGTAGATCAGGACGGTGGTCCGCGCGACCGGCACGCCCATCAGCGCGGCGGACGTCTCGCTGCCGCCAAGCGCATAGACGTAGGAGCCAAAGCGCGTGCGGTGCGCAAGGATCATGCCGATGACGAAGGTTGCAAGCATGAGTCCCCCGATGACCGTGATCCTTCCCCCGCCGGGCAGCAGGAGATAGGTCTTGGACACGCCGGTATAGAAGGCATGCTTGATGCCGATGCTGTCGGGCGACAGGACCGAGGCGCCGCCGCGTGCAAGGAACATCCCCGCCAGTGTCACGATGAAGGATGGCACCCGCAGGTAGTGGATCGCCGCCCCCATGGCCGCACCAAACCCCGCCGCGACGGCCAGTGCCACGGCGAAGGCCGCAAGCGGATGCAGGCCCAGCCATGTCACCAGCACCGCGATCAGCACCGTGGTGAACCCGATCACCGCCCCCACCGACAGGTCGATCCCGCCCGAGATGATGACGAAGGTCATCCC
>CAZVIS010000219.1:2349-4109 GCA_964627355.1 uncultured Rhodobacterales bacterium
ATTGCAGGACGAGGATCAGGATGATGACCCCCGATTTGACCACCAGATTGAACTGCGGCGAGAAGCCCGAGATCAGGATGCCGGTGTTCATCGCCTGGATGATGAGCGCCCCCAGGACCGACATGGGGATCGAGAAGCGCCCGCCAAGCAACGACGTCCCCCCGATCACCACGGCGAGGATCGCGTCCAACTCCAGCCACAGCCCCGCGTTGTTCGCATCGGCCCCCCGGATATCCCCCGCCGCGATCAAGCCCGCCACGGCAGCGCAGAAGCCGCAGAAGACATAGACGACGATAAGAAGAAGGCGGCTGGAGATCCCCGCAAACCGCGCCGCCGACCGGTTCACCCCGACCGCCTCGATCAAGAGGCCAAGCGCGGTGCGCCGGATGGCGAGGGTTGCCGCCACCATCAGCACCAGCGCGATGATGACCGGCATGGGAAACCCGAGGAAGGATCCGGTGCCGATGAAGATCAGCACGGGGTCAGCAAAGGTGACGATGGACCCTTCGGTCACCAATTGCGCGAGGCCCCGCCCCGCGACCATCAGCACCAGCGTCGCCACGATCGGCTGCATGTCGAGAAATGTCACGAGGATCCCGTTCCAGAGGCCGCAAAGGAGTCCGATCACCAGCGCGGCCACCACCGCCAACCCGGCGGGAAAGCCCGCAACGACCATCGTCGCCGCGACGGCGCCCGAGATGGCCATGACCGCGCCGACCGAGAGGTCCACCCCCTTGGTCGCAATCACCGCCGTCATCCCGATGGCAAGGATCGCCACCGGTGCCCCTCGGTTCAGTACGTCGATCAGGCTGCCGAACAGGCGCCCATCCTGCCAGGTCACGTTGAAGAAGCCCGGGAAGAGCAGCCAGTTGATGAGGAGGACGGCGCCGAGGGCAAGGAATTGCGGCCTTATGGCCCCGGAGGACAGACGGCGCTTCATGCCTGCACCGCGCCTTTCTCGGCGATGGTCTGGACGATCATCGCGGGCGTGATGTCGGCGCCGGTCAGTTCCGCCACCATCTCGCGTTCCCGCATCACGACGACGCGGTTGGAATAAGCTACCACCTCGTCCAGTTCGGACGAGATCACCAGAAGCGCCAGCCCGTCCTCACGCAACCGGTTGATCGTGCGCACGATTTCCGCGTGGGCGCCGACGTCGATGCCGCGCGTCGGCTCATCGAGGATCAGGAACCCGGGGTCTATGGCCAGCCAGCGGGCAAGGATCACCTTCTGCTGGTTCCCGCCCGAAAGCAGCTTCACCGGCATGTCATGGCTCGCCGCGCGGATGTCCAGCGCCTCGGCGTAGCGGCCCGCAAGTTCGTCCTGCTCGTCGCGGTTCAGGGCGCTGAACCAGCCGAGCTTGGCCTGCAGGGCGATGATGATGTTCTCGCGGACGGACAGGTCGCCGAAGATGCCGTCGAGCTTGCGATCCTCGGGGCAGAAGCCGAAACCGGCGGCGACGGCCTGAGCGGGGTTGCGGATGGTCGCGGCACGCCCGGCGACCATGACCTGCCCGCTGTCGGCCATATCCACACCGAACATCAGCCGCGCCATCTCGGTCCGCCCGGACCCAAGTAGCCCCGCGACCCCCACCACCTCTCCCTCATGCAGGCACAGGGTAAAGGGTGCCACTTTCCCGGCCTTGCCCATCTGGCGAAACTCCACCCGCGCAGGGCCGGTCGCGGCCCCCGCAAGCTCGGTCGGCTGCGGGCTGAAGGCGATGTCCTTGCCCAGCATCATCCGCACCACGTCGGTCGCGG
>CAZVIS010000219.1:4209-5634 GCA_964627355.1 uncultured Rhodobacterales bacterium
TGCGGGCTGAAGGCGATGTCCTTGCCCAGCATCATCCGCACCACGTCGGTCGCGGACAGATCCGCCAGCCGCTCCGTCCCCACCTTGCGGCCATTGCGCAGGATCGTGACGCGGTCGGCGATGGCGAAGACCTGATCGAGGAAATGGGTGATGAAGATGATCGCAAGGCCGCGTGCCTTCAGCGTGCCGATCACCTCGAACATCTTGCGCACTTCGTTGCGGTCAAGGCTGGCGGTCGGCTCGTCAAGCACCAGGACCTTTCCCGACAACTCCACCGCGCGGGCAATCGCCACGATCTGCTGGATGGCGACGGAATAGGTCCCAAGGTCCGCCCGCACGTCGATCTCCAGCCCATAGGTCGCCAGAACATTGCGCGCCCGCGCCTCGATCAGGCCCTTGCGGATCAGGCCGAACCGGGTGGGCTGGTGGCCGAGGAACAGGTTTTCGGCGACCGACCGGTTGGGCAGCAGGTTCACCTCCTGATAGACCGTGCCGATCCCTGCGCCCTGCGCCTGCAGGGGGTCGCGGAAGGTGACCGCACGGTCCTCAAGCAGTACCTCGCCGCCGTCGGGCTGATAGGCGCCGGTCAGGATCTTGACCAGCGTGGACTTGCCCGCGCCGTTCTCGCCGAGCAGCGCGTGAACCTCGCCCGCCCGCACCTCGAAGTCCACCTCGTCCAGCGCGCGGTGCTGGCCGAAGATCTTGCTCACCTGCCGCGCCTGCAGCACCGACACCTGTGACGCCTGTTCCACCGCTGATCCCCCCCTGTCCCGGCCAGACTGCGCCGACCTTCGGGCACAATGCAATTCCGCCGACCGGTGTGACCCGGTCGGCGGTTCGGCTACCGACAGGGAGCGCTCAGTAGCCGAGACCCTTGCGGGTGTCGTACTCGCCCTGCGGGTTGTCTGCGGGCGTGTAGAGTTTGGACTCGGTGATGATGAACTTCTCGGGCACCGTGCCGCCGTTCAGATAGGCGTCGAGGGCGGCAAAGGCCGGGCCTGCCATGTTCGGCGTCAGCTCGACCGTGGCATTCGCCTCGCCCGCCACCATCGCGGCAAAGATGTCCGGCACGGCGTCGATGGACACGACGAGGATGTCCGCCCCGGGCTTCAGCCCCGCGTCCTTGATCGCCTGGATGGCGCCCACGGCCATGTCGTCGTTGTGGGCATAGACCGCGCAGATCCCCGCGCCGCCGTTTTCGGCCTTGAGGAAGCCTTCCATGACTTCCTTGCCCTTGGACCGGGTGAAGTCGCCGGTCTGACTGCGGATGATCGAGAGGTTGGCCTTGCCGGCGATGGCCTCCTCAAAGCCCTGCTTGCGGTTGATCGCGGGGGACGACCCCACGGTGCCCTGCAACTCGACGATCTTGCACTCCTTGTCGCCGACGGTGCCCACGAGCCACTCGCCTGCCACGCGCCCCTCCTT
>CAZVIS010000220.1:0-5633 GCA_964627355.1 uncultured Rhodobacterales bacterium
TCCGCATCGAGGCGCACATTTTCGGCGCTGATGCTGAGCGTCCCGCCGTCGGGCAACGCCACGCGCGCCTTGACGCAGAGGTGCGCGCCCTGGGACAGAAGCTGTCCGCGATGCCAGAGAGTTTGGTTGCCGAGTTCACGGCGGCGCAAAGCGATCTTGTCACGGGACAGAATCTGATGCCCGCACAACGGACCGGCGATACGCTGGACGCGCTGGGTTGGGCGCTGTTGCGAGGCTCAGGGGTTGCGCGGGACCCAGACGAGGCGCGCCGCCAATTCGAGGCGGCCATGACAACCGGTCATCCGGCGGCGCCTCTGAATCTGGGGCGGATGATCGAGACGGGGGCGATCACGCCGATGGATCAGGGAGAGATCCGGCGCCTCTACCGCGCGGCTCTCGCCCTGGGCAATCCGCACGCGGCGGCCCATCTGGACCGGATCGATGCGCCCGGCATGGCGGCGGCCGGCGCATGACCCTGATCGGCGATCTGCCCTGGTTGTACATCGGGGACGGCGCCAGTGCCGCAGCGGGGCCGGCGACCGCGCCGCGCGTCAGACGGTACGAGGTTCAGGCCGATGCTGGTGAAGTCGCGCGGGTGGCGGACGGGATCACGGCCACGCATGCCGTCCTGGTGCTGCCCGCGATTGTGCCGATGGCGGTCGCCGCCACGCTGTCACCTGATCCTGCGCTGTTGGGATCGGGGCGCGTACTGCTGTGGCCGGCGCAGAACGAGGTCACGGGCGAGGTGGCGCGCACCCATGGTCTTTGGGTGCTTCCGGTTGCATATCTGAAGGAGGGCGCCGGCTTCTGGCTGGAGGGGCAGGGCAGGGCGCCGTCCGGCTCTCCGCTTGTCGTGCCGCAATTCGCGGCAACCTTGATGTGCGGCCGGTCGCCCGAGGCTGCGTTTCGGTCCGGGTTTCGGGAGACCTGTGGCGTATGGACAGCCGGTGCTGCGCTGTCGGCCAGTCTTGGGGCGGACCATCTCCATGGGCCGTGGTGGGGCATCGGCGCCTGCCGCGGATTGCTGGGCGGCGACGCGGATCGCGCCTGGAAGGACGAGGGTGCCGTGCCTCTTGACCACAGCCAGGGCTTGGCACAGTGGCACGCGCTTGCCCGTCAGGTGCGCGCGGACCTTGGGTTGCCAGTCGATCCGCTGACCGCCGCCGCCGCCGCCGCGCTGCGCCAGATGCGCGGCAACGTCGTCGATGCGGCACTGTGGGACCGATTTGCCGAGGATCTGGCGGACCTTGGTCCCAAGAGCGCCCGACTTCAGGCTGCCCATGCCTTGGCACGATCCACGCTATGGGGTCATGCCACCCCGTGAGCGTGAGGGGCGGTGCAGACCGTCCTGGGCGGACCGACCCGTGACACGATCCTCAGGGACCCGCGACGATAGACGCCAGTCGACCATTGTCCACGCAGCTTACGCCGTCAGGAAAGAGGACTCTTTGCCCGCTGATAAACTGGCCATGGGCACGCCAATCCTTGTCGGCGTCCGAAAGGTTCCGTTGGCTGACCCGCACGTCATGCGTCGCTGTCTGGGTTGCGGTGAACGGGGCGGCGCTGGCGACCGTCACCTTCACCTGCGAGGAGAGCATCGCCTCGCGCTGGATAAGGTTCCCGGGCTTGGCGAAATCGAAAAGCACCGCGCGCGCGGCATGGGCCGGAAACTGCACCACGTTGCCGCGCGCGGACTGGGTGAAGGTGCCGCAGTCCACCAGTGCCGGGCCGGCGACACGCGCCACAACAGTTCCGGTGCGGCGGTCCTCCTTGACGACCCGCAGGCCCGCCTCGCGCAGCCGCACGGCAAGGGACGCCACCGCGTCAGCCTGACTGGCGCCCGGTACTGCGACTGCGGTGTCGGTCATCGCACTTTTCGGGGCGCGGTAGGTCAGACCGTCCTTCTGCGTAATGCCTGCGCAGCCCGCAAGCATCAGCGACATGGCAGCGAAAAGGGCAACCGGGCGCGGCATCAGTAGATCGTCCCTTGTGGTGCGTCTGTCGTGCGGTCGGTGCGGTCGGTCTGCGGCGCCGGTGTGCGCCGTTGCGCCGGCGTCGGCGTGCGGGGAAGCTCGCGCACCTGCGGCGCCCCGGAGATCGCGCCAAGCCGGGTCAGCGCCTGTATTGCGCTTTCGACATATTCGCCGGTCGGATACCTGCTGAGAAAAGAGAAATACGCGTCAATCGTATCCGACTGGGTCGCCGCACTCCATGCCGCGACTTCGTCTGAGGTTGCGCTGGCTACACGCGCCGGGGCACCGGCCAACAGCGCGATCAGAAAGGCTCGGACGAAGATCGCCCATCGCGACAATTGGGCCACGCGTTTCTCCTTTGGCAACAATAGCCAATCCCGGCAGAGGCAGACTAGCGGCCCGCTTCGGGTTTGCATAGCCGCTTTCGGCCCCTTGCAGCCGGCCATTCGAACGGATTCCGCCGGACTGCCGCCCGAAGGCCGCTATCCCTGACGTTGCGTGACCGGCGCGAGAGAGGCGTCGCGGCGAAACAGGCAGTCCGGGCGGTCCGGTCTGGCCAGGGCTGTCGCCAGCCGCACCAGATCTTCGGCCTCGCCCCCGTGCCACAGGCAGTCAGCGACGCGCCAGCGGCGAAGGATCAGGATCAACCGGCGCAACCGATGCTCGGCCGCGACAGAAGGAGGGGCGGCGACCAGAAGGTCGGCAAGCAGAGGAAGATGCTCGAACACCAGGTCGGGCACCGAGATGAGTTCGGCGTGCAGCCGGTCGGCAATCAGGATTGTCCGTCCGGAGCCGCTGACGCTCGGTGCCGGGCGCTGTCGGGCAAGAGCAGCCAGCGTCGCATCGTCCAGACCGATGGCGAGGATTGCCCGCGGCTGCCCGACCGGGTCATGGCGCGCGGCGACCGCCTGACGTCCGGCCTCGATGGCGGCGCGAAATCGTCCCATCACATCCTTGCCCCCCGTGATGGCCATGGACATGGACACACCCTGCGGCCACTCTAGCACCGGTTTCACGGACGGGAAGGGCGGCCACGGTGAACCTGGACGTTCTGCTGATTGCTGATCCCCGGTTTCCGGGCGGGACGTCAACCGCCGTCGCCCATGAAGCGCGCGCGCTGGTCGGTGCCGGGTACACCGTCGGACTGCTGTCGGTAACAAGCCCGATCCTGTCGATGACGCGCGGCCCCCACCCCGAGATTGCTGCGCTGACCGACGCCGGTCATGTGATCGCGGTTCCGCCCGCGGCGCGTGTCGCGGCGCGGCTGGCCTGCATCCACCACCCGACGGCCCTGCTGGACCGTCCGTCCGGCGCTTGGCGGGTGCATGCGGGAGAGGCGGTGCTCGTTGCCCATCATCCTCCGGTCGATGCGGCGGGGGTTGCGCAATATGATGTCGCCCGGATCAGGACGATTGCCGAGGATCTGTTCGGCCCTGTGCCCTGGGCGCCGGTCGGACCGGCCGCCCGCGCGGCCTTTGCCGGGCTTGCGCATCCGCCCGAACTCACTGCCGAGGACTGGGTCAATGTTGTGGAGCCCGGCGATTTCGCGGGCGCCCGCCCGGGACCATTTTCTGCCCTGGCGACAATCGGGCGGCACAGCCGTCCGGAGCCGGCCAAATGGCCCGACACCCGGTCAGAGTTCCTGGCAGCTTATCCGGACGCCCACGATATCCGCGTGCGACTGATGGGCTATGCCGAGAGGCTTGACGCAGTGACCGCACCACGCCCGGCAGGCTGGCAGGTGCTGCCCTTCGGCGCGATGCCGGTCCCGAGGTTCCTCACCTCGATCGACTATTTCTCCTACTACCATGGCCCTTCGTGGATCGAAGCCTTCGGACGGGCCCCGCTTGAGGCAATGGCCGCCGGACTGCCGTGCCTGCTTCCGGCGTCATTCGCAGGGCTGTTCGAGGAGGGCGCGCTGTATGGCCCGCCCGAGGTCGTGGCCGATGCCGTCCGCAGCCTTCATGCCGATCCCTCTGCCTATGCCCGACAGTCCGCGCGCGCCGTCACGCTGGTTCGCGACCGGTTCGGCCCCGCGCGCGCCGTTGCGCGGGTTGCGGCGCGGATCGGCACGCCGCAGGCGTCACGCGGCCGATCGAATGGGTCGGGCGAGGCTGAGGCGCGGGTGCTCTATGTCACGTCGAACGGCATCGGTATGGGGCACCTGACGCGCTGCATCGCATCGGCCCGCAGATTGCCGACGGTCGTTCGTCCGGTCATCCTGACAATGTCCAAGGCTTTTGGGGTCGTTCGGGATCAGGGAATTGCGGGCGGTTATCTGCCCTACTTCCGCAGTGTTGGCCTGGGCGAAGCGGAATGGCACGCAACCCTAGCCGACGAAATCGACGAGGCGCTGCGCTTCTGGCGGCCCAATGTCGCGGTGTTCGACGGCAACGTTCCCTATTCCGGCATGATGAGCGGGTTTGCCAGGCATCCCGAGATCTGGACGGTCTGGCAGCGCCGGGGGCTGTGGCGACCAGGTTCGGGCGAAAGCGCGCTGGCCCGCGAGGGTGAGTTCGATGCGATCATCGAGCCCGGAGAACTGGCAAGCGCTTTCGATCTCGGCCCTACGGCACAGCGCCGCGGGCGTGCTCTTGTCGTGGCGCCGGTGACCTACCTGCGCCGCGACGAGGTGCTGGCCCGCGGTGCCGCCCGCGCCGCCGTCGGACTGGACCCGGCGCGGCCTGCTGTTCTCTTGCAGCTTGGTTCGGGCAACAACTTCGACATGCGGGGTCCGCTGGACCGCGTGCTGCGGGCGTTGCGGGCCTTGCCGCCAAGCCGCCGACCCCAAGTGGTGAACGCCGATTGGCGCATCAGCCGCGAGGTGTTGCCCCTGCCGCCGGATGTGATCCGGCTGTCGTCCTTTCCCTTTGCAAAGTTCCTTGCCGCCTTTGACTGGGCAATTGCGGCAGCGGGGTACAACACGTTCCACGAGAACCTTGCGGGCTGTCTGCCGACGTTGTTCCTGTCGAACGAGAATCCCGAGCATGACTTGCAATTTGCCCGTGCCGACTATGGCGCGGCGCGCGGGCTTTGCCTTGCGGCGCGGCCGGATGACCAGGGGTCGATCGAAGCGGGCATTGCCGAGCTTGCCGATCCCGATGCGCGTCGGATGATCGCGCAGGCCTGCGCGCGGCTTTCCGGCGAGAACGGAGCGGACGAGGTGGCGCGCTACCTTGGGCAACTGGCCTTCCAGCGCAAGCCGCGCGAGCGGGCACGGCCACCCGTCGCGGGCCCCACCGAGGTGTCCGCTGTCAGCCCCGCGACCGCATCATGACCAGCGTCACCGTCGGGATACCTGCGTGCGAGAGCGCACGGACGCTTGCACGCGCGATCGGATCGGTCCGCGCACAAACCTGTACGGACTGGCGGCTGATCGTGTCCGACGATGCCTCGACCGATGAGACTGTTGCGATTGCCCGCGCCGCTGCGTCGGCCGATCCGCGCATCGAAGTGCGGTGCCAGCCGACCCGGCGCGGTGCGATGAATTTCGGCGATCTTTTGAACGGGGTCGAGACCCCGTTTTTCGTCTGGCTTGCGGCGGACGACTACTGGGCGCCGGAATTCCTGAGCCGGACGCTTGCGCTGCTTAGGGCGCGCGACGACGCGGTTTCTGCGCTGTCGCGGGCGGCCTTTGTCGGACCGGGGCAAAGCGGACGC
>CAZVIS010000221.1:0-5629 GCA_964627355.1 uncultured Rhodobacterales bacterium
AGGCGGTGTGCCTGGCCGCCGTGGGCCTGCGGTCGCTGTCGATGCGCCCGGCCTCGGTCGGTCCGGTGAAAAGCCTGCTGCGGCGGGTCAATCTGGATGACCTGTACGGGGTGATCGAAGGGGCCCGCGCTGCGGGGGCCGAGACGGTGCGCCCGCAGGTCATGTCCTACCTGTCCACGCGTCCCGAGTAATGTCCCGCCGGGGTGAACCGGCGGGACTGGGGTTGGGGTTGGGTTGGTGTGCAAGCAGTGCGTCGGTTGCCCGACAAGGACGGGTCTAGAGTGATTCCCTTACGAATGGGTTAGCGCCGCTTAACCCTAAAGCCCCTCGAAGGCACAAAGCGCGTGGACGTCCATCCCCATCGCCTCGAGCTTCCTGCGCCCGCCAAGGTCCGGCAGGTCCACCACAAAGGCGCAGCCCACCACCTCGGCGCCCAGCCGTTCGATCAGGCGGATCCCGGCCTCGGCCGTGCCGCCGGTGGCCAGAAGATCGTCCACCAACAGCACCTTCTCGCCCGGCCGCATGGCATCCTCATGCACCTCGACCACCGCCTCGCCGTACTCCAGCGTATACCCTTGGGCGATGGTCCGCCCCGGCAGCTTGCCTTTCTTGCGGATCGGGACAAACCCGGTCGAAAGCTGGTGCGCCACCGCCCCGCCGAGGATGAACCCCCGCGCCTCCAGCCCCGCGACCTTGTCGATCCGCATGCCGGCATAGGGGGCGAGAAGCTGGTCCACCGCCATCCGGAACCCACGGGGGTCGGCAAACAGGGTCGTCACATCGCGAAACAGGATTCCCTCATGCGGGAAATCGACGATGGTGCGGATGTAGTCCTTGACGGTTTTCACGGGCAGTCCCTCAGAAGATGTCGGGCTTGGCTACCATAAGCCAGAAAACCCCCACAAGCGCGCCGAACCCCGGCCAGCCCAAAGCGAACCAGATGCGGTAGAGCCTTCGGGCCGCCAAGGGGACCGGACCTGTGCCCGCGGCCCGGGCCAGATCGCGGATCCGGTATTGCAGCACGACCACCGGCGCCCAGGCAGCAAAGGCCACCGCATAAAGGACATAGGTCGCGACCAGCCAGCCCTCGGCCAGATCATGCCCCGCCAGATGCGCCAGCCACCCCCCCGTCACAGGCTGGATCACGCCGGCAGGCAGGGTGAACAGCCAGTCCGCCGCGACAACACCCGAAGCGACGCCTGCCACCTGCTCGGCCCGGTCCGAGCGCAGCGCCCAGACCATCTGGAACGCGGTGCCGATGCCCGTGCCGAACAGCACCGTCGCGGACAGGATGTGCAGCCATTTCGCCAGAAGGTAGGGGTCGCCCATCATCGCTCTTCGACCAGCGCCAGATGGACGAAAAGAAGGGCAAGCACCGGCAGGTTCTTCAGCAGGCCCCCGAACGGATCGAGCCACAGGCCGGGGGCCAGAACCGTCAGCCCAAGAGTATAGGCCAGCACTAGGGCAATCTGCACCCGGGCAACGGTCCTTGGCCAGAGGTTGACCGCCAGCGCCGCAGCGAGGGCGAGATCTGCCGCTCCCCCCACCCGCGCCAGTGCCACCAACAGGTCAGGCGGCCCGTCAGACAATCGCGGCAGGAAGGTCCCGGGCGGCAGAAGCAGCCCAAGGAGGCCCGACGCAAGCCACATCAGGGAAAGGACCAGCCGAAGCATGGGTCGCAGCAGGTAGAGCCGCGCATGCCACAGGTCCTGCGTGCCTGCGGGTCGGCCCGCGTGGATGGCGGACAGGCCCCTCGGCGTGACCTTCAGTCGGTCGATGAGCGGGGCAGGATCGGCGAGGACGCCTGCCGCGAACTGCTCGACCGCCATCCTCGAGACAGGCCCCATCGAGAGCGCATCCCCAACGGCCCCGGCCATCCGGACCAGGCGGTCCGGCAGCCGCAGCACCGGCACCGGGGGCAGCCCCAGCCAGGCCCGCATTCCCCGCATCAGATCCGCCTGCGTCAGCGTCTCGGGCCCGCCGACCTCCCACGGGCCGGGACCGGGTGGCGTGACCAGGCAATGCCGCACGACCCCGGCCAGATCGGCGGCGTGGATCGGGTTGAAGCGCTGGTCTCCATCACCGACCACAGGCATCCGCCATGGCATCGCCGCCAGCGCCCGCAACAGTGACGTGCCGCCATAGCTCGTCTCCGCCACCACCAGACCGGGCCGCAGCACCACAGCCCCCCGCGCGGCAAACAGCGCCTCGGTCCGCAGGCGCCAGCGGGCAAAGGGCGTGGTCCCCGCATCGATCCCCACCGCCGAGATCAGCACGGCCCCTGCCCCCGCAGGCAGCGCCTCCAACAGCGCGCGCGGCGCCGCCTCATGCACGGCGGTAAAGGCACCTTCTCGCCCGGTCAGCAGCCCCGCCGCCCAGACGATCCCATCCACCCCCGCCAGATGCGCCGCCCAGAACGCGGGGTCCTGCGCGGCCTTGCCGAACAGATCCGCGCGCAGCACCGCAAATCCCATCTCTGCCAGCCGGTCGGTCCGCCGGGCATGGGCGATCACCTCGACCCCCGCCTGCCGCAGGTCAAAGGCGATGTGGCGACCAAGGAACCCGTCTGCCCCGACGACGAGGACCCTCACCCCAGAACCCGCCCCGCCACGGCATCAAGTTTCGCGAGCAGTGCCTTGTCCCGCCTTTCGATCGCCGTCATCACCGCATGGTCCAGCGCGCGGTCGCAGCCGTGGGGGCATGGGGCGCGGTCGGGGCCGAGGATCCCCGGCAGCCGCGCCACCAGCCCCCTCGCCCGCCCCGCATTCGCCGTCAGGACCGCGATCACCTGTGCCACGTCCACCGCCCCGTGGTCGGGGTGCCAGCAGTCGTAGTCGGTTACCATCGCCACGCAGGCATAGCAGAGCTCGGCCTCGCGGGCGAGCTTCGCCTCGGGCATGCCGGTCATCCCGATGATGTCCGCCCCCCATTGCCGGTAGAGGCGGCTCTCGGCGAGGGTCGAGAACTGTGGCCCCTCCATCGCCAGGTAGGTCGCGCCCCGGTGCACCCGCACCCCCTCCGCTGCCTTCGCGCAGGCGTCCGAGAGGCGCGGGCAGGTGGGGTGGGCGAGGCCGACATGGGCGACGCAGCCCGGCCCGAAGAACGACTTCTCCCGCGCGAAGGTCCGGTCGATGTACTGGTCCACCAGCACGAAATCCCCCGGCGCTAAGTCCTCTCGCAGGGACCCCACCGCCGAGACCGAGACGACGTCGGTGCAGCCGAGCCGCTTCAGGGCGTCGATGTTGGCGCGGTAGGGGACGGAGGTGGGGCTGTGGACATGGCCCCGTCCGTGGCGGGGCAGGAAGGCCATGGGGACGCCGGAAAGCCGCCCCACGAGGATCGCATCTGAAGGGTCCCCCCAGGGCGTCGGAACCTCGACCCAGGAGGCCCCCTCCAGCCCCTCGATGGCATAGAGCCCCGAGCCGCCGATGATGCCGATCATGGTCTGCATGGGGTCCCCCTGGGGTTCGTTCGGGGGGAGTTTAGGGGGAGAGGGAGGTGGTGGGAAGAGGGGGCGTCCACACGTGCGACGGATGTGGGACGAATGATATCAAGGGGTTGAAGGGGGTGGATTCGGGGTTTGTTAAGGGATGGGTGCGGGGGAGGCTAGTCCTTGTCCCTCTGGATGATCCCGGTGATTGCAGCAGCGCCGAGGGCGGAGATGATCCAACCGAGGGCGGCCAGCACCCACCGGCTCCACCACAGCGCCTTGCCCCAATCCCCGCGATCCTTGGAGGGAGCCCAAGCCTCGGTCTGGCCGAGGGTCAGGATCGGGATGACCAGATCGGCGGCATAGCCCGCCGCGCTGAAGCTGTCCCAGTCGAGGCCGAGCGTGGGGTCGTTCGACCATGTCGCTGCAGGGTTCGGGTCACACGGGCGGATTAGGGCCGGAAGGCAGTCCAGCGCCGTCACCTGCGCCCATCCTGGCGACACCAGGATCACGTCCGAGTTCGGCGCGAACGACCCTTCGTCCCATGTCTTTTGGGCCATGCCGAAGGCAACCGCCCAGAGCAGAAACAGCCACACCGCACTCTTCCACGGCTGGTAGCCATAGCCGATGGTCCAGTACCCAAGCCGGTCCCAGACCCAGGCGAGCGCGTTCAAGCCATCGGCCCACAGGCTGAGCAGACCCACCGAAACATCCCCGTTCGGCACGATGACACGCCGCGCCCGAGCGTTCGCCGCACCGTCGCGTGCCCGCGCGACAAGGATCAGCCGCGCCTGATGGTCGTGCCCCATGGCACGCAGGACGCGGGCAAGTTGGGTGTAGGGTTGCGGAAGGAATTCGCCCTGCCTCAGGCTGCACGCGCGCAACCAGGGCAGCCGGACTGATGCGCCGGTCCACCCGTAGATACGGTCATAGGTAAAGCCGTCGAAACCTAGCTGATCCTGCCCCTTGGGCCAGCTTGCAATGTCGTCTGCCAGATCCCCGACATGTGCAGCGGTCAGGTCGACCCCGCCTGCTTTGACGGTGACCTTGACCCAAAAAAAGGATGCTATGGCATGCAGTCGCTGCGCGTTCAGCGCCATGTCCCCGGCGCCGTCGAATTCGGCGCCATTGCAACCAAACTGCCCGCCGACCTTGGCGCCGGTCACATCGACCGTGCCCTTGGCCTTGACCCCGCTGAGGAACAGGCCCCCCCCCGTCTCCACCCCCTGCGCGTTCAGCGCGATGCCGCCGGCGCCGTTGAGTTCGGCGCCGGTGCAAGAAAATTGCCCACCGACCTTGGCGCCGTTCACAGCAACTATGCCCTTGGCCTTGGCTCTTTGCAGAAAAAGGCTCTGCCCCGTCTCCACCCTCTGCGCGTTCAGCGCCATGCCCCCGGCGCCATCGAGTTCAGCGCCCGCACAAACCAACTGCCCGTTGATCCTTGCGCCGACGACATCGACCATGCCCTTGGCCTTGACCCCATTCAGGAACAGGCTTTGTCCCGTCTCCACCCTCTGCGCGTCCAGCGCCATGCCCCCGGCGCCGTCGAGTTCGGCGCCTATGCAGGACAACTGCCCGCCGACCTTGGCGCCGTTCACAGTGACCGTGCCCTTGGCCTTGACCCCGCGCAGGGACAGGTTGCCTCTGACGCGCAGACCCATAGCGAAAAGGCCGGGGAGGTGGCTGCCGTCCATCGAAAGTCCGTTTAGGTCGGCCTGATCGAGCCGCGGAATCGCGGCGAAATTGCTGTTGTCGAGGACCGTCCGGCCCCGTGCCCGGGCAAACTGAAGGTCCAGCGTGCCGGTGATCCAGGCGCCTTCCAGCCAGACGCCGTAGTCCTGTGTGCCGCATTCGGGCGTGGCGCCGGTGATGAGGAGGCGCAGGAGTTTGGCGCGAACTGTGGTGGCCGGGCTGGGGGTTGTGGGGCGCTTGCGGCCATTCAAAAAGCAAGCCCCCCCCGCTCGCACCGCCGCAATGAGCTTCACCTCCGCAGGCGTCAGCGCCTCGTCCCCCGTCAGCGCTTCCCACTCGGCAATCGTGCGCATCGGATCCCCCTCTCACCTCACTCTACAAGTGGCCGGGCACCCGGCAAGCCTTACCTCTCCCCCGGCCGCAGCACCTCCATCACCTCCCGCACCACGGCGTAGTCGCGGTAGCCCATGCGGGCGACGGGGTGGTAGAGGGTGGGGTCGAAGCGGC
>CAZVIS010000222.1:0-2910 GCA_964627355.1 uncultured Rhodobacterales bacterium
CCAAATGGCTCGAAAGCCATACCTCAGGGAGGACCACTTTTCTGGGGGCAGACCATCGAACTCGGCCAGCACGGGCGCTACCGCACCAACGTCTGGAACTACCGG
Organism: uncultured Rhodobacterales bacterium; assembly: GCA_964627355.1. Classification (GTDB taxonomy): domain Bacteria; phylum Pseudomonadota; class Alphaproteobacteria; order Rhodobacterales; family Rhodobacteraceae; genus JBBQXK01. The sequence goes on from CAZVIS010000222.1 coordinate 106, forward strand.
GGCGTCAACACGATGCGGACCGGACGGATGGACGAGCTTCGGCTGCACCCGACGGTGAAGCCGGTGCAAATGATCGCGGACGCGATCAAGGATGTGTCGGGGCGCGGCGAGATCGTCCTCGACAGCTTTGGCGGATCGGGATCGACCCTGATCGCGGCGGAGAAAACAGGGCGGCGGGCAAGGGTGGTGGAGCTTGATCCGATCTACTGCGATCGCATCCTCACCCGCTACGAGCGGCTGGCAAAAGACGAGGCCGAGCAACTGGTCTGCGGCTGGCCGCGTGCGACCCTGGGCACGATGGCCCTGGAGGCGGCGGAATGAGCGGGGCAGGGGACGCGCCGCCCGATGCAACCGCGCCCGGCCGAAAGCCATCCGCCGCCAAAGCCTCCCGTGCCCCGCTTCCGAGCGTGGCGGGGGCGCTCAAGGCACGGCCAGGCTACGAGGTGGGCTATGCGAAGCCCCCCGAGGCGACACGCTTCCAGAAGGGCACCTCCGGAAACCCGCGTGGTCGTCCGAAGGGCAAGAAGAACCTTGTACCTGCGCTCAACGAGGAGCGCATGAAGGCGATCATCCTCGAGGAGGCCTACCGCACCATCACCGTGCGGGACGGCACCCGGAATGTCACCGTGCCGATCGCCCGCGCCGTGCTCCGCTCGCTCGCCGTCAACGCGGTCAAGGGCCAGCACCGCTCGCAACGTCTCTTCGCGGAACTCCTCTCGGCGGTAGAGACCAGCCACAAGGCCTTGCACGACGAGTAGCTGAACACGGCGATGGAGTACAAGGCCGGTTGGGTGGAGGAACTGCACCGCCGCCGCGTCCTCGGCCTCACGCATCTGCCTGATCCGCTGCCGCACCCCGACCACATCCTGATCGACCTCAGTCGGGGAACGGCCCGCGTTATTGGACCCTCAACGCGGGAGGAGAAGGACAGGTGGGACGCCATGCTGGGGCGGAAGGCCGACTTCGAGGCCGAGATCCGCCACCTGCGCGAGATGCTGGAAACCGAGACCGATCCACGCATGCGCGACGTGCTCCTGGGCGAAATCGCGTTCAACCAGCGCATTGTCACGATGATCGGCAAGGCGGAGAGAGGGGAGTCGATTGATGAGCCCGACGTGGCTGGAAGGCGAAGGCGTAGATTGTGCAGGTTACGGCTCTTTGCCGTCACTCACCCTTCAAGGCAAGCTGCGGTGGGGCGTCCCCGAACCGGCCGTTCATGCTTGTCATAGCATTTCTGGTTGCATACACCCCCGGTCCGATCGGCTCGATGGCGCTACTCGTACCACGAGGCGTCGACGGATATGATCTGCCTGTGAACCATCGATCACGCGGTGCTGGGATTGCTAGATAGCGAACTATCGTATTGCGCCCGCCGCCTTTCCATCACGGCAGCCCTTCCGAAACCAGTGGCGCTCCGGCTCAGCCGGCGCGCCGTCGGGTGCGCAGGAGTGCAAGGCCGCCGATGCCGATCAACAACAGAACCCCCGTCAGCGGCAGAGGGATCGGCGAGATCGACTGGATCGTGTAGGACAAGCGCCCGGAGAACGCCCCGGCCCCCTGCGGCAGCGCGCCGAAGTCGAAGAAGCTGACCAGAACGCGCGATCCGAACAGCGACGCCGCCTGCCCGTCAAGGCTGCCGAAGATCATCGTGACAAGGGTATCGCCATAGCCGAACTCCTCGAGCACCCCGGACAGGAAGGTGTTGTTTGGGTCGAAATCGCCATCCACGTCGTCGATGATGAAATCCGCCACCAGATCGTCGCCGGGCGTGCCAAGCGCGTTGAACAGGAAACTTCCCCCTATCAGCAGCGGCGCCGGGTCGTCGAACACCGGGGGGCTGCTCGGGTCGCCTTCGACCAGCGCAAAGATCTCCCCTGAGGATGACAGGTCAGCGTCGAAACTCGCCGTGCCGCCGATGACCGGATTTCGAACCACCGGGGACAGCGGGGCCGCAGTGGCATGCCCCGCCCAAAGTCCGGCCAGAAGGGCCACAGCCAGAACAGATACTCTTGAAGACAGTTGCATGGGCACTGTCCAAACCGGTTGGCGAAAGGTCAAGTCAGCAGATGTCCCTGGGACCAGGCATCCGTGAAAGTCAGACGATCCGCGTCGTTGATGCCCTGGATGACCAGCGTGTCCCGGTCACCGCCCGCAAAGACGAGCCAGACGCTGTTGCCAAGCTCGATGGTGCGCAGGATCGTGGCGCCTGCAAGGTCGATGGCATCGGCCCCCACCTGATAGTCGCGGATGTAGGCCGTCTCGCGCCGACCGTTGCCGTCCGTCTCGGAAAACACGAAGACATCCGCGCCCTGACCGCCTTGCATCGTCGCGATCCGGGTATTGCCCATCAGAAGGACATCCGACCCGTCGGTGCCGCGCAGCGTCTGGGCAAGGCGGGTGCCTGCGACGACGTTGAAGTCCGGCGCCTCGACGGTGATCTGGGCGGTCCCGGTGGCCTCCAGCCCGGCGCTGTCGCGCAGCGTGTAGACAAAGCTGTCCACGCCCGCAAAGCCCAGATCCGGGGTATAAGTAAAGGACCCGTTGGCATTCAGCGCCAGAGTCCCGTTCGCCACATCCGTCTGCAGGCCCACTACGCGCAGCGCGTCGCCGTTCGGGTCGGTGTCGTTCTCCAGCACACCTTGCGCCACCAGGACGGTCAGCGCCTTCTGGTAGGTGGTCGTGTAACTGTCTGCGCCCCCGACGGGTGGCGCGTTGGTCGAGGGGGTCACGTTGACGGTCACCGTCGCCTCGACCTGCGTCCCGCCAATCCCTTGCGCCTTGTAGGAGAAAAGGTCCGTCCCGGTG
>CAZVIS010000222.1:3010-5625 GCA_964627355.1 uncultured Rhodobacterales bacterium
GAAGTCGACCACCGCGCCCTCCGCCGAGAACTGCCTCACCCCCCCGATGCTGACCACACCCACGTCGTTCGCCGTCAGCTGTGCCGGCGTGATCGTCAGCCGCACACCCTGGATCGTGGTGAAGTTGTCCTCTGCGGGATTCACCGGGTCTGGGGTCACGGTGACGCTGACCGTCGCCTCGTCCTGCGCCCCTCCGACGCCTTGCGCGTTGTAGGTGAAGGTATCCACGCCGGTGAACCCGACCGGGGCGCGATAGACGTAGGCCCCGTTCTCGAAGCGAATGGTGCCGCCTGCAGTGCTGGTGAGCGCAATTCCCGCGATTCCGGTGGAACTCGTGTCGTTCGACAAGAGCTCGGCTGCCGTGAAGGTGAGGGCGACACTCGAGATCGTGGTGAAGCTGTCGTCGCCTGCATTCAGCGGCGGGGCCTCGGCCACATCGGTCACCGTCACCGCCAGCGCCTGCGTGTCGGTCAACTCTCCGTCGCTCGCGCTCACGGAAACATTGTAGATGTTGTCGCCGCCCGCATCCGTCGGCGCCTCGAAGTTCGGCGCGGCCTTGAACCGCAGGAGGCCGGTCGAGGCGTCGATGGTGAAAAGGTCCGCGTCGGCGCCCCCGGCAATCGCATAGGTCAGGGTGTTGCTGTTTGCGTCGGTCGCGGTGACGGTGGTCACGTCCAGCCCGTTCTCGGCCACCGAGATCGCCGCAGCGTCACCGCCACCGTTCGAGGTGATGACCGGAGCCTCGTTGAGGCCGGTGATGCGGAAGAGCTGAGCCTTGATCGCGCTCTCGCTTCCATCACCCCCAAGGTTCAAGGAGGGAATGCCTGTATCGGTCCAGCTGACGACGAAATCCCCGTTCGCAAGCACCGAAACCGACGGCCGTCCCTGAGAGCCCGCAAAGGAGGTGTTGACCTGAAACTCGGGCCCCACCTTCTGGCCGGTCGCATCGAAGACCTGGGCAAAGATCTCGCTGGTATTCCGGGTGGGCGAGGGGCTGGTGCTGTCAGAATCGACCCAGACAACGACGAAGCCGCCGCCGGGCAGGCCAGCAACCGCTGGGTCCAGCTGCAGTCCTGTCGTCGAGGTGTTGACGGAGAATTCGGCACTGACCGCCGAGCCGTCCGCCGCAAAGATCCGCGCCTTCATCCCGGCGCTGGTCACGTCGCCCCGCTCGTCGAACCAGGTCACCACGAAGCCGCCATTCGTCAGCGGCGCCACCTCGGCCAAACGCTGCTGGAACTGCGTCGTCGTGTTGACCAGGAATTCCGGCCCCCCCGTCCCGTTGGCGCTGAAGACGCGCGCCTTGACACCCTGCAAACTTGCGTCGCCGCCCAGGCCGCTTTCATCGGCCCAGGTGACCACGAAGCCGCCGTCCGCAAGCGCGGTCACGGATGAGTCCTTCTGGACAGACGTGGTCGTCGCGTTCACCTGGAACTCGCCACCCACCGGGTTGCCAGAGGCGCTGTAGATCTGGCCCTTGACCCCGACGTCCGGGTCCCCGTTGGCGCCGCTCCAGTCATCCCAGGTCACAAGGAAACCGCCACCGGCCAGCCCCGTCACCGACGGCGCCTCTTGGATGTTGAATGTTGTGCTGTTGACCCTGAACTCGCCCGTGACCGGATTGCCTGCAGCGCTGAACACCTGCGCCTTGACCGACGGGGCACGGTCGTCGGTTTGGCCGGGGCCGAAGTCCGTCCACGCCACGACAAACCCGCCGCCGTCGAGGGCGGCCACAGCAGGATCGCGCTGCACTGCTGCCACGGATCGGCTGATCAGGAATTCCGCGCCGAGCGGACTGCCGGCCAGGTCAAATACCCGCCCCTTGACGGTCGGGAAGGGGGCCGTGGTGCCCGCAACCGTCGCCTCCTGACTGGTCCAGACCGCAGCAAATCCGCCGCCTGTCAGCCCCGCGACCTGCGGCAGTTCCTGCGCACGGGCAATCACATTGTTAAGGATGAATTCAGAACCAACCCGGACAACTTCTACAGCCATCAGCTTCCTCCAAAAACAGCGTCAATGACTTCCGTCGATATGGCCAAGACTGCAGCGGTGCGTCGTCGATAATCGCTATCAGGAACAATGTCCGCGTGGACCTGAAATTTTTCTGAAAAAGGCCTGAAATCACGCAGCTTGCTGCAGGGCGATCTTGCAGCCCTGTGACGGCGGATGCGATCCATCACAGGCTGGCAGGCACGGCGCTGCCTGCCTTCCTTTCTCGAATAAGTTCATTCTGCCCAGCAAAGCGCCGCTCGATTTCTTGCGCTACCAGCCGCTGCAGCCGCCAAAGAGAAGAGTCGTGGATCCCACGGGCTTCCAGCTGCGTCACTGTGTTCAAAAGGTACTCCGCCCCGCTTCCCCAATGCCCACAGGCCGCAGCCAGGGTCCGCGCGACCTCGTCTGGCTGCAGCCTCCCGGCGAAATAGGGCGAGGCGCGGTTCATGACAAAGCCAAGCGCGCTCATGGGCCCCGCATCGGTCTGTACTTGCAGCCAACGTGGCATGTTGTTGATCGGCTTTACGGTAAACTCGCGGCGAAACAGCCGATCGAGTTGCGCCTCGATATCTTCCTGTGGAAGTTCATAGACGACACCACGGCATTGCCCGCCCGGAACGAGT
>CAZVIS010000223.1:0-5614 GCA_964627355.1 uncultured Rhodobacterales bacterium
GGATCACTCCCTGCCCCTACCCTGTACCAGAGTCGTGTAAAATCAAGGCAATCTCTGGAAACACTGTGTCAATCACACAAAAAGGTTAACACGTCGTGGAAATGTCACGGGCTGCGGGGGGCGGCGGGCGGTTGTCAGCGCGGCGGGGATCGGGTTTCTGGGGCGCCTGGGGGGCGGGATGAACAACCAGCAGGGAATCGGTCCGGCGGACCATGGCGGAGGGATCGATGCGGCGGCGGCCCGGTGGGGCGGCGCGCGGGCCGACTGGTTGGACCTTTCGACGGGGATCAATCCGGTGCCTTATCCGGTGCCGGTGTTCGGGGGAGACATCTGGACGGCCTTGCCCGACGCTGGCGCTACAAGGGCGGCAGAGGATGCGGCGCGGGTTTTCTGGAAGGTGCCGGGCGGGGCGGCTGTGCTGGCCGTCCCTGGCGCCTCGGCCGCCATCGCGCGGCTGCCCGCGCTTTGCGCGCCTGCCATGGTGGCCATCCCCGGCCCTACCTACAACGAACACGCCCGCGCCTTTGCCGCGCTGGGCTGGCAAGTGACGGAGGGCGGCCCGGCACAGGCCCGCGTCGTGGTGCATCCGAACAATCCGGACGGGCGGATGTGGTCGGCCGGGGAGCTGCCGGATGGGGGCCTGCTGGTGATCGACGAAAGCTTTGCCGATGTGGTGCCCGGGGCCAGTCTGATGGCGCTGGCCGCCCGGCCGGGCGTGGTGGTGCTGAAGAGCTTTGGCAAGTTCTGGGGGCTGGCGGGCTTGCGGCTTGGTTTTGCCGTCGGCGATCCGGAGCTGATCGCGGGGCTGGCGCAGGCGCTCGGCCCCTGGCCGGTCAGTGGCCCTGCGCTGGCGCTGGCGGCGAAGGCCCTCTCGGACCACGCCTGGGCCAGGGCCACCCGCGCGCGGCTTGCCGCTGATGCCGGAAGGCTGGACGCGCTGGTGGGATGGCCGGTGGTAGGCGGGACCGACCTCTTCCGCCTCTATGACGTGGATGATGCGCGCCGGATGCAGGACCGGCTTGCTCGCGCAAGGGTCTGGACCCGCGTCTTTCCGTATTCCGACCGCTGGCTGCGGCTTGGCCTGCCTGGCCCCGACGCCTGGTCCCGGCTGGAGGCCGCGCTGTGAGTGCCGCACTTCTGATCCCTGCCCTGTTGCTCGATGCCGCCTTGGGAGAGCCGAGGTGGCTCTGGGACCGCTTGCCCCATCCGGCGGTCCTGATGGGGCGGGCGGTCGGGTGGCTGGACCTGAGGCTGAACGAAGGCGGGGACCGGCGGGCCAAGGGGGTTCTAGCGGTTCTGGTGCTGGTCGTGGGGGCGGCGGCCATCGGCGCGCTGATCGCGGCGGTGCCGGATTTCGGCATGCTGGAGGTCTTGGCGGCGGCGATCCTGCTCGCGCAGCGGTCGCTGGTCGATCATGTGCAGGCGGTGGGGGATGCCCTGCGCCTGTCGCTGGCCGAGGGGCGGCGGATGGTGGCGCGGATCGTCGGGCGGGATACGGGCGGGCTGGACGGCCCGGGGGTGGCGCGCGCGGCGATCGAGAGCGCAGCCGAGAACCTGTCGGATGGCGTTGTCGCGCCGGTCTTCTGGTTCCTGATCGGCGGTCTGCCGGGGATGCTGGTCTACAAGGTGGTGAACACCGCCGACAGCATGATCGGCCACCGCACGCCAAGGCATGAGGCCTTTGGCTGGGCCGCGGCACGGCTGGACGATGTGCTGAACTGGATCCCTGCGCGCGTCACGGCAGCGCTGATCGCGCTGGCGCATGGGTATTGGGACGCCCGGCCGATCCTGCGCGACGGCCCCTTGCACCGCAGCCCGAATGCCGGCTGGCCCGAGGCGGCGATGGCCGTGGTTCTGGACGTGGCGCTGTCGGGTCCGCGCAGCTATCACGGGGTGACCAAGGACTATCCTTGGGTCTGGCCTGAGGGGCGGCGCGACCCGGGACCGGACGCGGTGGAGGGCGCGGTCGCGGCACTGTGGCGGACCTGGGCGTTGATGCTGGCGGTGGTGGCGGTGGTGGCGCTGCTGTAGCAACAGCGGCGCCGGTCGTCGCGCTTCCCCGCTTCCCAACCGGCAGCCCGCCCCGTAGCTTGCGTGCGACCCTTCCAGCGGAGCCATTCATGCGCGCGATTGCCCTTGCCCTGTCCCTTGCCCTTGCGACCCCCGCCCTTGCTGCCCCCTGCGGCGGCGACTTCGGCGGCTTCATCGAGGCCATGAAGACCGAGGCGATGCAGAAAGGCCTGAGCCGGGCCGAGGCCGATGCGTTCTTTGCCTCTGCCCGTCAGGACCCGCGCGTCATCAAGGCGGACCGCTCGCAGGGGGTGTTCCGCAAGACATTCACCGAATTCTCGCGCGCCCTCATCAGCCAGGGCCGCATCTCGAACGGCGCGGCGAATGCCAAGAAATACACCAGCATCTTCGCGCAGGCCGAGCGCGACTATGGCGTGCCCAAGGGCATCCTTCTGGCCTTCTGGGCCTTCGAGACCGACTTTGGCGCGGTGCAGGGAGATTTCAACACGGTCAATGCGCTGGTGACGCTTGGCCACGACTGCCGGAGGCCAGAGCTATTCCAGCCGCAGATTGTCGCCGCCGCTGAGCTTTACCAGCGCGGCATGCTGGACCCCGCGCGCACCACCGGGGCCTGGGCCGGCGAGATCGGGATGGTGCAGATGCTGCCCGCCGACATTCTGGAACGCGGCGTGGACGGTGACAGGGACGGGAAGGTCACGCTCAAGACCAGCCCGCCCGATGCGCTGCTGTCGGGCGCGCGGATGCTGCAGCACCACGGCTGGCGGGCGGGCGAGCCCTGGCTGATCGAGGTGGACATGCCCGAGGACTTCGACTGGGGGCTGACCGGCCTCGACACCACGCTGCCGGGGGCCGAGTGGAAACGGCTGGGCGTCACCCCACGCTGGGGATCCATTCCGAACGGGCTCAAGGCCAGCGTCCTGCTGCCCGAGGGGCGCAAGGGCGTGGCCTTCCTTGCCTTTGACAATTACCGGGTGCTGTTCGATTGGAACAAAAGCTTTGTCTATGTGACGACTGCGGCCTATTTCGCCACTCGCCTGGAGGGTGCGCCGGTCTATGACGCCGGTTCACCCGATCCGGCCCTGTCCGCCGAGGCGATGCAGTCCCTGCAGAAGAAACTGGCGGCGCGCGGGCATGATGTCGGAAAGATCGACGGCATCCTTGGCGCCCTGACCCGCACGGCGGTGCAGAAGGAACAGGCCCGCCTCGGCCTGCCCGCCGACGCCTGGCCGACACGGGCGCTTCTGGACGCGCTGTGACGACAGGGGCTGCGGGTGGTCCAGCCTGGGGCACCTGCACCACCGTGCGCGCCCCGCTGGCGCAGGTGCTGGCCTTTGTGGCGCATCATCGCGCGTTAGGGGCGCGGCGCATCTGGCTGTACTTCGACGATCCCGAAGACCCGGCGGCCGATATGCTCGACGGTGTACGTGGGGTGCGGGTCGTGCGCTGCGACGCGCAGCACTGGGCGCGCCGCGGCGTTGGCAAGGGCAGGCGACAGCGGCCCGACACCCACCAGGTCCGGCAGGTTTCAAATGTCGGAGGGCTGTACCGCAATACGCAGCTGGACTGGGTCTGCCATCTCGATATCGACGAATTCCTCTGGCCGTCGCGGCCGGTGGCCGAGGTGCTCGCCGATGCCCCGTCCGAGGCCGTGGCATTGCGCATGGCACCGTGGGAGGCGCTGCATGATCCTGGCTTGCCCGACGACATCTTTACTGCGCGCCATTTTCGTCGCGCCCTGAAGGGTCCAGACTATGCAGCCCTGCGGCAGACCGTCTTTGGCCCCTATGCCGAAATGCTCCATGCCGGCGCGTTGAGCCATGCCGCCGGAAAGTGCTTTTTCCGGGCCGGGGTCATGGGGCTGAAGCCGCGCATCCACACGGGCGACCTGAATGGCGAGCGGCTGGTGATGCGCGACGTGCTGCCCGACATTGCGCTGCTGCACTTTCACGCACAGGATGCGCAGGACTGGAAGGCGCGCCTGCCCTTTCGCGCGACGGCAGGCGCCTATCGTGCGAACCCGCCCTTCTTCGTTTGGTATTCTACAACGGATGCCGCCGGGATCGACGCTTTTCACGACCGGATACAGGTCGCCCGGCCCGAGGTCCTGGCCGCCCTGCGCGCTGCAGGGGTGCTGATCGAAGCGGACCTTGCCTTGCGCGCCAAGATCGCGGCACTCTCTGAAGCGGAGGAGCGCATATGGACGATCTGACCCCTTCCCATCACCCGACGGCGGCCGAGCTTGCAGCCGCCCTGCCGCATGTGCTGGCCGCACCCCACGACGCAGGCCCTGTAACGATGCTGTGCTTCCGCCCCGGTGTCGGTCAACGCGACTACCCGCAGATGCTGCGCCTTACCCGCCAGCATGGCATTCCCGGCGACCGATGGCTGACGCGGCCCTGGCTGAAACTGCCCGACGGCAGGCCCGACCCCGCAATCCAGGTGGCGATCCTGCCGTCGCGCGTGCTGGACCTTGTCTGGCGCGACCGCAGCGGAACGCCGCATCCCGGCGACCCGATCGTCGCGGACCTCGACATGACCGAGGTGAACCTGCCCGAAGGGACCCTGTTGCGTGCAGGGACCGCCGTGCTGCGCGTCTCGGGCGTGTGGAACGACGGCTGCGTGAAGTGGAAGGCGCGCTATGGAGCGGCGGCGAAGGCGTGGATCGTGGCGCCGGGGCACAAGGAACTGCGCCTGCGGGGGGTTCTGTGCTCGGTCGAGGAGGATGGCGAGGTGCGTGTGGGGGACCTCGTTGAGAAACTCCGTTAACCACACCCGCGCTTTACTTTTCGGCAAGGAATGCCCATCATTCTTGGCATGCGATAGGACGGCGTTCAGTTGCCTCACCAAAGCAGTGACCCGGCGGGGTGGCACTCCCGCCGGGTCTTTTCCGTATCGGGGTCGGCCCCGATCCAGAGCCGGATGACCGCGACCGCCAGCATTGTTGCCGCGATCACGACCATCCATTTGCGATAAGACATTTCATTCAGTTTCATCACCTCCGCTCACCGAGAAGGGTCGCGGCAGGACCAGAGGTAGGGTGGCATGGTTAACGAAGCGTAGCCTTACGCCACCATCGACTCGGCCCGCTTGAGGTCCACGCTAACCAGTTGGCTGACCCCCTGCTCGGCCATCGTCACGCCGAACAGGCGGTCCATCCGGGCCATCGTGACGGCGTGGTGGGTGATGATGAGGAAGCGGGTCTCCGTCCGCCGCGTCATCTCGTCCAGAAGATCGCAGAAGCGGGTGACGTTGGCGTCGTCGAGGGGCGCGTCCACCTCGTCCAGCACGCAGATCGGGGCGGGGTTGGCGAGGAAGACGGCGAAGATCAGGGCCATCGCGGTCAGCGTCTGCTCGCCCCCGGACAGCAGCGAAAGGGTGGACAGCCGCTTGCCCGGCGGCTGGCACAGGATTTCGAGGCCGGCCTCCAAGGGATCATCGCTTTCCACAAGCGTGAGGCGCGCCTCGCCGCCGCCGAAAAGGGTGGTGAAGAGGGCGGTGAAGTTCGTGTTGACCTGGGCAAAGGCGGCCAGCAGCCGCTCGCGCCCCTCGCGGTTCAGGCTGGCGATCCCGGCGCGGAGCTTCT
>CAZVIS010000224.1:0-5587 GCA_964627355.1 uncultured Rhodobacterales bacterium
TGCCGGTCGGTGAAGGTGCGCACCAGCTTGGCGGCGATCTTGGTGCACCAGACCGGGGCCGTGGTCACGCCGAAGGCCGCCCTCAGCGCCGCGATGTCGAAGCGGCCGAAATGGAAGAGCTTTTCCACCGCTGGGTCAGTCAGCATCCGTTCCAGGTTCGGCGCCCGCGTCTGACCACGTGCGATCTGCACCAGATGCGCGTCCCCGTCCCCGGCGGACAACTGAACCACGCACAGCCGGTCGCGCCGGGGGTCGAGGCCCATGGTCTCGGTATCGATCGCCACGACCGGGCCGAGGGTCAGGCCGTCGGGCAGGTCGCCCTGATACAGATGGATGGTCATCACAGGATCCCTCGCGCTGTCCCGCCCGCAGTAGCGGGGTGGGAAGGGTCGGTCAACGGTGCGTCAAGTTGGATCAGGATGCGCAATGTAACCGACTTGTGAAATAAGTCACACGCTCTAGGATCGGGCGCGATTGCGCGAGGAATTACAGCGAACATGGGTCACATCGGGTACGTCTGGACGCGCGTCATTACAGGAGAAGCGACGTGATGCTGGGAACCTTGCAAGCGTCGCCGTCGGACACCGACGCCCCGGTCGTTGCGGAAAACACTGCGGTTACGACGTCTGCTGCATGTGACGCGCTGGTCGCCGAGGTTGAGGCCCTGACGCTGGAGCTTGCCGTGGTGCGGTCGCGGCCATGGGCTGCGGTGGCCGACCAGATTGCCCACCGCACGCTTGGCATGCTTTCGCGCCTGTCGCCGCCCCTGCCGTTCAAGATGGCCGCGCGGTTTGGGCGCAGCGCGGAACGGCGCGATCCCTTCCGCCGGATCGGTGGGCCGGACACGACGGAGGCCGGGGGTCTTCGGCTCGCGGGCGCGGTCGCTCCCGACCCCGCGCGCCAGAATGTGCTTGTTGTCACGCATGATGCCACACGGTCGGGGGCGCCGATCCTTGCACTGAACCTCGCCCGGCACCTTGCGCGCCGCTACAACGTCAGCGTGCTTTCCCTGCGCGGGGGTGGCATCCTCAGCGACTTTGCCGAAACGGCGGTGGCCGTGCATCGCGCCGATGCGCTGCCCATGGAGCGGCCGGACAGGCTGGTGGCCGAGTTATGCGCGGCAACGCCTTTCGCTTTTGCCGTTGTGAACTCGGCCGAGTCCTACGGCGCCCTGTCGGGGCTGCGGCGGGCGCGCGTGCCAACGGTGACGCTGCTGCATGAATTCGCGGCCCTGTTCAATTTCCCCTCGGCGCTCAACCGGATCGCAACGCTGTCGAACGAGATCGTCTTTTCTGCTGCGGTCACGCGAGATGCGGCGTTCGACCGCGAAGCGTTGATGGGGAAGGCCTCGGTCCACGTCATCGCTCAGGGCAAGTGCGAGGTGCCGACAGAGTGGCATGGCACCAGTGGGGAGTCAGCGCGGCGGAGCGCCCTGCGTGCCGCGTTGCGTCCGGTGGGGGATGACTCCTTCCTCGTCCTTGGCGCTGGCACGGTGAACCTGCGCAAGGGCGTGGACCTCTTCATCGAGACGGCGCGCCGGGTCCTGGCGAGCCCTGAGGGCCGTCGTGCGCGGTTTGTCTGGGTTGGCAGACGCTATGCACCCACGACCGATCTCTCCTACTCGGTCTATCTCGAGGACCAGATCAACCGCTCTGGCATCGCGGGCCGCATCTCATTCCTGCCCGAGACGCCGTTCATCGAGGATGCCTATTCCCTGGCCGATGTGCTGCTGTTGCCAAGCAGGCTGGACCCGCTGCCGAATGTCGGGCTCGATGCGATGGCGGCCGGTTTGCCGGTGGTCTGCTTTGACCGCGCGACGGGCCTGGCCGAACAACTCGATGCGGCAGGGGTCCGTTCGCACTGTCTGGCACAATACCTCGATTGCGGGGACATGGCGGCCAAGGTGCTTGCATTTGCCGCCGACACGTCCCTGCGCGCCGAGGTCGGGGGGCTAATGCGCGCTCATGCAGAAAGGCATCTCGATTTCGCCGTCTATGCTGGCAGGATCGAGGCGCTTGGTCTCCAGGCCTGTGCGCGCAGGCAAATCGCAACATGACAATTCTTGTCCTTGGCGGCTGCGGGTTCATCGGGTCGCATGTCGTCGATGCGCTTCGTGCGGCGGGTGAGAATGTCCGGGTGTTCGACCGCCAGCCAGAGCAGTTCCGGCCCCCGTTGCCGGGTGTCGAGTATCGGTTCGGGATGTTCGGTGATCGGGCCGCCGTTGTGCAGGCCCTGACGGGCGTGGATCGCGTGGTCCATCTGATCAGTACGACGGTTCCGGGGACGGCCGACCTCGACCCGCGGGCGGATGTGCAGGACAATGTGGTGGGCACGCTGTCTTTGCTCGAGGCGATGACAGAGATGGGGATCGGACGCATCCTGTTCCTCTCTTCGGGCGGGACGGTCTATGGCGTCCCGCAACAGGTGCCGATCCCCGAGACGCACCGTCTGGCCCCGATCAATTCCTACGGGATCGGCAAGGCGACGATCGAGTCGTACCTGTCGCTGTATCAGCGCACGCAGGGCCTGTCCCCGGTCGTCCTGCGCGCCTCCAACCCTTTTGGGCCAAGGCAGGGGCAGACCGGGATCCAGGGCGTGGTGGGAACCTGCCTGCGTCGGCTGATCGAGGATCGGCCCCTGGAGATCTGGGGCGATGGCAGCGTGGTGCGGGACTTCTTCTGCGTTCGCGACCTCGCCGACCTTTGCGTGACGGCGGTACTTTCTGACCGGACCGGTCCCTACAACGCAGGCAGCGGTGTCGGCGTATCGATCAACGAGGTCGTGGCGCTTGTGTCTCGCGTGGCGGGTTCTTCGGTGCGGACGGTCCATCAGGCGGGCCGACCGCAGGATGTCCCTCGCTCGATCCTCGACGTGACGCGCGCTCGCACGGATTTTGGCTGGTCTGCCGCGACAAGTCTCGAGGATGGCATCGCCGAGACCTGGGACTGGATGTGCAAGATGGCCTCGCCCGCCTGACCGGCACCAGCTTTCCGACCGTTTCCTGACGTTGCCCCTGCTTCGGCGGGCGATCACGAGTGCGTAACTTATAAAATAGTATTTGACCGGTTACTGACGAGCTGATACCAACGATGTATCAAATCATCGGTTACATCGGAGCTGACCATGCCTGCATTCGCCTCTCTGCCCGCCGTCTCCTACCGCACCGTCACGATCGACGGGCTGGACATCTTCTACCGCGAGGCGGGTTCCGCCGATGCGCCGGTGGTCCTGCTGCTGCACGGCTTCCCCTCGTCCTCGCACATGTTCCGCGACCTGATCCCGATGCTGGCGGGGCAGTACCGGGTGATCGCGCCGGATTATCCTGGCTTTGGCCATTCGGCCGCGCCGGGCCTTGACGCCTTCCGCTATACCTTTGCCGCAATGACGGATGTGATCGACGCCTTCACCGTTGCCGTGGGGGCAAAGGACTATGTGATCTACATGCAGGACTTCGGCGGGCCCGTCGGCTTTCGCCTCGCAGTCAAACACCCCGAGCGGGTGCGCGGCATCATCGTGCAGAACGCGATCATCAACGTTGAGGGCTGGAACCCCGATGTGGTCGCACAGTTCGCGCCCTTCTGGCAGAACCGCACCGCCGAGACCGAGGCGCCGCTGCGTGGCTTCCTGGCCGCCGAGACGACGAAGTTCCAGTACACGCACGGCAGCACCCGGCCCGAGCGACTGTCGCCCGACGCCTGGCGGCATGACCAGGCGGGCCTCGACCGGCCGGGCAACGACGCGCTGCAACTGCAGATGCTGTGGAACTATCAGGACAACGTCGGGCAGTATCCGGTGTTCAAGGACTACCTCGCCGCGCACCAGCCCCGGATGCTGATCGTGTCGGGCCAGACCGATCCCTTCTTTACCCAGATGGGCGTGGATTACCTCGTCGCAGAAGTGCCGGGGACCGAGGTTGACCTGATGGACGCAGGCCACTTCGCGCTGGAAACCCACGCGCCCGAGATCGCGGCCCGCTCGCTCACTTTCCTCGCCACGCTGTAAGCGGCCGGAAGGTACGCCTTCCGCAATTCAAGGCAAAACCTCGCGGCTTCCCGTCAAGACGGGGGCCGCCATCTGACCGAGTCTGGCTGCATCACCCCGGCCCGAGGAGCCATCATGTCCCCCCGCGAACCCGTTCTCGCCTTCTACGCTGCCGTCGCGCGTGGGGACGTGCCAGCCATCGTGGCCCTCCTCCAACCCGATCTCGAATGGACCGAGGCGGCGGGCTTTCCCTACTACAGCGGCACCTGGACCAGCGCGCAGCAGGTGATCGACAACCTTCTGATCCCGCTTGGCCGTGACTGGTCGCATTTTGCCGTGGTGGCCGATGAGGTCCTGGCCCTGGACGCCTCCCGCGTCCTGTCGCTCGGCGCCTATGCAGGCACGGCGCGGGCCACGGGCCGGTCGATGCGTGCACCTTTTGCCCATCTGTGGCGGGTGCGCGACGGGCGGCTGTGCCGGTTCGACATGTACACCGACACGGCCGTCGTCCGTGCCGCACTCTTCCCCGTCACCCCCTCAACACCATAGGACCAACCCCATGAAAACCCTTCTCCATGTCATCGGCTCGCCGCGCGGGGCTAATTCCCAGTCCGCCAAGGTCGCTGCAGCCTATCTCGGCGCGCTGACCGACCGCCGTGTCGATACCCTCGACCTCTGGCGCGAACCCTTGCCCGAGTTCGACGGCGACAAGTCGGCAGCCAAGATGACCGTCATCACCGGTGGCGCCCTTGGTGGTGCGACGCAGACCGCCTGGGACGAGATCCAGGGTATCGCCGCCCGCTTCACCGCCGCGGACGAGTACCTCTTCACCGTGCCGATGTGGAACGGCGGCATCCCCTACCGGCTTAAGCTCTACATCGACATCCTCACCCAACCGGGCATCCTCTTCGGCTTCGATCCGGCGAAGGGGTATTCGGGGCTGCTCAAGGACAAGAGGGCAACGGTGGTCTATACCAGCGGCGTCTATGCCCCGGGCGTGGCCCCGGCCTTCGGCAGCGACTTCCACGCGACCTACTTCGACGACTGGCTGCGCTTCATCGGGATCACCGAGGTTTCGCGTGTCCGCTTCCAACCGACGCTCCTGACCGCCGACCCCGCAGCGGGCCTGGCAACGGCGATTGCCGAGGCGAAGACGCTGGCCGTCGCCTGACCGCCATTGCGGCGCATCCCTCTGGGCGAGCCGCGCAGCCCATCAGGGTAGCCGTTCATGTTGGTAGGGATGGTGCCCAGAAGAGGACTCGAACCTCCACGCCTTGCAGCGCTGGTACCTGAAACCAGTGCGTCTACCAATTCCGCCATCTGGGCACTGGCGGGCGGTTTACTTGGGGGCCTGCGGGCTGTCAACGGTTCGGGGGCGAGAATCTTGGGCGAGCTTTCTGTCGCGGGCGACGGCGCTTGCCGGTTGCGGCAAGCGGGGGTATCCAGACGCCATACGCGGTCAGGCAAGGGGCACGCCCATGGGCAAGCTGGTCACGATCTACGGCGGCGGCGGCTTTGTCGGGCGCTATATCGCGCGGCGGCTGGCACAGGCGGGCTGGCGGGTGCGCGTGGCCGTGCGCCGCCCGAACGAGGCGCTGCATGTCCG
>CAZVIS010000225.1:0-5570 GCA_964627355.1 uncultured Rhodobacterales bacterium
AATCCCTGCCATGGCGAGGGCGGCGCTGTTCAGGCAGGCGTTGTGGAAGCTGGAATCATAGGCGAGGCAGGGGCGGTCGAGGACGGCCACGTCCAGCACCGCCGCCGTCAGGTTCGCGTCGCCGAAGGTCCCCGCCTGCCAGCCGGAGCCCTGCACGAGGGGCAGCGACGTGCGCGTGGCATGGGCCGCGAGGGCGGCTTGCAGGCTGGCCGCATCGGTCGCGTCGTAGAGTTGCGCCGAGGCGACAAGGTCGGTCCCGCCGTCGAGAAGGTGGACATGCGCGTCTTGAAACCCTGGCAGGACAAGGCGGCCCCCGGCGTCGATCACCTCCGTTCCGGGGCCCGCCAAGGCGCGCATGTCGGCGCTGGTTCCAAGGGCGAGGATACGGCCCCCGGCCACCGCCAGCGCCTCGGCCCGGGCCCTCGTCGGGTCCATCGTGCGGATGCGGGCGTTAGTCAGGATCAGGTCGGGGATCACAGGCGCAGCGCCTCGATCGCGGGCCAGTCGTCGGCGGGGATGACATAGGCGGGCACGGTGACGTCGCGCGTCCAGCCGTAGAGGCAGAGGAGCGGCGTGGGGCCGACCTTGGTGGCATGGATCTGGTGGGGCGGATTCCAGACGGGGGCGTGGGCGGGCTTGACCGTCAGCGCCGTCCCGGGGCCGAAGCGCCAGCCGTGGGGACCGGTCAGCGGGGCATAAAGCTCGGGCGCGGCATGGGCGTGATCGCGGTAGAGGATGTGGGGCGCGATGAGGAAGATCCCCAGCTCATAGTCCGCCCCCGTGGCGAGGACGGCGTAGGCGTGGCCCGTCGCAAACGCCTCGCCGATCTGGGCGCGGTCGTAACGGTCGTAGGTCACCCAGGACAGGTGCGGGCTTGCGCCCTCGATGACGGCGGCGAGGGTGGGGTGGGTTGCGGCCACCATGGTCAGGGCCGTGGATAGATGCGCTGCGACAACCGGGTTTGGCTCGCTTGCGGGCGGGGCGGGCGTCGCGTCCACAAGGCCCGCCCGCACCTCAGCCACGCCGGCGCTGGACAGGGTGGCGATGTAGCTGTCGGCTTCGGCCACCAGCGCGACGATGCGGGCGGCGGGGTCGGGCAGGTCGGTGGGCAAGGTCAGTCCTCGTGTCAGAAGCAGCGCCCGCGGATCCTCGGCGTCGAGGGGCGAGCAGATGCGGAAGATCTCGAGCTCCTCTGGCCCAATCTGCCCCGCCGCGTAAAGTGCCATCGCGGCGCCATAGCGCACGCGGCCCGACCCCTCGACGCCGAGGGGCGCGGCCAGTGCGGCCAGTGCCTGATCCCTTGCGGTCATGCGTTGTCCCGATAGGCCATGCGGGCATCGCGGGCGCGCCGCACCTCGGCCCGGTGCAGTATCCAGCCCGACAGAGCGACCCCGATCCCCACCGCCACGACCATGATCGTGGCCAGCGCGTTGATGTCTGGTGTGACGCCAAGCCGGACCTTGGACCAGATGAGCAGGGGCAGCGTGGTGTTCCCCGGCCCTGTGGTGAACTGCGTGATGACCACGTCATCAAGGCTGATGGTGAAGGCCAGAAGCCAGCCCGACAGGATCGCGGGGCTGATGACCGGCAGCGTCACGTCGCGCAAGACCTGCCAGGGGCGGGAGCCGAGATCCATCGCCGCCTCCTCGATCGCCGTGTCGGCCGAAAGCATGCGCGACTGGACGATTGTGGTGACAAAGACCATCGAGAAGGTGATGTGGGCGAGCGTGACGGTTGTGAAGCCGCGCGTCGCAGGCCAGCCCACATATTCGGCCATCAGGATGAAGAAGATCAGCATCGAGATGCCGGTGATGACCTCGGGCATGACCAGTGGCGCGGTGACAAGGCCGGAAAACAGCGTCCGCCCCCGGAACCGCCGGAACCGGGCCAGCGCGATGCCCGCCATCGTGCCGAGGATGGTCGCGATGCTCGCCGAGATGACCGCGATCTGCAGCGACAGGATCAGCGCCGCCATCACCTGCCGGTTCGACCAGAGCGACACATACCACTTGGTCGAGAACCCGCCCCAGACTGTCGCCAGCCTCGATCCGTTGAAGGAATAGACCATCATCGACAGGATCGGGATGTAGAGGAAGGCAAAGCCAAAGCACAGGACGGTGACAAGGAAGATCGGACGCCGGGTCATGGGGCCATCTCGCGCCGGGCCTCGGCGCGTGCCTGGAAATGGGTATAGGCCATCATCGGAAAAACCATCAGGAACAACAGCGCCACCGCCACGGTCGAGGCCATGGGCCAGTCCCGCGCCTGCGCGAATTCGTCCGAGATGATGCGCCCGATCATCGGTCGCGCGGCATCGCCCACAAGGCTGGGGATCACCAGTTCCCCCGCCGCAGGGATGAACACCAGCAGCCCGCCCGCGATGATGCCGGGGATGGATTGCGGCAGCGTCACGTCGAGGAACACGCGGGACGGGCGGGACCCCAGATCCATCGCCGCCTCGTCCAGCGTGGGGTCGAGGCGCTCGAGGTTGGCGTAAAGCGGCAGGATCATGAAGGGCAGGTAGGTATAGACGGTGACAAGGATCACCGCGAAGTTCGAATGCATCATGGGGATCGCACGCAGCGCCCATTCCTCGGGCACTACGGTGTTGTACCAGCCCGTGAGCATCTTGTTGAACCAGCTGTTCGACCCCAGAAGCCCCATCCACGCATAGACCCGCAGAAGGAACGAGGTCCAGAACGGCAGGATCACCAACATCAGAAGGATCTGCCGCCACCCCCGCGACACCCGCGTCAGCGCCAGCGCCATCGGATAACCGAGGAGGAGACACAGGATCGTGGCTAGCCCTGCGTTCGAAAGAGAAGTGAGGAAGGCCCGCAGATAGAGTTCGTCCGTCCAGAGGCGGGCATAGCCTTCAAGGTTGATAACCGGGTTCTCGCCGCCAAAGCCGAAGGGCGGGGCGGTGGCGGTGCGGGTCGCCACCGACATGGCGATGACGATCAGGAAGGGGATCAGGAAGAAGACGACCAGCCAGACATAGGGCAGGGCGATGATGAGGTCGGACCAGCCCTTGCGGTGGAACCAGCGCGAGAGGGAGGAGGGCGCGTCACTCATGGCTCAGGCCCCCCATCAGGCGGGAAGGGGGTAAGGCTCTAGAGGTATGAGAACGGATTTCGCTCGAATTGGCAGAGGCCATCGCCTCTGCCACGCGAGACGGGTCAGCCTGGACGCCGGGACGCATTGGCGTTCCGGCCTGCGCCTGCCTGCCCCCGGCAGGCGCAGTCGCGCCAGCCCAGGCAGGCGCAGGCCTCTGACGTGCTCGTGGAGAGGGTCCATGCTGAACGGTCCCGCAGGCGCGGGGCGGAGGCAGTGCCTCCGCTTCTTCCCGCGTGGGAGTGTCGCTTCCTGAATGGGCCGCCATCCCCTCACTCCACCAGCACGATCGCGGCACCCGGGGCGAAGGACAGCCACACTGCCTCGTCCCAATCCGCCGGACGCGCGCCCTCGTCGCCGCGCGCGGCGTTGACGGCGTGGACAGAGAGGAGGGCGCCGGAGGGCAGGGTGACGCGGTAGAGGGAGTCCTTGCCGAAATAGGCCAGATCCTTCACCCGCCCCTCGATCACATTCGGCCCCTCCGTTCGGGTGCGCGAGATCGCCACCTTCTCGGGCCGCAGGGCCAGGCTGACGGCGCGGCCCGGCGCGCAGCCCGGAACGGCGCGGGCGGTCACCGTGCGGGCGAAGTCGGGGACCTCGACCTCGGCCACCTCTCCCGTGACCGACCGCACGGTGCCCGGCAGGAAGGTGATCGAGCCAATGAAACCCGCAACGAAGCGGCTGGCGGGGTACTCGTAGATCTCGGTGGGCGTGCCGACCTGCCGCACCTCTCCCTTGTCCATCACCGCCATCCGACTGGCGAGCGTCATCGCCTCTTCCTGGTCATGCGTCACCACGATGAAGGTGACACCGGTGCGCTCCTGAATGCTCATCAGCTCGAACTGAGTATGCTCGCGCAGCTTCTTGTCGAGCGCAGCAAGGGGCTCGTCGAGCAGCAAGAGTTTCGGCTGCCGCGCCAGTGCGCGGGCGAGGGCCACCCTTTGCCGCTGCCCGCCCGAGATCTGGTGGGGCTTTCGCGCGGCAAAGGGGCCAAGCTGCACCAGATCGAGCATCGCACGCACCCGGTCGCGGCGCTGCGCGTCGGTCATGCGTTCGTGCTTCAGGCCGTAAGCCACGTTCCGCTCGACCGTCATGTGCGGAAACAGGGCATAGCTCTGGAACATCATGTGGACCGGGCGGTCCCAGGGCGGGACCTGCGCCATGTCTTGACCGTCAAGGAAAATCCGCCCCTCGGACGGCGTCTCGAACCCGGCTAGCATGCGCAGAAGTGTGGTCTTGCCGCAGCCCGACCCGCCGAGCAGGGCGAAGATCTCGCCCCGCGCGATGGTCAGGTTCACGTCGCGCACGGCCTCGAACGTGCCGAAACGCTTCGACACGCCCTCGATGCGCAGAAAGGGGGTCTGTCCGTCGGCCATGCGTCAGCCGCCCACCCTTCAGCCCCCCGTCTTGATCAACTGCCAGGCGCGCAGCAGCTCCCGTTCCTGTTCGTCCGAGGGGGTCTGGGGCACATACATCCGCGACTTTGCCGCATCGTCGGGATAGATCGCCGGGTCCGAGGCGATGTCGGGTTCGACGAAGGCCGTCGCCTTGAGGTTCGGGTTGCCATAGCCGGTGAAGTTGGTGCAGGCGGCGATCACCTCGGGGCGCAACAGGTAGTCGATGAAGAGATGCGCGCCTTCCACATTGCCCGCGTCGGACGGCACCGCCCAGACGTCGAACCACGCGGGCGAGCCGGTTTTCGGCACATGGTATTCCAGGTTCAGATCGATGCCCGCCTCCTTCGCGCGGGTCTTTGCAACCCGGTAGTCGCCCGACCAGTTGTTGGCCACGCAAAGCTCGCTGTTCGGAAGGGCTGTCAGGTAGTTCGTGTTGTCGAAGGTCTTGATGTAGGGCCGGACGGCTGCAAAGACCTCGGCCGCCTTTTCGTATTCGGCGGCGCGCGCGGTGTGGGGGTCCAGCCCGATATACTTCAGCACCGACACAAGGATGTCGTCCGGGCTGTCGAGGATCGAGATGCCGCAATCGGCGAGCTTGGCCGCATTCTCGGGCTTGAAGATCGTGTCGAGGCTTTCAAGGTCGGCGTCGGGAATACGCTCGCGCACCATGTCCACGTTGAAGGTGAACCCGACCGATCCCCACATGTAGGGCACGCAGTACTCGTTGCCGGGATCGAAGCCTTCGACGATTTTCATGATCGCAGGGTCAAGGTTCTCCCACCCGGACAGCTTGGCGCGGTCGAGCTTCTGGAAGATGCCCGCCGTGACCATCTTGGGCATCGACACGCCCGATTGCAGCACCACGTCATAGCCGGTGGACCCGGCCAGCATCTTGGCCTGCATCTCTTCCGCGCTGGAGTAGAGGTCATAGACCACGTCGATACCGGTCTCGGCGGTAAAGTCGGCCAGCGTCGTCTCGCCGATGTAGTCGGCCCAGTTGTAGACGTTGATGCTGCCCGATTGCGCCCAGGACGGGCGGACCCAGGGGGCGGCCAGGGC
>CAZVIS010000226.1:0-5569 GCA_964627355.1 uncultured Rhodobacterales bacterium
TCGGGCACGCTGGTCAATGCGCTGCTTCATCATTGCGGGGACAGCCTGTCGGGGATCGGGGGCGCGCGGCGGCCCGGCATCGTGCACCGGATCGACAAGGAGACGTCGGGGTTGCTGGTGGTGGCCAAGACGGATCGGGCGCATCATGGCCTCGCCGACCAGTTCGCGGCCCATACGGTGCATCGCCACTACCTCGCCGTAGCCTTCGGGAGGCCCGATGCTGCGGACCCTCGTCTGCGCGGCACCAAGGGGGTGGCCTTCGAGGCGGGAGGGATCCTGCGGATTGCCTCGGGCATCGACCGGCACCGGACGGACCGGCAGCGGCAGGCCGTCACTTTTGACGGCGGGCGGGCGGCGGTGACGCGGGCGCGGGTGGTGCGCGATTTCGGGGCGCCTCCGGCGGCATGCCTTCTCGATTGCTGGCTCGAGACGGGGCGCACCCATCAGATCCGGGTGCATCTGGCCCATGCGGGCCACGGTCTGATCGGCGATCCGGTCTATGGCGGCCACCGCAAGCTTGCCCCCCGGGCCGTGGGGGTCGAGGCGGCAGAGGCTGCGGCGACCTTCCCACGGCAGGCGCTGCACGCGGCGACCCTGGGCTTCCTGCACCCGGTGACGGGCGAAGAGATGCACTTTTCCGCGCCGCTGCCGCCCGATCTGGAAAGTCTGATTGAAATACTCGGGCGTTCCCGCTGACAACTGCGTGACCCGGCCGTCACGCCTATGGCAGGGCGACGGACATGGGCGCACCTTTCGTTCTTCCTGCTGTGCCAGGCTGCGGATCTTGCAGCGAAACCGGCAGATACTACATCTTTGAAGCTGCGCGCCCCGGGGCCCTTGATCCCCGGGTCGGCAAGGAGGGATCGTAATGACCACCTACACCAATCTTCCGGCGCCCAGTCCCGAACAGGGCCTGAACCGCTACATGCAGGAAATCCGCAAGTTCCCGCTGCTGGAACCGGAAGAGGAATACATGCTGGCGAAACGGTGGGTTGACCATCAGGACACCGGCGCCGCGCACAAGTTGGTGACCAGCCACCTGCGTCTGGCCGCCAAGATCGCCATGGGCTATCGCGGCTATGGCCTGCCGCAGGCCGAGGTGATTTCCGAGGCGAACGTGGGCCTGATGCAGGCGGTGAAACGCTTTGACCCGGAAAAGGGGTTCCGTCTGGCGACCTATGCGATGTGGTGGATCCGCGCGAGCATCCAGGAGTACATCCTGCGGTCATGGAGCCTGGTGAAGCTTGGCACGACCAGTGCCCAGAAGAAGCTGTTCTTCAACCTGCGGAAAGCGAAGGCCAAGGTCGGCGCTCTGGAGGAAGGCGACCTGCGGCCCGAGAACGTCAAGAAGATCGCCCATGACCTGTCGGTGACAGAGGACGAGGTGATCGACATGAACCGTCGCCTGTCGGGTGGCGACGCCTCGCTGAACGCGATGGTCGGCAATGACGGCGACGGCGGCACGCAGTGGCAGGACTGGCTTGAGGACGAGGACAGCGACCAGGCCAACGACTATGCCGAGCGGGACGAACTTGACGCCCGCCGTTCGCTGCTGGCGCAGGCGATGGATGTCCTGAACGAGCGGGAACGCCACATCCTTGAACAGCGCCGCTTGGCCGAGGTGCCGGTGACGCTGGAAGAACTGTCGGAAAGCTACGGCGTCAGCCGTGAGCGGATCCGCCAGATCGAGGTGCGCGCCTTTGAAAAGCTGCAGGACCGGATGCGCGAGCTTGCCCGTGGCAAGGGCATGCTGATCCCGGCCTGACAGATTGTGCCCCGCTGGACCAGCCGGCGGGGCGCAACGCCACCCTCAAGCGACGAATTCCAAACCGTAGCGCGGCGCAAGCTCGCCAAAGACCTCGGGCCCCGTCGCGGGGTCGCGCGCCGCGCGCTCGGCGGCCTCGATCAGCATCCCCTCGAACCCGCCGGGGGTGCAGACGACAAGGACGCGCGCCTCCTCGGGTCCTTCGTTCAGGAAATGATGACGGACGCCGCGCGGCAGGACGGCGGTTGCTCCCGGCCCGGCAACAAAGGTCTCGTCCCCGCACCAGATGCGAAGGCGGCCCGCAAGGACGTGAAACATCTCGTCCTCGCGGTGGTGGATGTGCGGGGGCGTGCCCTCGCCCGGCAGGACAATTTCCTCCCACGCCGACAGGCGGCCGCCGGTCTGGGCGGCGGTGGCGTGGATGCGGCGGCGGCCAAAGCCGACTGACAGAGGAATCGCATCGGGCAGTGCGATGGCGGCGTGGGCGAACGGGGTTAGGTCAAGCATGGTTCTCTCCTTGTCGTCCCCACAATTTGGGGCGATGCGCGTCGGGATACCGCGTCCTGCCGCTGTGAGAAGCCGGTGGGGGCTGGACAGACTGTGCGGTTTTACCGAACATTATTTGATGGCATTGTTCGATGATCTCGAGATCTTCGCCCGCGTCACCGAATTCGGCAGCTTCAGCAAGGCGGCCGAGGCGATGAACCTGTCGCGGTCGCGGGTCAGTGAGGCGGTCCGCGCGCTCGAGACACGGGTGGACGCGCGGCTGTTTGACCGCACCACGCGCCATGTGACCCCGACCGAGGCGGGCCGCGCCTTCTATACCCGCGTGCGCCGTGCCATCGACGAGACGCAGGCAGGCCTGAACGAGATCGCCGCTCGCGCCGAGGAACCGGTCGGGCGGCTGCGGATAGGGGCGGTGGACGATTTCGCCGACCGCTACATCGTTCCTGCGCTCACGGGGCTGCTGAATGCCTTTCCGCGCCTATCCGTGGAACTCGTCGAGGATGTGCGCCAACTGGATCTGGTGCAGCACGGCTTTGACCTCACGATCCGAATTGCGATCGACCCGGACCCAGGGCTGATTGTGCGCCGACTTGGAACCTCGCAGGTGATCGTGGTGGCGTCGCCCGCTTACCTTGCGGCGGCAGGGCACCCCGGCCATCCGAACGAGGTGACACGCCACCGGCTGATCGGGTTTGCTCCGGTTTTCTGGGGCCGCGAATGGCGTTTTCGCGGGCCCGAAGGGCAGGTCGTCGTGCCGGTAGAGCCGGTGCTCCTGACCCATGCCACGGCCTCGCTGCGGCAGGCGGCGCTTGACGGGTTCGGCCTCGCGGCGCTGCCCGACTGGGCCGTCGCGCGGGAATTGGCCGAGGGGCGGCTGCAGCGCGTGCTGTCCGACTGGACGACGCCCGAGGCGGGGATCTACGCCGCCTACCCCTCGAACCGGCTGATGGCGACGCGCGTGCGGGCCTGCGTTGACCACCTTGCGCGGCATCTGGCCACCGCTTTGCCCACGCAGCCCTGACGGAAGCACGTTGCGCGCGAAGGGGCCTGCGGACTACGGTGCCGACCGTATCAAGCAGTGGGGGCGATCCATGACGAAAGTGATCAACTGGGGCATTCTGGGTGCCGCAAAATTCGCGCGCGAGTTCATGGCGCCCGCCATCCATGCCGCCAAGGGCGCTTCGCTGGTGGCGCTGGCCACGTCCGACGCCGCCAAGGCCGAAGGGTTTGCCGACTTTGCCCCGAGCCTGCGCGTGCATTCCACCTATGATGCGCTGCTCGCCGATCCCGAGATCGACGCGGTCTACATTCCGCTTCCCAATCACCTGCATGTCGAATGGACGCTGAAGGCGCTGGCGGCGGGCAAGCATGTGTTGACGGAAAAGCCCATCTCGATGCGGGCGGACGAGATTGATCAGATCATCGCTGCCCGCGATGCCGCTGGCCTGCTGGCAGCCGAGGCCTACATGATCGTGCACCACCCGCAATGGCAGCGCGCCCGCGACCTGATTGCCGACGGAGCCATCGGCACGGTGCTGCATGCCGATGCGGCCTTCAGCTATGACAACCGGTCCGAGCCCGGCAACATCCGCAACCGGCCCGAGACGGGGGGCGGTGGCATCCGCGACATCGGCGTCTATACCTATGGCTCTGTCCGCTTTGCCACCGGGGCGGAACCCGACAAGATTGCCGCGCGCTGGCGGCTGGAGAACGGGGTGGATGTCTGGGCCGAGGTGACGGGGACCTTTGCGGGCAATGGCCACAGCTTCACCTACTCCGCGATGACCTCGATGCGCCTCTTCAACCGGCAGGAAGTGGTCTTCCAGGGCGAGCGTGGCCTGATCCGCCTGACCGCCCCCTTCAACGCGGGCGTCTTTGACCAGGCCGAGGTGGAATTGCACCGCCCCGGCCTGTCGGTCACGACAGAACGCTGGCCCGCCGCGAACCACTATGTCCTGCAAGTCGAGGCGTTTGGCCGCAGTGTCCGGACGGGTGAGGCCTATCCCTGTCCGCTGGAATTCACCCGCGGAACGCAGGCGATGATCGACCGGGTATTTGCTGTGGCGCAGCCGGTCTGAGGGGCGATCTGTCAGGCCGGGCAATCACCTGCCCGGCCTGCAGCGCAGCATCTGTAAACCAGAATGGACAGTTTTTCCCCTGCTTTTGTTGGGCCCGGGGCATTTCTCTGCACGAACATGTAAACCTTGATGGTCAGCGATCCTCTGCTAACATACCCGTGTTGCCCTTGATTGGAATCGGCGTGCGGGGGCGCTGTTCCATTCCAGGGGCCGGGGGGACGGCCATGAAATCCAACGACAATTCGCTTCTCGATGTCGGCGTTTTCGCGCGGGCCAAGGAGATTTTCGCCTCGCCCTCGTCCCGCCTTCCGGCGGATGCCGTACAGGCGCTGGCCTCCGAGGTGATCGCGCGCCTGTCCAACCGCAGCCCGACCGTCCCCCTCAGCGAGGGCGACACGGCCGAGGTCGTGATCGACCGCCGGATGGACCAGCGCATCGACACGCTCTGCCATGCGCTGCTTGCCGTCGATGACCGCGAGGCGACGGATATCGTGATGCAGGCCCATGCCGAGGGAGCGACGGTCGAAGTGCTTTACCTTGGCTATCTGGCAGAGGCCGCGCGCCGTCTGGGCCGCTGGTGGCAGGATGACCGCGTAGGCTCGGTCGAGGTGGTGATCGGTGCCGGGCGCATCTATGCGATCATGCGCGGATTGCGGCGGCTGTTCGGGCCGGGGCAGTTGCGCGATTCCCGCTTCCGCGCCGTCTTTGCCAGCGTGCCGGGAGAGACGCACATGCTCGGCGTCGCCATGGCGGCGGACCTTCTGACGATGCATGGCTGGGAGATCGACCTGCGCGCGGGGCTGGACCACGACACGCTGGTGACCGAGGTCGGCGCACTGCCCTATCCGATCATCGGGTTGTCGGCCTCGTCCACGCGGATGCTGTTTCCTCTGGCCCGGCTGATCGTTGCCTTGCGGGTGTCCAACCCCGGCGCCTGGATCCTCGTCAGCGGCCCCATCGTGGCGCTGGAGCCCGAGGTGGCCCATCTGGTGGATGCCGACGCCGCGGCCCTCGATTTCACACAGGCCGAGGCGATGATGGAAGGCTACCTGACCGCCTACAAGGAACAGGTCGGCGGTTAACCCTCCATCGCCTCCAGCTCGTCGATGAAGCCTGCGATCATGCTGAGGCCCTTGTCCCAGAAGGCGGGGTCGCTTGCGTCGAGGCCGAAGGGGGCGAGGAGGTCCTTGTGGTGCTTGGACCCGCCGGCCTTCAGCAT
>CAZVIS010000227.1:0-5549 GCA_964627355.1 uncultured Rhodobacterales bacterium
TTGTAGGGGCCGCCCATCATCACGCCGACGCCCCGCGCCTGTGCCATCGGCAGCCATTCCGTCAGCGCGGCATGTTCCAGCAGGGTAAAGCGGCCGGCGAGGAGGAAGATGTCGAAATCCCCGCGCTCCATTAGGGCGCGGCAGGGCTGCCACTCGTTCACCCCGGCGCCGAAGCCCTTGATGACGCCCTCGTCCCGCAGGCGCAGCAAAGCGCGGTAGCCGCCCGCCATGAATTCGTCCAGTCGGGCATCGAGCGCGGCTTGGGTCTTGTGGTTGAAGACGTCGAGGTCGTGGGCGAAGAGGATGTCGATCCGGTCCACGCCCAAGCGTTCCAGCGAGGCCTCGACCGAGCGCAGGGTGCCGTCATGGGAGTAGTCGTAGATCTCTTTCCGCGAGGGGACGTCGAAGAACTTGCCGATGCAGTCGCGTTCCTCGCCCTTGGCGGTGACCCGCAGCAGGCGGCCGACCTTCGACGACAGGACATATTCGTCGCGCGGCTTGCCCCGCAGGAAGCGGTTGAGCCGCGTCTCGGAGAGGCCCAATCCGTAGAGCGGCGCCGTGTCGAAGACCCGCACCCCGATATCCCAGACCTTTTGCAGGACGGCGTCGGCCTCCTCCTCGGACACCGGGCGGTAGAGGTTGCCGATGGGGGCCGCGCCGAAGCCCAGTTCGGTGAAGGTCAGGCCGTGGCCGATGCGGTTCCAGTGGCGTGTTGGCAGTGCCATGGTGGTCCTCCTAGATCACGCCCTTGCGCAGGATGAAGCAGCCGTAGGGGCCGGGGTCCGAGGTGCGGATGACGCAGAAGGCGCGCCTGGCGGCGGCGTAGAAGGCGAAGCGCTCCAACGGCTCGATCCTTATGGGACGGTTTTCGGCGCGGTCCACGACGGCTTGCATCGCGGCGAAGATCGGGACCTGCGCGCCCGGGTCGCCCACCACCTCCATCCGCCAGACCGGCGCCTCGACGAAAGTGTCGAGCGGAAACAGCGTCAGAATCGCCTCGGCCGCCTCGGCCAGCCCGCAGCCCGCCATGTCGATCAGGCGTCCGTAGGTCGTGTCCTTCGCGATGGACGCTGCGGGGTGGTTCACATCGCAGATCAGCATGTCATCGCCATGCCCCATCAGCATAAGCGCATGGATGATCTCGGCCGACAGGCGGCGGTCAATTCCCTTCAGCACGGTCTTCACCTCCCGACCTGATGCCCTCATGCGGTGCAACCAAGGCCGAATAGAGCCCGGCATACACAGGGTCGGCCTTCAACGCCTTGATCCGCTTGTGCCAGAGGTTCAAGCTGCGCGCACGCATCGAAAGAAGGCGCCCGCCCGTCAAGGCGTCGACCCGCTCCATCTCGGCCCTGATTTCAGCCGTGCGGGCGGCCAGCCGCGTCTCCGTGTCTTCCGCGCGATTGCGCCGCGTCCAGTAGGTCAGCGAAATCTGCCGGTCCTGATGCGAGGAAGACCCCTTCGCCGACTTCATCAGGAAGCTTTCCGCATCGCGGACCATGTAATGGAATACCTGGGCCAGCGTCCCGCCTCCCGGGTCGATGACCTGAAATCCGCGCACATGCTCATCTGGGATCGGGAGGCCCGAACCCGTAACGCGAGAGGTTACCGGGATCATCGGTTCATGCGGAAGATGAATTCCGGGCCGGCGGAAGCTGTTTGTTCGGAACAGGGTTTTCACGGGCACGGGCCGATATCGGACTTGGTCGGCTGCTGCAGCTTGCACAAAGCGCTCCGTCACCAGACGGTCATCAAGCTGCTTCAGTCCGCTGCTTCCGAAAACGCGCCAGTTGATGCGGATTTCGTCGGTTCCATCAGGGACTGACGCGACAAGCCCCTGTACTGTGCCGCCCGGCGCACCGACCCACAGGAATTCATCGCCATCCAGCGTCATGCACCAGGTCGCCTCGGCGTAAAGCGGGTGTCGGGCAGCGCGTCGATAGGCACGGTTCTGGAAAGGCGGAGCGACAGCACCCTTTCGAAACGAGTTGGGCAAATAGGTGACGAGACCCGCACGGTCGAGCGTGCGCAGCACACGGTCTGTCAAATCGCTGGAATCATTCTCAAAAATCATGAAGTCCGTGAACCCGATCAGCCGATGCCAGGCCAGCCATTCCAGGATGTTCGGTCCTTCGTCCTTGACCGTCGCGACAAGCAGAAACCGCTCGACGTCCGCCACTACTTCACCGCCCCCGCGGCCATCCCTTTGATGATGTAGCGTTCCAGTACGATCCCTATCACAATGAGCGGCAGGATCGCGGCAAAGCTGACGGCGGCCATGGCCCACCAGCTGATCCCCTGGCTGCCGGTCTGGCTGGCCACCAACACGGGCAGGGTGTTCGCGCGGGTGGAGGTAAGCAAGGCCGCGAAGAAGTATTCGTTCCAGGTGAGGACGAGGCTTAGGATGAAGGCCGCGACCATTCCGGGCAGGGCAATCGGCATCACGATGGTGGCAAAGGCGCCCCAGATCGACAGGCCATCCACCAGTGCCGCCTCCTCGAGCTCGACCGGGATGCCGGCGAACTGGTCGCGCATGATCCAGATCACGATGGGCAGGACCGAGAGGGTGTAGAGCAGGATCAGCCCGACACGTGTGTCCAGAAGCGCCACCTCCTTGTAAAGGACAAGGAAGGGCAGGGCGAGGACGACAGGCGGCAGGATCAGCTGGCTGAGGAAGAAGAACGAGATGTCGGAATTGCGCATGTAGCCAAAGCGATAGTTGAACCGCGACAGTCCATAGGCCGCAAGGCTGCCGAGGATCACCGCGAGGGCCGAGGAGGACAGCGAGATGATGACCGAATTCAGGAACCGCTTCACGAACTCGTCCCGCACGGTCGAATTCGCCCAGATCGTGTCCGGGGACAGGCCGAGCGATTTCCACCCGATCCACTTCGGCTGGAAATCGACCCAAGGGATCATGTGCCCCTTCATCACGTCCGGGGCCATCTTGAAGCTGGTCGTGATGGTCCAGTAGATCGGAAAAAGGCAGATCACGGCCCAGAGGATCAGCATCCCGTAAATCGCAAACCGGCTGGCGTACCATGCCAGTTGCGGCGGCCGGTCGGCGGCACTGTCGCGGAAGATCTGTGTGGTCGCGGCGTCGGTCATGTCAGTACTTCGGCCTCATCCAGCGGTCGGCGAGCTTCATCAGGATGGTTATGAAGATGATGATGAGCACCAGATACACCATCGCCAGCAGCGTCCCGTAGCCAACGTTCGAGCGGTCGCGGTATTCGCGGTAGATGAAGCTTGTGACGCTGTCTGTCGCACCCCCCGGCCCGCCAGCGGTGACGGTGATGATGATGTCGGCCAGCTTCAGCTTGAAGATGATGCGGATCAGGATTGCGGTGATCGAGACGGGCAGCATCAGCGGGAACGTCACCTCCCAGAACCCGCGCCAGCCTTTCGCGCCATCGACCTTGGCGGCCTCCTGCACCTCGCGCGGGATGGCCTGAAGGCCTGCAAGGATCATGATCATCATGAAGGGGATGAATGTCCAGGCGTCCATCGCCATGATGGTCAGCCGCGCCATCCACGGGCTCTCGAAGAAGGCCGGATTCTCGACCCCGAAGAAGCGGGCGAGGTTGGCGAGGGGGCCGAAGCGGGGTTCCAGCATCGACTTGCCGACCATCCAGCTGACGGCGACGGGCGACAGCATCAGGGGCATCAGGAACGCCACCCGGAAGAACTTGCGTGCCCGGATCTGCGCGTTGAGCAAAAGGGCGAGGCCAAAGGCGATGGCATATTCCACCAGGATCGCCAGCATGTACCAGACCATGTTCAGAAGGGCGTTCCAGTAGAACGGGTCCGCCCACATCTGCCGTACATTGTCCAGCCCGTTGAACTTGCGCCCGTCCTGCGAGGCAAGGTTCCAGTCCGAAAACGCGATGCCAAGGCCAAGGATCAGGGGCAGGATCGCCAGCGACAGCACAAACAGCACCGCAGGCAGCACGAAGAGCACGCGCTTGCCCTGCTCGCCCCGCATCAGCACCTGCCCCCAGCAGAGGCACACGGCCCATAGGACATAGGCGTAAAGCGTGGGCCGCCAGTTGGCGAAGCCAAGGGGCCAGACCCCGGCGCTGTCCAGCGATTGCAGCAGGGCGACGCCGACGAGGATCGCCGCCGACCCCCAGATGATCGCGCGCCCGAAAGCCCGGCGCGCAGCCGGGATATTGTCGTTGGTCACGACGTGAAGTAGATCGCCCTGCTCCGCCATGCTAGCATGTTAGTCATGGTCAAGGCCGCTGGAAAGAGGCTTTTCGACCCCGATCGCAGCCTCGAACGGGCACGCCCAGGGGCGCTCGACTCGCCGCGATGCCGGCTGTTGCTTGCATGAACCTGTCGCAAATTGCAGCAACCAGAATGGAACCCGAGTCAACTGCACGTCTTTCGGAACGCAGGGAAGTGCTTTCGAAAATCATGGGATTAGGAGTGAAGTACCCCATGGGCTGCACCAAACTGTCAATAAACATTGACAGTTGAATATGTCTACAAACAGTGACACATTGACACAGGTTCATCCCCCCGTGCCGGTTCTCGCGGGGTGGCTGGCCCGAGCGAACCTAATGTCGTCAGTTCGCCCAGACGCTGCAAAGACGACGAGGACACGGAGGCACATTCATGTCCAACGATCCTGACAAGGTCTGGCCGACTGGCCTGACCCTGAAAGAAGCTGAGGAAGTGCACAGCTACCTCATCGACGGCACGCGCGTTTTCGGCGTCATCGCCCTGATCGCGCACCTGCTCGTCGCCGTCTCCACGCCGTGGCTCGGCTGAGGGGGGAACCATGAACAACGCGAAAATGTGGCTTGTCGTCAAGCCGACGGTCGGTGTTCCGCTGTTTCTCTCGGCCGTCGCCGTGGGTTCGTTTGCCGTGCACGTCGCCGTGCTCAGCAACACGACCTGGGTGGCCGACTTCCTGTCGGGCAAACCCCTGGGCAGCGGGGCGGCAACCGCCGAGATGATCCTCGACGGAGCAGAGACGTCCAAGGCCGCCTATCTGGCCCCGGGCTCGCAGGAGGTTCTGGTCACTATGCCGGATGGCACGCAGGCGCGTGCGGTCCTGCAAATGCCGGAACAGGTTGCCGTCCTGAAGTGAATGGCGTCGCCCCGGGAACGGGGCGCCGTGACGGATCGTGTGGGGCCCCTTGTCCTCCGGCGGGCGGGTCCCACCACTCCTTCAACGTGGTCGGGGGACCGGGGCCGGCAAGGGCTGCCCCCGTGCAGCGCGGATGTGACGCCGATGTTCGACCTCAAGCGGTTTGCCCTGGGCAGGCTGTCAACGATCGGGATGCAGTACCTGCCCTTCGCCGACGTCGCCTCGGCCGAGGTGCCGCTTGCGCGCCTTCTGCGGCTGTCGTTGTTCCAGGTGACGGTCGGCATGGCGCTGGTCTTGATGGTGGGCACGCTGAACCGCGTGATGATCGTCGAGCTGGACGTGCCCGCGACGCTGGTGGCCGGGATGCTGGCGCTTCCCCTGGTCTTTGCCCCGTTCCGTGCGCTGATCGGGTTCCGGTCGGACACCTTCAAATCCGCCCTCGGCCTGCGCC
>CAZVIS010000228.1:0-5525 GCA_964627355.1 uncultured Rhodobacterales bacterium
AATCCTCGCCGACTGGATCGCCCGCTATCAGGGCGAGGCGGGGGTGACGCAGGCCCTGCTTCTGGGCGGCGGCGTGAACACCCCGGCGGGAGAGTTCCATTCCTCGATGCAACTCATCGAGTCGGGCCTCTTCGGCGGGTTCAAGCGGCTGCATGTCGCCGGCCACCCCGAGGGGAACAAGGACATCGACCCTGACGGATCGGACCGCATGGTGATGGAGGCTTTGCGCTGGAAGCAGGCCTTCTCGGAACGCACCGATGCCGCGATGGCCATCACCACCCAGTTCTGCTTCGAGGCGGGCCCGGTGATTGACTGGGCCAATCGCCTGGCCGCCGAAGGCATCAAGCTTCCCATCCACATCGGTGTTGCGGGCCCTGCCAAGCTGCAGACCCTGCTGAAATTCGCCATCGCCTGCGGTGTCGGCGCCAGCCTTCGCGTCCTGCAACGTCGCGCGATGGACGTGACGAAGCTGCTTTTGCCCTACGAGCCCGATGAATTCATCGCAGCGCTGGCTGCGCACAAGGCCGCGCACCCCGGCTTCGGAATCGAATCCGTCCACTTCTTCCCCCTCGGCGGCATCAAGGCCAACGCCGACTGGGCCATCGCGCGCGGCCAGGCCCCCGCTCTTGAGAATAAGGTTGAGGAATGACCCGCACCGTTCTGGAATCCAAGACGAAAACCGTCGTCATCGGCTTTGACGAGCCGTTCTGCGTGATCGGTGAGCGGATCAACCCCACCGGCCGCAAGAAACTCGCGGCCGAGCTTGAGGCGGGCGATTTCACCACCGTCGAGAAGGACGCGCTGGAGCAGGTGGCCTGCGGGGCCATGGTGCTCGACGTGAACTCGGGCGCGGTGTTTACCAACAAGATGGCGGCTGACCCGCGCTATGCCGACAACAACTTCGTCGAGCCCCCGCTGATGCGGGAACTTATCCTGCGGATTCAGGCGATTACCGACGTTCCCCTGTGCATCGATAGCTCCGTCCCCGGCGCGCTGGAAGAGGGTCTGAAGGCCTGCGAGGGCCGCCCGCTGCTCAACTCCGTAACCGGAGAGGAGGAACGGCTGGAACGTGTGCTGCCGCTGGTCAAGAAATACAACGTCCCCGTCGTCGCCATCTCGAACGACGACACCGGCATCTCGCCCGACCCCGATGTCCGTTTCGCCGTGGCCAAGAAGATCGTGGAACGGGCGGCGGATTTCGGCATCCCCGCCCATGACATCGTGGTGGACCCCCTCGTGATGCCCGTGGGCGCCATGTCCACGGCGGGCCGTCAGGTCTTCACCCTTGTCCAGCGTCTGCGCACGGAGCTTGGCGTCAACACCACCTGCGGCGCCTCGAACATCTCCTTCGGCCTGCCGCACCGCCACGGCATCAACGCGGCCTTCCTGCCCATGGCGATCGGAGCGGGCATGACCTCGGCCATCATGAACCCCGTCCGACAGGTCGAGATGGAGGCGATCCGCGCCGCCAACTTCCTGATGGACCATGACGCGAACGGCGGCGAGTGGATCCGCTTTGCCAAGGTGCTCGAGGCGGTCGTGGCCGGCGCCACCTTCGCTGAGGCCAGCGCCGCCGCCAGCCAGGCCACCTCCGGCCGTCGCGGAGGCCGCCGCGCCCGCGGCTGACTTCCCGTTCTCATTGGCCCAAATATCCTCGGGAGGGCGCGGGAGGGCAGACGGCCCTCCCGCTGCCAGGGTCGGGCACCACGCAAAGCGCGATCGCGCCTGTCACGACGGTCCTACAGGGCGCGGGGGTCCAAGGGGGGCTCTGCCCCCCTTGCTTCCTTACCGATCCGGCGGCAGTAACCCGAGGCCCCGCAGGTAAATCCCGATCCCCGTCTCCAGCAGGTCCTCCGGGCTGAACGGGCTCTGTGCCCCCGGGGCGCCCCTTGCATACAACTCCACGATCCCATGGCTCAGCGCCCAGACATGGGCCGAGAACATGCTGGCGGGGGGACGCTTTCCCGACGGCAAGTGGTCCGACAGCCTTGTCGCGGCGGTTTCCAGCACGGCGCGCGCGCGGGCCGACACCGGGCCGAGGGCGGGATGGGCGTGGATTGAGAGGCCAGCCTCGAACATCGCCTTGTAATGGCCGGGATACTTGCGGGCAAAGGCGAGGTAGGCGCGTCCCGTCGCTTCGAAGGCGGCCAGGGCGGTCGGTTTCCCCTCGTTGAAGGCATATTCCAGAAGGGCCGCAAACACCTCATAGCCCTGACGTGCCACCTCGGCCAACAGGTCATCGCGGCCTGCGAAGTGGCGATAGACGGCCGCCGGGGTCACGTCCACGGCCTTGGCGGCCTCGGACAGGGTGAACCCCTGCGGCCCCTTCTCGACGATTAGCACCAGTGCCGCATCGACCAGCGCCTGCCGCAGGTTGCCGTGGTGATAGCCGCGCTTGCCTTCGGTCATGTGACCATCAGTCATTGGCCCCGTCAGACCAGATCTCAGGACCGCCCACGATCTTGGCATCCGGCACGCCGATGGCCTTTTCGTCGCGCCCCTCATAGGGGATCGCGTGCAGCAGCGTCTGGATCACGGCAATCCGCGCGCGGGGCTTGTCGTCGGACCGGATCACGGTCCAGGGCGCATGGGGGGTGTGGCTGACGGCGAAGGTCTCGGCGATGGCTTTCGTGTACTCATCCCATTTCGCCAGCCCGTCGATGTCGATGCTGCTCAGCTTCCACTGCTTCAGCGGGTCCGCCTCACGCGCCAGGAAGCGCCGAAGCTGTTCGGCCCGGCTGACATCCAGCCAGAACTTCACCAAAATGATCCCCTCATCCACCAGCATCTTTTCGAAATCGGGGAGTTGCCGGAAGAAATGCTGCCGCTGGTCGGGGGTGCAGAAGCCGAAGACGTGTTCGACGATGCCCCGGTTGTACCAGGACCGGTCGAACAGCGCGATCTCGCCCTTGGCCGGGAACCAGTCGATGTAGCGCTGAAAGTACCACTGCGCAGCCTCGCGGTCCGAGGGCTTGCCGAGGGCCACGACATTGGCCACGCGGGGGTTCAGGTTTTCGCGCACGCGGTCGATGGCGCCGCCCTTGCCTGCCGCATCCCGCCCCTCGAACACCGCGATGACGCGCTTGCCGCTGGCCTTGAGGTCCACGAGCATGCGGACCAGTTGGCGCTGGAGGATCTCCATGTGGGCGTCGTAGTCCTTGCCCTTCATCTCGGTCCTGTAGGGGTAGGATTTGGACAGGATCTCGTCCTTTCCCGCCTTCTCGATGGCCTTGCGGATCGCCTTGGGCGCGCCCTCGCGGAAATAGCGCGTGATCGCGCCGTCGAATGGCAGGTCCTTCATCGTCGTGTCCCCCCGGATTTTTGCGTCCAGTATGGCCAGGACGGCCCGCGATGCAATCAGGCGCTCGCTATGCGGTCGATGGCCCGCACCACCAGATCCGGGTGGCTGTGGTGGGGCATGTGGCCTGCGCCGTCGATCAAGGTTAGGGTGGCGCGCGGCAGGATCTTGGACAGGGGGGCAGAGTGGACGGTCGCCAGGACCGTCTGGTCGGCGGTGCCGTGCAGCAGTTCGACGGGCATCGGCAGGGTCGGATACTGGGGCGACATGGCGATCAGGTTCGACTTCAGCGCCTTGACCTGCCGC
Source organism: uncultured Rhodobacterales bacterium (assembly GCA_964627355.1). GTDB lineage: Bacteria > Pseudomonadota > Alphaproteobacteria > Rhodobacterales > Rhodobacteraceae > JBBQXK01. Next base: position 3,605 of record CAZVIS010000228.1, read on the forward strand.
CCGTTGGCGCGCAGCGAGGCGCGGCGCAGGGTCAGGCCCGGGCCGACATGTGCGCCATAGCCCGCAGGCACGGGGGCGGGGGCGAAGATCGTGGTCAGGGCGGTTTCTGTCCGGGCATCGGGGACAAAGGCGGTCAGCAGCGGCACAACGGTCGCCCCGCCGACCGCCCCACCAGTCACATGGTACCAGGCGTCAAGGCCCCCCTCCCACGGCAGGGTCGCGCCGGCGACGATGACGAGGCCCTTGGTCTTCGCTGGCTCTAACAGCCCCCAGGCCATCGCGACCGACCCGCCATAGCTGTGGCCGAGCACGATAGGATCTCTGACGCCAAGCTGCCGCGCGGCGGCCTGCAACACAGCGGCTTGCGCCAGCGGACTGGTTTCTCGCGGTCCGAGGTCATCGGAATAGCCTAGACCCGGCCGGTCAAAGGCGATCACGCGATAGCGGGGCGAAAGGCGTTTCACGAGGTCAAAGGTAAAGTCCCGCGTGTTCCCCCCTGCCCCGTGGATCAGCACCACGTCCGGCCCCTGCCCCTCGACATGGGCATGGACGCGGCGACCCTCGACCGTCACGAATTGGCCGGTCGGGGGAAATGCAGTCTCTGCCGCCTGCTCACGCGAGGCGGCGCGCCCGCCGACGACCACCCCGCATCCCGCGACGGCCAGTCCTGAAAGGATGAGGCTAAGTGCCAATCTGCGCGATGTCATACGGGGTGGACTGATAAATCTCGTTGATCCAGTTGCCATATAGAAGGTGGGCGTGGCTTCTCCAGCGATTGAGGGGAGGCCTCGCAGGATCGTCATCGGGATAGTAGTTGGCGGGCACGTTGATCGGCGTGCCGCCCGCGACGTCGCGGTCGTACTCTTGTTTCAGCGTGTCGCTGTCATATTCGAAGTGGTTGAAGATGTAGAGCGCGCGGTGGCCCGCATCCTCGATCAGGCAGGGGCCGACCTCGTCCGAGGCGAGAAGCGTCGAAAGGCCCGCCGCATCCACCTCGGGCTGGCGCACCTCGGTCCAGCGGCTGACCGGAATCACGAAGTCGTCCGAGAAGCCGCGGAGGTACGGCGAGCCCTGCGCCACCGTCCGGTGACGGAAGCAGCCAAAGGCCTTGGCGGGCAGCATGTGCTTGTCCACGTTATGGAAATGCCGCAGCATCGCCATCCCGCCCCAGCATACGCCGAAGGTCGAGTGCACGTTGGTTTGAGTCCAGTCCATCACCTCGCGCAGTTCGTCCCAGTAGGTGACGCCTTCGAAGGGCAGATGCTCGATGGGGGCGCCCGTGATGATGAGGCCGTCGAACTTCTCGCCCTTCACCTCCTGAAAGGGGCGGTAGAAGGTGGCCATATGCGCCGCGGCGGTGTTTTTGGTCTGATGCTCGGACATGCGGATCAGGTGCAGGTCGATCTGCAGGGGCGTGGCCCCGATCAGCCGAGCGAACTGGTTCTCGGTCTGGATTTTCTTCGGCATCAGGTTCAGAAGCCCGATCCGCAGGGGCCGGATATCCTGCCGCGCCGCCCGCTCGGGCGACATGACCATCACACCCTCGCGCCGCAGCACGTCGAAGGCGGGAAGGGTCTCGGGCAGGGTGATGGGCATGGCGGTCTCCGTCGCGAAGTCGCGATCTAGGCGGTCCGGGCGCGATGCTCAAGGGCGGCTGAGATGAGGGACGCCACGTCGTCGGCGGTCCTGACCCGTGCGACGTCATCCGCCTTGAGCGTAACACCCCATGTCGCCATCGCCGCATAGCGCGGCTGGCGGTGCGCCAGCGCGCGGGCGTAGGTCCAGCGGACGAAGGCGTCCGGGTCGCAGATTTCCTCAGTCACGGAATGGGTTGTGCGGTACTCTTCCCACGCCGCATGAAGAAAATCCGGCTGGTAGTACATCGGCTTCGGCGCGCGGTCAAAGCGGCGGTTGAGTTCGG
>CAZVIS010000229.1:0-5515 GCA_964627355.1 uncultured Rhodobacterales bacterium
AGGCGACCGACGGGGTGCCCTTTGCCACGCCCGCGAACTGGGTGCCGGGGCAGGACGTGATCGTGGCCCTCTCGGTCTCGACCGAGGATGCCAAGGCGCGCTTTGGCGAGCTCGACATCAAGCTGCCCTACCTGCGCTACGCCAAGGCGCCGGCGAAGGTCTGACCGAACTGTGCTAGCCTCCGCCCCGGGAAACCGGGGTGGGGGGATTCGATGCTGGGACGTATGGCGGCGCTATGCGCGCTTGCCGCGCCGGCGGCGGCGCAGGACGTCGGCGGGCGCTATCTGGTGCAGGGCACCGGGCTGAACGGCGCAGGCTATGGCGGCGCGGCGGTGATCGCGCGCACGTCGGACGTCACCTGCGAGATCGTCTGGAATACCGGCGGCCAGATCACCGAGGGCATCTGCATGCGATCCGGCAACGTGTTCTCGGCCGCCTATGTGATCGAGGGGCGCGCGGGGATGATCATCTACACCATCGCGCCCGACGGCTCGATGCAGGGCACCTGGACGATTGCGGGCGTCAATGCCGTGGGGACCGAGGCGCTGTATCCGCAGTGACGCCGCCGTCCGCGGCGGGGTGCCCCTCGCCCCAGACCAGCGCCGCCTCGCGCGCCAGAACCCGCGCCTCCAGAGTTGACAGCCGGGCGCGGGCGGCCTCGGGGCAGCCCGTTTCGCGCAGCGCGCGGTCCCATTGACGGCGGAGGGAGGCCGCGCTCCAAGGCAGGGCCGCCGTCGCGGCCCAGACCCGCAGGGGCAGTGGCAGGCAATCGTGTTCTGCCATCGAGCCGACCCTCCGCCAGCGGGTGCGCGGTGACACAAGATTGCGCCGCATCGGTCAGGCCGCCTGCCGCCGCCAGTCCGGGAAGGGGTCGGGCAGGTGCTTCCACACCTCGGGCGCAAAGCCCCGCGCGGGCATCAGGGCTGCGTCCAGCGCTGCCGTGATCGCCGAGCGGTCCATGCCGGACCCGATGAAGACCAGTTCTTGCCGCCGGTCGCCCCAGGGCTCTTCCCACTTCGAAGCGACCTCGGCCAGCGCATCGGGATGGGTCGGCCACCTCTCGCGCGGGACCGAGGCCCACCAGCCGCCGAGGGGCCGGACCGAGGACACCGCCCCGGCGAGTGAAAACTCCGCCACCCAGTTCGGCCGCGTCGCCAGCCAGAAATGCCCCTTGGCCCGGATCACCCCCGGCAGGTCGCCGTTCAGCACCTTGTGGATGCGGCCCGGGTGGAACGGCGCACGGGCGCGGTAGACGAAGGACGAAATGCCGTATTCCTCGGTCTCGGGCACATGGTTTGCGAAACCGTAGAGTTCCTTGGCCCAGAGCGGATGTTCCTGCGCGCGGTCGAAATCGAAGAGGCCGGTGTCGAAGATCGCATCGGGATCGACACGGGAGTGGTCGGCCTCGATCAGGCGGGCATCGGGGTTGAGGGCGCGGATGATCCGCCGCGCCGCCTCGGCCCGCTCCGCCCCGGCATCGGCGACCTTGTTCAGGATGACTACATCCGCGAATTCGATCTGCTCGGTCAGCAGGTTGACCAGCGTGCGGTCGTCGCCCTCGCCCAGGGATTCGCCCCGGTCTGACAGGAAATCGTGGCTGGAGAAGTCGCGCAACAGGTTGATCGCATCGACCACGGTGACCATCGTGTCCAGCCGCGCCACGTCGGACAGGCTGTTCCCCTCGGCATCGCGGAAGTCGAAGGTGGCGGCGACGGGCAGGGGCTCGGCGATCCCGGTGCTTTCGATCAGCAGGTAGTCGAAACGCCCTTCCGCCGCCAGCCTGCGCACCTCGGCCAGCAGATCGTCGCGCAGCGTGCAGCAGATGCAGCCGTTCGTCATCTCGACCAGCTTTTCCTCGGCGCGCGAAAGCTCTGTCCCCTCGCGGATCAGGTCGGCGTCGATGTTCACCTCGGACATGTCGTTCACGATGACGGCGACCCGGCGACCTTGCCGGTTGTTCAGGACATGGTTGAGCAGCGTGGTCTTTCCGGCCCCAAGGAAGCCGGACAGGACGGTGACGGGCAGGCGGGGCATCGGTGACTCCGTAATGTTATACTATTACACTATCGCGACCCGCCCCAGCCTTCAAGCACCCTGCGCAAATCCGTCATCAATCCGCGATAGCCCTGTCACGAAGCGGGAGGCGGGCATGGACAAGCGCGACGGGTTCGAGATGGCGGGGCGGATGATCCCGCCGGGGCGGCGGGCGACGGTGGACCTGCCGATGACCGCAATGCCCGACCACACGCCGGTCACGCTGTCGGTGCATGTGGTGCATGGCAGCCGCCCGGGGCCCGTGATGTTCGTTTCGGGCGCAATCCACGGCGACGAGGTAATCGGGACCGAGATCGTGCGGCGGCTTCTGCGGACCCCGGCGCTCGACAGGCTGGCGGGGACGCTCCTCGCTGTGCCGATCGTGAACTCTTTCGGGTTTCTCAGCGGCTCGAGATACCTGCCCGACCGGCGCGACCTGAACCGAAGTTTCCCGGGGTCGGCGCGGGGTTCGCTTGCTGCGCGACTGGCTTATGCCTTCCGGACCGAGATCCTCGCGCGCGCGCAGATCGGCATCGACCTGCACTCGGCGGCGGTCCATCGCACCAACCTTCCGCAGATCCGAGTCTCTCCCGGTCAGCCCGAGGCGCTGCGGCTGGCCCGGGCCTTTGCAGCACCGGTGACGCTGACCAGCCGGATGCGCGATGGCAGCCTGCGCGAGACGGCGGCCTCGGCGGGGGTGACGATGCTGCTTTACGAGGCGGGAGAGGGCCTGCGCGTGGATGACGAGGCGGCGCGGGGGGGTGTTGCGGGGATCCTTCGGGTGATGGCGGCGGTGGGGATGATCGCTGGCGGGGCCGCACCGCGTGCCCGGCGCGGGACGCTGCATTGCCCGCGTTCGGATTGGCTGCGCGCGCCGGGGGCGGGGATGGTGACCTTCCACGCGGGCGTGGGCGACCGGGTGGCGGCAGGGCAGGTCCTTGCCGCCGTGTCCGACCCCTTCGGCGAGAGCGAGGTGGCGCTTGCCTCACCCCGTCCCGGCATCGTCGTCGGGCGCGCGCAACTGCCGCTGGTGCATGAGGGGGACGCGCTGTTCCACCTTGCCGATCTGCCCGAGGCAGAAGAGGCGGGCGCGGCGCTCGACATCCCAGACGAGGACGAAGTGATCTGACCCTCAGCCTGCCGGGACAGCCATCCGGCGCGCTTGCCCCACGGTCCACAACGGGCGGGCGGGCAGGCCATAGGCGAGCCGAACGTCGATCCCGAGAAGCGGCAAGATGCGGGAAAGATCTGCCCGAAGCCTTGGCGACAGTGTCGCCAGCATGTAGGGCCCCGGATAGAAGGTCTCGCACCACAGCCCGTTTGCGCGCAAGATCTGATGACGGTCGGTCAGGATGGTGAAGTACCGCACCCGCCGCATCCCGCGCGCCACCCTTATGCCCGGCCGCGAGAGCAACGCCTTGGCGGGAAGAAGCACCTCTCCCTTCGCCATCTGCGCGAGGATCCGGTGCTGCGGCGACACGGCGAGGGTCCGGCGGGGTGCCCCGGGGCCCAGGGCATCGGGTGCAATCAGAACAGGGCGTTGCGGGTCGTCGGCATCACGCAGCACCTGCGTCCTTGACCGCAGCCAGCGGATCCGCTGCGGCCCGGCATCCAGCGTCTCGATCAGGTCGCCTTCGTGCAGCACCTCGACCGGGCGCTCTCCGCGCGGGGTGGCGATCAGCGTGCCCTCGGCAAAGCAGGGAAAGTTCGTCCGCGTATCGGCGAAATCCAGTTCCCCGTCATTGTCGCCGAGGTTCTGGGACGCGACCTGCGAGGCAAAGCCGTAGGTCGTGGTGGCGGGCGAGGCGGGCAGGCCGCCCACGTCGATCACGATGTTGCTGCCCGGCAGGATCAGATGCTCGTCCCCGCCGCCAAGGCCCTGCTCGATATCGGGCTGCACGCCGGAGCGGGGCACGACGATGTTGCCGACCGAGTCGGTGATGGTGATGAACTGGCCGTTGGTGAACTGGGTTTGCCCGGCCCCCACCTGTTCGACCGTGACGGTGTAGATTTCGCCTGCGCTGCCAAGTGCACGCGTGCCGGTCAGGGTGACCACGCGGTCAGCCCCGTTGCCGTCGCCCGACAGCGTATCGAAGCGGCCGATCTGGTCGCCGCGCAGGGTAAAGATCAGCGTTGACATGCCGCCGATCTTGCGGCCCGCCGGTTTCCCTCTGGTTAAGTCGCGCGAAACCTTCGTCGGACATGCTGCGCCCACCTCAGGCACGGCGGACGACTGGCATGGCCCTTACCACCTTCTCGATGATCTACCTCGGGCGCTTTCCCGACATTGATCCCGTTGAGGGCAACAACACCGTCGAGAATGCAAGCAACCTGATCGGCAGCTACTACGACGCGAACAACCCCGCCTGGCAGCACATCGTCACCGTCACCGCGGATGATGCCAACAACAACCGGGTTATCACCGGTGACGGTTTCGGCGGGGGAGAGACGCTGACCTACGACCTTGGCGGTGGCATGCTGACCACCAAGCTGGATGCCGCCAATACCGTGAACGTGCGCGTCTCGTTCCTGCCGGGATCGGGAGAGCCTGACTACGTCGGGGTCGGCGGCGTCATCCAGACGGCACTTGGCGACCGCTTCTTCGTGATGATCGACGATGACGCGGGCCTGGGCGCCAATTCGCTCGACAACTATCCGGTCAAGTCGATCAGCGTGACGTCGAACGTGCAGTCCGGGCAGAACCAGAATGCTGCAGCCAGCGACGATCAGGACTTCATCACCTGCTTTGTCCAGGGGACCCGCATCCTGACGCCTGCGGGGGCCGTCGCCGTCGAAGATTTGGCGGTCGGCGATCTGGTGACGACGGTTGCGAACGGCGACAGGCCACTGCGGGCAATCGTGCGCACGCATGTCTCGGGGCCCCGGATCGAGCGGAGCGCACGCCTTCGCCCGATCTGCATCGCGCCCGGGGCACTGGCGCCGGGGTTGCCGGAACGTGCCTTGCGCCTGTCCCGCCAGCACCGGATCCTCGTCTCCTCACCGGTCGTGGCGCGGGTCGCGGGCGTGCCTTGCGCGCTGGTCGCTGCAGCCCGGTTGACCGTACTCGACGGGGTGGAGGTCGCGGCGGCCTGCGGTCCGGTGGACTATCTGCACCTTGTCCTCGACACGCATGATGTCGTGCTGGCTGAAGGGGTGCCGGCAGAGACGATGTATCGCGACCCGCGCGCTGTGGGACCGCCGGGACATGTCGCCGCCCCGGCGCCTGAGCGCAGGCTGCAGGCCGAGGTCGTGGCCAGGCATCAGCGCCACGCCAAGCCCTTCGTCCATGCCCATCTCGGCTGGCCGATCTGCCCCGCGCCGGTGTGAAAAGGGGCCCCGGCGCATCCGCCGGGGCCCCTGATTGCCGAAACAGCGGAAAGGGTTACGCCTGTTCGGCGGCCTCTTCCTTCTTCTCGCTGATCTCCTGCCCGGTTTCCTGATCGACCATCTTCATGCCGAGGCGGACCTTGCCGCGCTCGTC
>CAZVIS010000230.1:0-2642 GCA_964627355.1 uncultured Rhodobacterales bacterium
ACCCCGAGGTGCGGTCGTTCCAGAACGGCGGCAAGGTGGTGAACCTGCGCATCGCAACCTCGGAATCCTGGCGCGACAAGGCGAGCGGCGAGCGCAAGGAGCGCACCGAATGGCACACAGTCGCCATCTTCAACGAGAACCTCGGTCGGATCGCCGAGCAGTATCTGAAGAAGGGATCCAAGGTTTACATCGAGGGGCGGCTGGAAACGCGCAAGTGGCAAGACCAGTCCGGCGCCGACCGGTATTCGACCGAAGTGGTGTTGAGGCAGTTCGGCGGAGAGCTGACGCTGCTGGACGGGCGTGATGGCGGCGGTGGCGGGCGCGGTGCATCGGACGACCGGGGTTATGACGACGCCCCGAGCGGCGGGCGCAGCATCGGTTCGTCGTCCGGCGGCGGGGCGTCGCGCGGCGGCTACGGCGGTGCGCCCGCAGGCGGCGGGCGCAACGACATGGACGACGAGATCCCGTTCTGAGGCACGCTGCGGCGGGTGGCTTTACGCCGCCGCCGCATTCCCTATATAAACGCTAGGAATAGGGAACGGGGGCGCGGCGATGAACCTGCCACAGGAAAAGCTCGAGGGGGCGCCGCTGATCCGGCCATCCTCGACCGACCATCCGCTGTACCCGGCGGTGGTGGACGCCTGCCGGACCGTCTTTGACCCCGAGATCCCGGTCAACATCTTCGACCTCGGGCTGGTCTACACCATCGAGATCGGCCCCGAGAACGAGGTCGAGATCCTGATGACCCTGACCGCCCCCGGCTGCCCTGTTGCGGGCGAGATGCCGGGCTGGGTCGCCGACGCGGTGGAGCCGCTGGCGGGGGTGAAACAGGTCAACGTTGCCATGACCTTTGACCCGCCCTGGGGCATGGACATGATGTCCGACGAGGCCCGTCTGGAACTGGGGTTCATGTAGTCAGGCATTCTCGCCTGATTTCCCTTTCATCAGGCACCTGAACCTGATAATGCAGTATCAGGCAAAGGGGCCTGATATGACCATCGCCGTCCTGACCGGAGACATCGTCGGCTCGACCCGCGCGCCTGACGCGCTGGAGCGGACGATGACCCTTGTCGCCGCCACGGCCGCGCAGGTCGGCCGGTGGGGGGCGCCCACACGCTTTACCCGCTATCGCGGCGATGGCTGGCAGATGGCGGTCGCCGAGCCCGGGCAGGCGCTGCGCGTGGCCCTCCTCCTCGTCGCGGGGCTGCGGGCGGCGGGCGCGCAGGAGACGCGCATCGCCATCGGCGTCGGGGCAGCGCAGTCGATGGGGACCGGCAGCCTTGCCGATGCACGGGGCGAGGCGTTCGAGCGGTCGGGCCGCGCGCTGGACGCGATGCCCGCCAAGGGGCGCCTGTGCATCGACGGCGCGGGGCTGACGGCCCTGCATCCCATCGTGGTCGAGATGGCCGCCGACCGCGCCGCGCGCTGGACGAAACCGCAGGCCGAGGCCATGCTGTCCTACCTGCAGCCCGAGGCGCCGACGCTCGAGGCCATTGCGCGCCCGCTTGACGTGACGACGCAGTCTGTGGGCGACCGGGTGCAGGCGGCGGGGGGACCGGTGATCCGCCGCCTGCTGCGGCAATGGGAAGACGCCTTCACGGTCTGGCAGGCCACGGGGAACTGGACGACATGACCGAAACCTTCGCCGCACTTCTCTTCGCCCATGTGCTGGCCGATTTCGTCCTGCAGACGACCTGGATGGCCAACGCAAAGGGAGAGCGGCACGCACCCGCCCTGGCCTTGCATGTCGGAACGGTGGGGGTGATTTCGGCGCTGGCGGTGGGGGCGGTGACCGGGGTGGCCTGGCTCGCGATCGCGGCGCTGACGCTGGTGCATCTGGCCACCGACATCGCGAAATCCCTTGCGCCCAAGGGGCTGGGGTCCTTTCTTGCGGATCAGGCCGCGCATCTTGTGTCGCTGGTGGCGGTGGCGGCCCTGTGGCCGGGGCTGTGGAGCGCGGGGATCTGGGCTGCGTTCGACTGGCTTCCCGCGCTGATGGCACTGGCGGCGGGGTTCGTCCTGGCAACCCGGGCGGGGGGCTTTGTCCTGGGGATGCTGATGGCGCCCTGGGGCGATGTGGGCCTGCCGGGATTGCCGAACGGCGGGCGGATCATCGGCCTGCTGGAGCGGGGGCTGATCTTCGTGCTGATCCTGACCGGTCAGGCCGAGGGGATCGGTTTCCTGATCGCCGCGAAATCCGTCCTGCGCTTTGGCACGGTAAAGGAGGAGGCGCGCCTGTCCGAATATGTCATCATCGGCACGCTGGCGTCCTTTGGCTGGGCCATCATGGTGGCCACGGGGACCGTCGCGCTGATGTCCGCCCTGCCCCCCCTTGGCATTCCGGACCTGACGCCTTAACTTCAAGGCCTGACTGGAGAGCACAACATGTTCGGCATTCCCGGCAAGGCCGCCGTCACCCTGACCCCCGCCGCCACCCGCCAGATCGCGCGGCTGATGGAGCGGGACGGGTCCAAGGGCCTGCGCATCGGCGTCAAGAAGGGCGGCTGCGCGGGCATGGAATACACGATGGACTATGTCCGCGAGGTCAACCCGCTGGACGAGATCGTCGAACAGGATGGCGCGCGGGTGCTGATCGCGCCGATGGCGCAGATGTTCCTGATCGGGACCGAGATCGACTACGA
>CAZVIS010000230.1:2742-5503 GCA_964627355.1 uncultured Rhodobacterales bacterium
GGGTGCGATGCGGAAACTTGCGGCGGGCAACTGGAAGATGAACGGCACGGGCGAGGATCTGGACGAGCTGCGCGCCCTGATCGACGCCTGTCCCGCCCCGGACAACACCGATATCGTGATCTGCCCGCCCGCCACGCTGATATGGCGCATGGCGCGGATCGCCGCCGGATCCTCGGTCGCCATCGGCGGGCAGGACTGCCATGCCAAGACCTCGGGCGCGCATACCGGCGACATCGCGGCCGAGATGCTGCGCGATGCCGGGGCGGACTATGTGATCGTGGGCCATTCCGAACGCCGCACCGACCATGGCGAGACGGATATCATCGTGCGCGCCAAGGTGCTGGCGGGCCTGGCCGAGCGGATGACGGTGATCCTGTGCATCGGCGAGACGCTGGAGGAGCGGAAGGCGGGCCGCACGCTCGAGGTGGTGGGCGCGCAGCTTGCAGGCTCGATGCCCGCGAGTTTCGCGCCGGAGGTGCGGGTGGGTGATGCGCTGGTCATCGCCTATGAACCCGTCTGGGCCATCGGCACCGGCCTCACCCCCACGGCGGCCGAGATCGCCGAGGTGCACGCCTTCATCCGCGCCCGCCTGGTCGAGGCGGTGCCTGCCCATGGCGCGCGGATGCGGGTCCTCTACGGCGGGTCGGTCAAACCCGGCAACGCGGCCGAGATCTTTGGCCTGCCGCATGTGAACGGCGCGCTTGTAGGCGGGGCAAGCCTCAAGGCCGCCGATTTCGCAAGGATCGTGCAGGCACTGGCCACGGCCTGAAGGCGGCACGCAAGGTCGCCCTCGGGCTTGCCGTGGTCGGTATCACCGGGCAGAACGGGGGCATCATGACAGTGCTTTCCCCCGCCCCGCCTGCGCGGCCCGATCTGGCCGCCAACCTGATCTGCATGGCCTCGATGATCGTCTGGGCGGCGGGGTTGCCTGCCGCGAACCTGCTGATCCCGCATGTCCCCGCCCTGCCTTTGGCCGCGATGCGGACGGCGCTGGCGGCAGCGGTGATGCTGCCGGTGTGGTGGATGCTGGAGGGCGCGACGGTGATGCGGGGGGCGGCCTGGGGGCGCGGTGTCGTCGTAGGGGGCATCTGCCTTGGCGCGGCGGCGATCCTTCTCATCATCGCGCAAGAGGCGACGGATGCGGCCACCGTGGCCGTGATCGCCGCGACGGCGCCGGTGATCGGCATGCTGCTGGAGGCTGCACTGGACGGGCGGCGGCTGACGGGGCGGATGGTGACGGGGCTGACGCTCAGCCTTGCCGGGGGGATGCTCGCCTATGGGGCGGCGATGGGCAGCCTTGCGCTTGGGGTCGGCGCGGCGGCGGCGATGGGGTCGGTGATCTGCTACACCTGGGGCAGCCGCGCGACGGTTGAGATGTTTCCGGACCTTACCCCGGTCGGCCGCACGGCGATCACGGCCACGGGGGCGGCGGTTTCGACCGGGGCGGCGGCGGCGGTCTGGACGCTGGCGGGGGGCGCAGGGCCGGATTGGAGCGCATTGGGGTGGCGCGAGGCGGGGGCGCTGGCGATCTTCGGGATAGGGTCCATCGCGCTGAGCCAGCTTCTGTGGATCACCTCGGTCGGGCGGCTGGGGATCGGGGTGGCGAGCCTGCATACCAATGCCGCACCCTTCTACGTCATGCTGATCTTGCTGGCCTTCGGTGGCGGGTGGAACTGGCTGCAGGTGGCGGGGGCGGTGATCGTCGTCGCAGGCGTTCTGGTGGCGCAGGGGATGCTGCTGCCGGGGCGGCGCTGATGGAGACGCTGCACCAGTCGCCCAAGGACCCGGCCTTCGTGCAGGACCCCTATCCGTTCTACGACCGCGCCCGTTCTGCGCCCTTCTTCCATTGGGCCGACTATGGCCTGACCTGCACCGCCGATGCAGCTGCCGTGGGGGCGATCTTGCGCGACCGGCGCTTTGGCCGGGAGATTCCGCCCGAAAAGCAGGCGCCCGTCCCCGCCCATCTGACCCCCTTCTACGCGGTCGAAGCGCATTCGATGCTAGAGTTGGAGCCGCCGCGCCACACCCGCCTGCGGTCCCTCGTCCTGCGCGCCTTCACCAGCCGCAGGATCGCCGCGCTGGCGCCCGAGATCGCGGCGCTGTCCCACACGCTGATCGATGCGCTGCCCGCCGAATTCGACCTGCTGCCTGCTTTCGCGCAGAAGCTGCCCGTCATCATCATCGCCCGCCTTCTGGGTGTGCCCGAGGGGATGGCGCCCGACCTTCTGCGCTGGTCGAATGCGATGGTCGGCATGTACATGGCGGGCCGCACGCGTGAGGCCGAGGATCGGGCGGCGCAGGCCGCGACCGACTTCGCCACCTTCCTGCGCGGTTATGTGCAAGAGCGGCGGGCGCGGCCTGCTGACGACCTCATCACCCACCTGATCGCGGCCGAGGAGGAAGGGGAGCGGCTGACCACGGACGAACTGATCTCGACCTGCATCCTGCTGCTGAACGCGGGGCACGAAGCGACGGTTCATACGATCGGCAACGGGGTCAAGACGCTGATCGAGACGGGAACGGGGCTTGCGGCGCTGGCCCCCGACCGCATCGCCGCGACGGTCGAGGAAATCCTGCGCTTTGACCCGCCGCTGCACCTGTTCACCCGCCACGCCTATGCGGATGTCGAGGTGGCGGGGGTGAGGCTGGCGAAGGGGACCGAAGTGGGGCTACTCCTCGCCGGGGCCAACCGCGACCCTGCAATCTGGCCCGACCCGCACCGCTTTGTCCCCGCGCGCGCGGAACGCCCCAACCTCGCCTT
>CAZVIS010000231.1:0-5502 GCA_964627355.1 uncultured Rhodobacterales bacterium
CACCTCTCCCCCCGGGATCGGCGTACGGGACCGGATACGCGCGGCGGCGTTCCACGGCAGGAACTTTGGATAGTTCGCTACATCGGCGACAAGGTCGTACATCTGCCGCGCCGTATAGGGCAGACGCTTGGTTTCCTGATGGGTGGGCATCGTCCTGCTGCGCGGCTTTCCTTGGACCTTGGTTTTGGATAGCACGAAGGGGGAAATCAAGGGGACCCCATGGCCACGCGACCCTATGTCATCGATCAGTTGATAAGTGCCAAATCGATCGCCGCGCGGGTCGAGGCCCTTGCACGCGAGATCACGGCGCATTTTGCGGGCACCGACAAGCTGGTGGTCGTGGGCCTCTTGCGCGGGTCCTTCGTCTTCATTGCCGACCTCGTGCGCGAGATCGACCTGCCGGTCGAGGTCGATTTCCTCGAGGCGTCGAGCTATGGCGACGCGACCGTGTCCAGCCGTGAGGTCCGACTTATCAAGGACCTGTCGGGAGAGATCGCGGGCCGCGACGTGCTGGTGGTCGAGGATATCGTGGATACGGGGTTTACCCTTAACCATGTGGTGACGCTGCTGCGAGCGCGGGGGCCTGCGCGGCTGGAGGTTTGCGCCCTGCTCGACAAGCCGTCGCGGCGTGAGGTGCCGATCCGTGCGACCTGGACAGGGTTCGAAATCCCCGATGAATTTGTTGTCGGTTACGGAATCGACTTCGCGCAGCGCAACCGCAACCTGCCCCATATCGGCAAGGTGCGCTTTACCGACGGGCGGCCGTGAGCCCGATCTGGCTGATGCGCATGGCCCGGTGGGTGCGCCATCCGCCCTCATGGCAGCGGGTCGTGCTGGTCCTATCCGTCATCGCCGCCTGCCTTGCGCTTTTCGCAATCGAGCGCTTCCTCGGCTGGCCCGACTGGCTGACCGTGAACGGACCGGCGCGCCCGCCGCGCTGACAAGGAAGTGAGCAGGTTGTCCAAGACGGCCACGCCCTGACCCGACATGGTAGGACGACTCATGCCCCGCGGTCATGGCGGCACGGTGCATAGCAGGAGGCTTTCGAGATGCGAATCTGGCGGATCATTCTGGGGCTGGCGGTCGTCGGCGGCTTGGGCGGCTGGTTCCTTGCCGCGCCACGCCCCTTGTCCGAGACGGACGTTGCCGGCGTGACCGGCGATGCGGCGCGTGGTGCGCTGGTCTTTGCCGCTGCCGGCTGCGCCTCGTGCCACACGGCGCCGGACGCGCAGGGCGAGGCGAAACTGGTCCTTGTGGGCGGCCAGCGCTTTGCCACCGCCTTTGGCACCTTCATCGCCCCGAACATCTCGCCCGACCCCGAGCATGGCATCGGCGGCTGGACGCTGGCGCAGTTCGCCAGCGCCGTGCAGCGCGGTGTCAGCCCCGAGGGGCAGCATTATTACCCGGCCTTCCCCTACAGCGCCTATGCCAAGGCAAGCCTGCAGGATATCGCCGACATCCAGGCCTACATGGCGACCCTGTCCCCCTCACCCATCCCCAGCCAACCGCACGAGGTGGGCTTTCCCTTCAACATCCGGGCCAGCCTTGGGGGCTGGAAGCTGCTTTTCGCGGGCAAGGCCTGGGTAGTGGATGGAGACCTGAGCGCGGCCGAGGCGCGCGGGCGCTACATCGTCGAGGCGCTGGCGCACTGCGGCGAATGCCACACGCCGCGCAATCCCCTTGGCGGGCTGCAGCGCGCGTCGTGGCTTGCGGGAGCGCCGAACCCTTCGGGCCAGGGCCGCATCCCGAACATCACGCCTGGCGCGCTGACCTGGTCCGAAGAGGAGATTGTCGAGTACCTCACCTCGGGCTTTACCCCCGAGTACGACAGTGCAGGCGGGCACATGGCGCTGGTGGTCGAGAACATGGCGAAGCTGCCGGAGAGCGACCGGCAGGCGGTAGCGGCCTATCTTAAACGTGTGCCGCCGGTCGCCAGTTCGACGCCCTAATCCTGCGATCCGCGCCAGTCTTCAAGCGCCGGGTTTCCTGCCGCAACCGCGGGCGCAGCCCCCGGCGCCGCAATCACCGGCCGCGTGCGGAAGTAATGCGTCTCGCGCGCGCCGAAGTAGAAGGCAACGATGGCGCCCAGAAGCCACCATAGCGGCTCCGGTATCGCGTTCAGCCCCACCATCCGCGCTCCGAACCCCGGCGGGTCCACCATCGCATAGACAAACAGGCCGAGCGTGCCAAAAGCCAGCATCGGGCGCGGCAGGCGGTTCAGCCCGTTCACCATGCGGTCGAACCAGCCGGTCGAGGGCAGGGAATACTCCTCGCCCAGCTGGTTCAGCGCGGCCATCTGCGCCTCGGCCGACAACTCCATCCGGCGCGTGGCCGAGGGGGTGAAGACCTCGGCGATACCCGTGGCCGCCTGGCCGAGTGCGGTGACGGCCGAGGGTCCGCCCAGAACCTTGCCGATCAGGCCCATGCGGCCACCCGTTGGGCGTGCTGCGCGTCGGTCAGCCGATATTTCGCTTGCATGAATTCCTCGGCCCGCAGGATCCAGCCGCCCTTGCCGCCATCCCGGCGGCGGGCATATTTGCGGCTGGCGGGGCGGGCATCGGCCAGCGCGTAGTAGTAGTTGCGCCGCGCGATGGCGTAGGCGTCGGCGATATGGTTCGGCGCGGCCTCGGCGGCCAGTTGCGCCGCGCGGATCGTCTGCGGCCCGACGCTGCCATCCGGATCGCAGGGGTAGCCCATGTCCGTCAGCAACCGTTGCAGCACCTTCACCGCGTTCGCCCCCGCGTTCACATACATGTCGAAGAGCGAGGGTTGCAGCGCCTCGGGCAGCGCGTCGATGTGGGGGCGCTGGAAGTAGTGGCGAACGAAGATGTCCACGGCCTGCGCCTTCGTCAGGCGGCGCACGTCGGCCTCGGTCACCTGGCCGTCGCCGGTGAGGTCGATCCCCAGACGGCGCATCGTGCCGATCGTCACGCCAAAGTTGGTGGCCCCGCCCGGATCGTCGGGGTCGTTCACGAAGCCACCCTCGCGGGTGACGATCTCTTCGGCAATTTCGCGGACGCTGGACATCGGACGGCTCCCTCTCGGACCGCCCTCAGACTGTTGCGAAGCGGTTAAGAACCGCCTTCGCCACCGTCCGGTGCAACATAGACGCCCTGCTCCTTCAGCGCATCCACCACCTCTTTCGGCATGTAGGTCTCGTCATGTCTGGCAAGGATTTCAGAGGCTTCAAAGACGCCGTTCACGTAGCGCCCGGTGCCCACCATCCCCTCTCCTTCCGCAAAGAGGTCGGGCAGGATGCCGGTATAGCTGACGGGCACTGAGACCTTGGTGTCGGTCACGCGAAAGCGGATCGTCTCGCCCTGCCCCCGCTCGATCGACCCCTCTTCGACCAGCCCGCCGATGCGGAACGTCTCGTCGGGGGCGGGCGGTTCCTCCATCACCTGCGCGGGCGTTCGGAAAAAGTTGATGCCGTCCTGCATGGCGTAACCGATCAGGGCCGTGGACAGGCCCAGGCTGACAAAGGCCAGCACGATGATCTGGATGCGCCGCGTTTTCTTGAGGTTTCTCATGGGAATACCGGTGCCAGCATCAGCCCTGCCGTCTCCTCGACCCCTAGCATCAGGTTCGCGTTCTGGATTGCCTGGCCTGAGGATCCCTTGGTCAGGTTGTCCAGAACCGACACCACCACCGCCCGCCCGGGGATGCGGTCGCCGATGACGCCGATATGGCAGAAGTTGGAGCCTGCAATGTCGCGTGTCGAGGGGAGTGTGCCAAAGGGCAGCACTTCAAGGAACGGCTCGGACGCATAGGCATCGAACAGCGTGCGGTGAACCGCCTCGGGCTCGCCCCGGACATAGACGGTGGCAAGGATCCCCCGGTTCATCGGCAGAAGGTGCGGCGTGAACTGGACATGCACGGGGCGACCTGCAATCCGGCTGAATTCCTGATCGAATTCACCCAGATGCCTGTGCTTGCCCCCCGCGGAATAGGTATGCGTGCCGCCCGACAACTCGGCATGCAGAAGGTTCTCCTTCAGGCTGCGCCCCGCGCCGCTGACGCCTGCCTTGAGGTCGATCACGATCTGGTCGAGGTCGATGACACCGGCGGCGATCAGGGGGCGCAGCGCATATTGCCCGGCAGCCGCGTTGCAGCCGGTGCCTGCCACCAGCCGCGCGGCGGTGATCTCGGGCCGGTAGAACTCGGTCAGGCCATAGACGGCTTCTTTCTGCAACTCGGGCTGGCTGTGCGGCTGGCCGTACCAGCGTGCGTACTCTGCTGGGTCGCGCAGACGGAAGTCGGCGGACAGGTCGACGATCCGCAGGTCGCGGGGCAGCCGCGCGACCACCTCTTGCGTGGTGGCATGGGGCAGCGCGCAGAAGCACAGGTCCACGGAAGCGAAATCGATCTCCTCAATCTTCTGCAAGACAGGAAGATCAAGGTGGCGCAGAAACGGGAACACTTCGGCCATCGGCAGACCGGCCTTGCGGTCCGCCGAAAGCGCCACGATCCGCATCGCCGGATGCGTCGCGATCAGGCGCACAAGTTCCGCCCCGGTATAGCCCGAGGCACCAAGGATGGCGATCCGATGCGTCATGGCGTCCCCCTGCCTGCTGTCCGCGTTGTTCTGGGGATTCGCGGGCGCAGATGCAAGGGGGCAAGGCCGCATCGCCCAGCGCCCCGTGGCGCGTAGCCCGAACGGGAGTCAATTGGCAAGAACCTGCGCAATTCACGAGTGGATCGTTGGAATATACAAGGGTCATGGTGAAATCCGTCAAATCCGTCAATTTTCAACAACCGAAGCGGTCCATGCTGCACAAGCGAACAGGTTTGCGCGATACCGGCAAAGTTGACGCAAAGTAAGTGCGGCGTTGCCGACAACTGAAAGCCGTGCCTGCAGTCACGAGTGTAACCGTATGTATATGAACGGTTTACGCAAAGTCATGCGTTGACTTTACAAAATACCGGGGGCCATTCCAGCCCCCGCAATTGCCAACGCGCGTGTTCGGGGAACCAAAGCCAAACCAGGAGACATGAAATGGCGAATCCTTCCTTTGTCCTGACATTCGACGATCTTCCCCTTGGAGAGGGGCAAGAGACCCGCATTACCAACGGCTATGCCGGATTCAACTGGACGCAGGCCGGGGCGTACAACCCTGACGGCAGTATTCCGGGCTATGTGGCCGGGTCCGGCCAGAACATCGCCTTCATCGCCGAGGCGGGCGGGAGCGAGATCGGCGGCTATGAGGATGCGGCGGCGGGCACGCCTTTCGTGCTGACGCGCGCTACGCCCTTTGACGTTCTGTCCGCAGACTTCACCGCAGCCTTCCGCGACGCGCTGTCGATCACCGTCAGCGTCTTTGCCGACGAGGCGGGGACCGAGCTTCTGGGCACTGTCACCCTGACGGCGGACCGCGGCAACCTCCAGACCTTCGACTTCGACGAGACGCTTTTCACCGGCGCGCGGCGGATCGAGTTCAACGCAAATGACGGCAACGGGGCCACGCTGGACTACTTCGGCCTCGACAACCTGACCCTGCGCGA
>CAZVIS010000232.1:0-5493 GCA_964627355.1 uncultured Rhodobacterales bacterium
GCCGCTACTGGAGCAGCAGTTCCAGCGCCGTGCGCATTGCCACATCCTCGAGCCCCACCTTGCGCAGCAGCGAAAGCCCTTCGGTCACGCCCCGCAGGTCGCCCTGGACGCCGCCCCGAACCCGGTCGATGGCCGTCAGGATCGCCTCGCCCAGACGGTCACCTTCGACCAGAGTGGCCATGGCGGTGCCGGTGTCGGGCGCGGCAAAAGCCTCGGCAATGGCGCGGGCGAGGCTGTCGGGCGGTGTGACACCGGTCACGTCGCCACGTGCCACGGCGACCGCAAAGCGTTCGGCTGCGGTTTCGGGGCTGTGCAGCGTGGCGGCCTTTTCGTAGTCGGGCGACAGCAGCAGAATGCGGAAGGCAAGCGCAGGACGGGGCCCCGGCAAGGCGGCGAGGGGCCGGGCAAAGAGCTGCGCAAAGGGCACCTCCAGCTCGGCCTCAGCCATTCGCGACCAGACTGCCGGCAAGGCGGCCCAAGTCTGCGTGGCGTCGCCCGAGGCGACTGCCGCCTCGAAGGCCTGAAACGCTGCGACCCGGTCCCAGACCCCGCCCGAAGCAGCGGGCGAGCGCGAGGTATAAAGACCCAGAAGCAGATTCGGCTCGAGCACCCCCGCACGCGTCAGCCGCTCTGCCGCCTCGATCTGCGCCTTCCATCCGGCTGTCTCGCGCAGTTCGGCATGGCTGAAGGCGAGGGGGAGGGAGCCGGTCGGAAGCGTCTCTCCGATCGCTTCGAGCATGCGCCAGGCAAGGGGCGTGACGGGGGACGGCGGCTCTAGCGTGCCTTCGCCCTCATAGAGTTCGGGGTCGAGGAAACGGGACAAGAGCGCCTCGTCGGGCGGCGAAATATAGCCAAGGACGACCCCCGTCCGCAGCGCAAGGGCCGCAGCGTTCCAGTCTCCGGACCGCGCAAGGCAGAACACGCGCGCGGGGAAGGTCGGGGCAAGGGCGGGGGTCGCCATCATTTCAACGCAGGCGCGGTCTTCGGCGCCGGTCAGCAGCGCCACATCGAAGGCGCGGCGGAACCGGGTGGGGTTCGTGGTCCCCGCCGCTTGCAACAAGGCACCGGCCTGGTCGAGGGCCCCCATCCCAAGCAGACGGTCGACGCGCGCCAGCAGCAGATCGCCGCCTTTGCCGGCATCGGCGGGGGCCTTCAACTCGGCCAGCAGCAGCGTCAGCAACAGTCCCTTCAGTGCGGGCAGCGCATCGCTTCGGTCCACCGCGATCAGCGCCACGATCTCATCGGTGCGGCCCAGACCCCAGAGGTCGGCCGGAAGGCCGGTCGCGCTGGCAGGCAGCACTCCGGCCGCATCAGGCGATGACGCATCAAGGACCGTGACCGTCACGTCAGAGGCAAGTCCGTTGGCCGTGACCGCAGGTTCGTCAGGCGGTAAGGCGGGCGGCGGCGTGGCGACCGACTGCGACAGCCAATCGATGGCCGACAGCGGTTCTTCGGCCCTGGAAGGGGCGCCCGGGGTTGCCAGCAGCGCCGCAAGGGCAACGGTGACCACCGCCCTAGTTGCCATCAAGCACCACGGGCTTGGTCACCCGCTGCGTAGCGGGCGTCAGGTCGGCGAGATAGGCATAGGCGACCAGACCGATCAACCCCAACACCATTAGCAGCAGAACCGCCTTCAGAATGCGCCACATTGCCCGTGCCCTTGCCTGTCATGCGCCTTTGCGGCGTCTGGCCGATCCTATATGGCATTTTCGGCGGCTTCACGCCATTCAATGACAAAAGAAGGCGAGGCGGCAAGGGTCCGCCCAAGAATCCGCCGGGGGGAGTGACGCGTCGATGCGGCGATTGCGGCGGACGGTGGTTCTGGTCGGCATGATGGGGGCGGGCAAGACCGCGATCGGGACGCAGGTGGCCCGTATGCTCGATGTGCCCTTCCTGGATTCCGACGACGAGATCGTGCGCGCCGCCAACCGCTCCATCGCCGAGATCTTTGAGCGTGACGGCGAGCCCTTCTTCCGCGCCAAGGAGGCGCAGGTGATCCAGCGCCTGTTGCAGGGCGTGCCTTGCATCCTCTCCACCGGCGGTGGCGCCTTCCTTGCCGAGGGGAACCGCGCCGCCATCAAGGCCGAGGGCGTATCCGTCTGGCTTCGTGCGGACATCGACCTGCTGTGGAACCGTGTCCGCCACAAGACGACCCGGCCGTTGCTGCGCACGCCGAACCCGCGTGAGACGCTGCAGCAGATTTACGATGCGCGCACACCCGTCTATGCGCTTGCCGACATCGTGGTGGATGCCGAGGCGAGCCTGCCCATCGAGGGGATGGCCGCCAAGGTAGTCGCGGCGCTGGCCGAATGGCCTGGACTTCTGGAGGACTGAGAATGCTCGATACGGTCGAGGTGGCGCTTGGCGCGCGCTCGTATGAGGTGCGCATCGGGCAGGGCCTGATCGAGGGGGCCGCGGCACAGGTGGCCGATCTCCTGCATCGTCCGCGCGTCGCAGTCCTTACGGACGAGACGGTCGCGGCCCTCCACCTTCCACTCCTCACTGAGGCATTTCGCGCAGCGGGGATCGAGGTCTCTGCGCTCGCCCTGCCTGCCGGAGAGGGGACGAAGGACTGGGCGAACCTGTCGCGCGCTGTGGAATGGATGCTCGAGGCGCGGGTCGAACGGCGGGATCTGGTCATCGCACTCGGCGGCGGCGTGATCGGGGATCTCGCGGGATTCGCGGCTTCCATCCTTCGGCGGGGGGTCCGTTTCGTGCAGATCCCAACGTCGCTGCTTGCGCAGGTGGACAGTTCGGTCGGTGGCAAGACCGGAATCAACACCGCACAGGGCAAGAACCTTGTCGGCGCCTTTCATCAGCCGGTCCGGGTGCTGGCCGACATTGGTGCCCTGAGCACGCTGCCTCGGCGCGAGGTTCTGGCGGGATATGGCGAGGTGGTGAAATACGGTCTGCTGGGGGATTCAGCCTTTTTCGACTGGCTTGAGGGCAACGCGGGCGCGATGGTCGCGGGCGATGCAGGGTTGCTGCAACACGCCGTCCGCAGATCGGTCGAGATGAAGGCCGGCATCGTGTCCCGCGACGAGACGGAGGAAGGAGAGCGCGCGCTTCTGAACTTTGGCCACACCTTCTGCCATGCACTTGAGAAGGCCACCGGCTATTCCGACCGCTTGCTGCATGGCGAGGGCGTGGCGATTGGCTGCGTGCTGGCCTTTGACCTGTCGGCCCGGCTTGGCCTTTGCCCGCAAGAGGATCCGTCGCGTGTCCGGGCGCACATGCGGGCCCTGGGCCTGAAGACCAAACTCTCCGAAATTCCCGGCGACCTGCCGGGGCCCGAGGCGCTGCTGGCCCTGATGGGGCAGGACAAGAAGGTGGTGGACGGGCGCCTGCGATTCATCCTTGCGCGTGGGATCGGGCAGGCCTTTGTCGCCGAGGACGTGCCCGCCGAGGCGGTGCTGGCGGTTCTCGAAAACAATCGCTTCTAGGGGAAGTTGGCTGGGGCGCTAGGATTCGAACCTAGGTATGGCGGTACCAAAAACCGCTGCCTTACCGCTTGGCGACGCCCCAACTGGGCGGCTGTTTAGCGAAGCACTCAGGGTGCTGCAAGGGGCATCTGTCGGGCTTTCGACCGGTTGCGGGCGCGCATGGCGTCGGGTAACGCGGGGCCATGCAGGTCGATGTGGTGATCCTTGGGGCTGGGGCGGCGGGCCTGTTCTGCGCGGCCGAGTCGGCGCGGCGCGGGCGCAGCGTGCTGGTGATCGAGCATGGCCGCGCCCCGGGCGAGAAGATCCGCATCTCGGGCGGGGGCCGGTGCAACTTCACCAATCTCGGCGTGGCGGCGGACCGGTTCCTCGGGCGGAACCCGCGTTTTGCGCTGTCGGCGCTGAAGCGGTTCACGCAATGGGACTTCATCGCGCGGGTAGATGCGGCGGGGATCGCCTGGCATGAAAAGACACTTGGGCAACTGTTCTGCGACGGGTCGGCCACGCAGATTGTCGCGATGCTGGTGCGGGCGGCGGAAGAGGCCGGGGCGCGGCTGTGGCTGGAGACTTCGTTTGCCGCGATTGTGAAGGAAGGGCAGGGGTTTGCCGTCGAAACCTCGCGTGGGATTGTGCGCTGTGCTTCGGTGGTCGTGGCGACGGGCGGGAAGTCGATCCCCAAGATGGGCGCGACCCCGGCGGGTTATCGCGTGGCCGAGGGCTTTGGCCTGCCGGTGACCGAGACGCGGCCCGCACTGGTGCCCCTGACCTTTGCCGAGCAGGAGCTGGAATGGATGCGTCCTCTGGCCGGGGTCGCGCTGCCGGTTGGTGTAAGGTTCGACCGGCAGGCCTTTGACGACGCTATCCTTTTCACTCATCGGGGTCTGTCCGGCCCGGCGGTCCTGCAAATCTCCAGCTACTGGCGCGAGGGGAACCCGGTGACGGTGGACTTGCTGCCCGGCCTCAAGGGGGCCGAGGTGTTGCGGGCCTTGCGGGGCGCGTCGGGGCGGATGACGCTTGCGTCCGCGCTGGCGACACTGATGCCGGAACGGCTGGCGCGGCATCTAGCGGGGGATGCGGGGCGGCTGGCGGATCTGTCTAATGCGACACTCGACCGGATTGCAGCGGGCCTGCATGCGATAGTGCTGAGGCCGGTGGGGACGGAAGGGTATCGCACGGCCGAGGTGACGCTCGGCGGGGTGGAGACAGATGCGCTCGACCCCCGGACGATGGAGGCGAAGGCTGTGCCGGGGCTCTACTTCATCGGGGAAGTGGTTGATATCACGGGCTGGCTGGGGGGGTACAACTTCCAGTGGGCCTGGTCTTCGGGCTGGGCGGCGGGGCAGGTGGCCTAGGCTTCCATCCGTCGGAGCGCGCGGTCGAGCATCGAGAGGAAACGGCGGCGAAAGCCATCTGGCAAGGCCGGATCGGCCGTCGGATCCCCCTCGGCGGCGAGGCTGCGCAGGGCAACAAGGCGATCGGGGTCGAGGTAGTCCCGGGCCAGCGGCCCGGCCTGGCGGATCGCATACCAGTTGGCCACGAGGTCGGGGGTGATCCCCTCGGGCAACCCTTGCGGAAAGAGGCGCGGCAGGTGATGCGCAAGCGTCCGCGCCCGGATCTGCTGCCAGAGGAAGGGGCCAAGCCGGGGCTCTGGATCTCCTCCCGAGGCGCGGTAGAAGTCCAGAAGGTCCCCGGGCACGGGGACATCCGCGAGCGAGATAACCTCAACATCCCCCTCATCCGCAATCGCGAACCCGGGCGGGAAGGCGATGGTGGACGGAACGGAAAAATACGTCAGACCATAGGCTTGCGTGACGGAATTCGCGTGGATGTGGCCGCCGAAGTGCTGCCTTACGCCCACGGCCGCCAGCCGCGCCGCGACCTCTGGCACAGGCGTCCGCTGCGCGACGTCGCTGTCGCCGAAGAGCACCCGCTCGGTCCCGTCATCCTGAAAGGGATCGGCGACGGGGTAGTGCGAGAAGACCAGCAGCTGCTTGCCCTGCTCCGCCGCCCTCCGATGCACATCCGCGATCCAGTCCAGCAGGAACGGCTTCCA
>CAZVIS010000233.1:0-5476 GCA_964627355.1 uncultured Rhodobacterales bacterium
CGCGTTGTCCGTCTGCCAGACCATCGGCGTCCGCGCCCCGTCGCGACCCTTGAACTCGGGCCAGAACTGGATGCCGTAGGGGTCCTGCAGGTCTTCGAAGGCGATCTCGGCCTCGGGCAGGCCCAGTTCCTCGCCTTGGTAGAGGCAGAGCGAGCCGCGCAGGCACATGAGGAGAGCGGTGTAAGTCTTTGCTGCGGCGTCAGAAAGATCCCAGCGGGTGATGTGGCGGACGGTGTCGTGGTTGGAATAGGCCCAGCAGGGCCATGCATCGGGTGCCGCCGCTTGCATCCGGGCAAAGGTCTCGGCCAGACTTGCTGCCGTCAGTCGCTTCGGCTGCAACATCTCGAACGGGTAGCACATCTGCACCTTGTCCCCGCCCGAGGTATACTCGGCCATGATCTCAAGGCCTCGCTGCGCATCGCCGACCTCACCCACTGCCGCCGCGCCGTAGGGCTCGATCACCGCGCGGAATTTCCGCAGGAATTCAAGGTTCTCCGGCTGGTTCTTCGAGAAGAGGTGCAGCTGGTGGTTATAGGGGTTGACCGAAGGCGCGATGCTGTCATTCCGCAGCGCGGGCGGCAAAGATGGATTGTCCCGCAAGTACTTGTCATGGATGTAGAAGTTGATCGTATCCAGCCGGAACCCGTCCACCCCCCGCGCCAGCCAGAACCGCACGACATCCAGCAGCGCCTCCTGCACCGGGGCGTGGTGGAAGTTCAGGTCCGGCTGGCTGGTCAGGAAGTTGTGCAGGTAATACTGCTCACGGCCCCCATGCCACTGCCACGCGCTGCCGCCGAACACCGAAAGCCAGTTATTGGGTGGCGTGCCGTCGGGCTTGGGGTCCGCCCAGACATACCAGTTGGCCTTGGGCCCCGTCCGGTCCCGCTTGCTCTCGGCAAACCACGGATGCGCGTCGGACGTATGCGACAGCACCAGGTCGATCATCACCCGCAGGCCCAGCTCATGCGCCCGCGCCACGACGGCATCGAAATCGGCCAAGGTCCCGAACATCGGATCGACGTCGCAATAGTCGCTGACGTCATAGCCGAAGTCCTTCATCGGGCTGGTGAAAAACGGGCTGATCCAGATCGCATCTGCCCCCAAACCCGCGATATGGTCCAGCCGCGCGGCGATCCCCGCCAGATCCCCGATCCCGTCGCCGTTCGAATCCTGAAAGCTGCGCGGATAGATCTGATAGATCACCGCGCCCCGCCACCAGTCGGCGTCCTGCGCCAGAACGGAGACCTTTTCCATCGCCGCCATCACTTCACCGACCCGGCGAGCAGCCCGCGCACAAGGAACCGCTGCATCGAGAAGAACACGACCAGCGGCACAAAGATCGACACGAAGGCCGAGGTCGCAAGGATCTCCCAATCCCCCCCACGGCTCCCGAGCAGGTTCACCAGGTTCCCCGTCAGCACCTGCTGATCGTTCCCCGTCCCCAGGAACACCAGCGCAACAAGCAGGTCATTCCACGTCCAAAGGAACTGGAAGATCGCGAAACTGGCCAGCGCCGGAAACGACAGGGGCAGCACGATCTTGACGAAGATCTGGAACTCGGTCGCGCCATCCACCCGTGCATTCTCGATGATGTCGCGCGGCAGGCCGACCATGTAGTTGCGCAAGAGGTAGATCGCCAAGGGCAACCCGAACCCGGTATGCGCCAGCCATATCCCGATATAACTCTTCCCGATCCCGATGGAATTGTGCAACTGCAACAAGGGGATCAGCGCCAGCTGCAACGGCACAACCAGCAGTCCCACCACCGCCGCCACCAAGAGCGCCCGACCCGGAAACTCCATCCAGGCCAGCGCATAGGCGGCAAATGCCGCGACAAGGATCGGGATGATCGTCGCCGGGATCGAGACGGTCAGCGTGTTGATGAAGGCCTGCCCGATGGATTGCCCAGCCAAGGGGCTGAACAGGACCGTCCCGTAGTTCTGCGTGGTGAATTCCGGTGGCGTCGCGGCGGTGGCAAAGACGCGAGGCAGGCGGGTCCCTTCGGTCGTGACGGGAGAGGTCAGGACATAGGCCCCTGTCTCCGACACCGTCAGCGTGACCCCATCGTCCAGTGTGGCAGTATCGCCGGGCGCAAAGGCCGTCGGCTCTCGCGAACTCGTGCCCCAGGCGCTGACGCTCGCGGCCGCCTCGAACAGGTTCCCCTCGATGACGAAGGCGCCGTCCTTGGCCACCTCGGTCCCCTCGACCCGGATCGGCGACAACTGGCTTTCCTGCGTGGTCAGCGCCTTCCACCAGCCACTGGTGGAAATCTGGTCCCCCGTCCGGAACGACGACACCAGAAGCCCGAATGTCGGCAGCACCCACAGCAAGACCAGCGCCGCCGTGGCGATATGCACCGCCCAGACCAGCCCCGACTTGCGCCCCGCGATGTTGTCCATCAGCTCATCTCCTTGCGGGCGTTGCGCACGTTCCAGATCAGGATCGGCATCACCAGCAGCATGATGACCATCGCCGCAGCCGACCCGACGCCCCAGTCTCCGGTTCCCGACCGGAAGAGCTTGGCGAACATGTAGTTGGCCAGCACCTGCGTGTTCCACTCGCCATTCGTCATCGCCAGCACGATGTCGAACACCTTCAGCACCGTGATCGTGATCGTCGTCCAGACCACCACAATGGTCCCCACGATCTGCGGAACCTTGATCTTGAAGAAAATCTGGAACGGCGACGCGCCGTCGATGATCGCGGCCTCGATGGTCTCCTCGGGGATGCCGCGCAGCGCGGCGGACAGGATCACCATGGCGAAGCCCGCCTGAATCCAGACCAGCACCGCCATCAGGAAGAAGTTGTTCCAGAACGGCAATTGCAGCCATTGCTGCGGGTCCCCTCCCAAGGCCACGGTAATCGCGTTCAGGATGCCGATCTGCTCGGTCCCCTCGGGCCGCACGTCATAGACCAGCTTCCAGATGACCGAGGCTCCCACGAAAGAAATCGCCATCGGCATGAAGATCATCGCCTTGGCGATGTTGCCCCACTTGATCCGGTCGGTCAGTTGCGCCGCCAGCAGGCCAAAGGCAGTCGCCAAGGCAGGCACCACGATCAGCCACAGCATGTTGTTGCGCAGGGATTCCCAGAACTTCGGCTCGCCCAGCATGGTCTGGTAATTCGCCAGCCCGACGAAGGCATCGCCCGACTTGTCATGGAACGACAGCCACAGCGTCGCGAACACCGGATAGGCAAGGTACAGGCCAAGGGCGATCAGCGCGGGCATCAGGA
The DNA here is from genome assembly GCA_964627355.1 of uncultured Rhodobacterales bacterium. Lineage (GTDB taxonomy): Bacteria > Pseudomonadota > Alphaproteobacteria > Rhodobacterales > Rhodobacteraceae > JBBQXK01. The sequence goes on from CAZVIS010000233.1 coordinate 3,235, forward strand.
ACAGCCAGGGCCGGATCAGGTTCGCGCGGTTGATGTTCGCGCCCGCGTTGGGGCCGCGCGGCGGAAACAGCACCTTGTCGAGAAACAGGTTCGACGCCCAGAAGTACGCCACGCACCCGCCGACGCCCACGGCGATGGTGATGACAGCCTGTAATGCCGGATTCATGTGTCCCTCCCCCCCGGGTTTCCGCACGTTGGCGGATGTGGGGGCGGCCTGCAGGCCGCCCCCGTCAGCCGTTACGGCTTACTTGGGCCAGGACGCCTCGATCGCGTCCGCCACTTCCTGGGCCGACTTGCCCCCGACATAGTCCACCATGCCGGTCCAGAACGTCCCCGCACCGACCGCACCCGGCATCAGGTCCGACCCGTCAAAGCGGAAGGTCGTGGCGTTCAGCAGGATTTCGCCCTGCTTTTTCAGCGAGGATGACCCGTAAAGCTCGGCATTGGCCGATTTCAGCGGCGTCAGGAACCCCGACTGCGCCATCCAGACCTCATGCGCGATCGGCGTCTTCAGCCATTCGATGAAGGCGCGCGACCCCTCGCTGTCCTTGGTGATGAAGGCGAGCGTGCCAGCGCCAAGGACCGGCTTGCCCAGATCCTTGCCCGCATAGGCCGGCATGTAGAAGAAGTCGGCATCGACGCCAAGCTCCGTCCCCTCGGGGAAGAACGACGGGATGAACGACGCCTGATGGTGCATGAAGCAGCCGGGGGGCGAGGAGAAGAGGCCCTTTGGGCTGTCGCGGAAGTCGGTCGAGGCGACGGCTGCCGTGCCGCCCGCGACGTGCGCGTCGGTCTTGGCAAACCAGCCGAACTCCTCGATCGCGCCCACCACCGCCGGATCGTTGAACGGGATCTCGTGGCGATACCAGGCGTCATAGGTCTCGGCCGGTTGGGTCCGCAGCATCATGTCCTCGACCCAGTCGGTCGCGGGCCAGCCCGTCGCACCGCCCGAACCCAGACCGATGCACCACGGCGTCCCGCCATCGGCCACGATCTTCTCGGTCAGCGCCTTGAGGTCCTCCATCGTCTCGGGGATCGCATAACCCGCATCCTCGAAGTTCTCGGGCACGTACCAGACCAGCGACTTCACATCGATCTTGTAGGGGAAGGCGTAGAGTGCCGGGGTGCCATCAGCCCCCTTGTAGGTGCCAAGGCCCACCCAGGACGACCCGGCGGCGTAATTCTCGCCCATCCACGCCTCGGTCTCGGCCCCCAGCGGAACGATCAGGCCCTTGGCGGCCAGATCCGCGATCAGGCCGGGCTGCGGCAGCACGGCCACATTCGGCGGGCTGCCCGCCTGCGTGTCGATGACGATCTGCTGCTCATAGTTCTCGGACGAGGAATACTGCACCTTCACGCCCGAGGCGGCGGTGAAATAGGCCAGCATGGATTCAACCAGCACCTGATCCTCGCCGCGCCACGGGCCGAACATCGTGATGGTCTCGTCCAGGTTGTACTTGGCGTCGAAGTCGGCATAGCTCTGCCAGTTGAACGCCCCCTCGCCAATGGGGAACTTGAAGTCCTGTGCCGTGGCGGTGCCCGCCATCAGCGCCAGCGCCGCAGCGCTTGCGTAAAGTCCGGATTTCATTGTCATCCTCCCAGATGAACACGCCGCGTGACGCAGCCTTTTGGCCCAAGCGCGGGAATCGATCCCAAACCGCTTTGGATGCGGAACAGTCGCCGATCCCCCTATCCAAGTCAATCGCGCGGAACAGCCGCAGGGGGCGCAAACCCTTTATTCTGCACGTGCGAAAGGCCCGGGCGCGCTGTCAGGCCAACTGGACAGTCAGATCCCTTGGGCTTTGACGCCCGCCCTTCACGCGGCTAAGGTCGGCACCGATTGAAACCGTTTTGGCCGCCCCACACCGATGAACCTCAAGGAGCTTGCCTCGAAGCTGGGCCTTTCGCCCACCACCGTCAGCCGCGCGCTGAACGGCTACCCCGAGGTGAACGAGGCCACGCGCGAACGGGTTCTGGCCGCCGCCAAGCGCCACCACTACCGCCCGAACACCCGCGCGATCCGCCTCGCCACGGGCCGCGCGCTTGCCATCGGACATGTCATTCCGGTTGCAACGCGGCACGAGATGGTGAACCCCATCTTTGCCGATTTCATCGCGGGCGCGGGCGAGGTCTATTCCCGTGCGGGCTATGACATGGTGCTCTCCGTCGTCTCGGACGAGGATGAGGAACGCGCCTATCGCGATCTTCATGCCCGAGGCGCGGTCGATGGCGTCATCCTGCA
>CAZVIS010000234.1:0-5463 GCA_964627355.1 uncultured Rhodobacterales bacterium
AGTGCGTCTGCCAGTTCCGCCACACCCGCTCCGAAGTGGAATTTAGCAGACCTGCCGCGCGGGTTTAAGGCCAGACTGCCCCGAACCTCGCCAAAAACACCGCGCCGTCAACATTTTCTTGCCGCATTGCGCCGCAAGATCAGAGGCAGGCGAGCGACGGGGGACTGGTCATGCTGGATCACGGGATGGGGGACATGGCGGGCGTGCCGGTGCAGGGCCTGCTGAAAGGGACCCCGGTTCTGACCATGCAGGGTGCAGTTCCGGTCGAGGATCTGGCGGTCGGAGACCGTGTCGTGACGCGGGCCGGGGCCTTGCGCCTGCGTGCGGTCGAGGCGCATGAGGTGCCCCGCGCCCGGATGGTGCGGATCGTTGACAGCGCCCTCGGCAAGGACCGCCCCGAGGCGGATATCGTGATTGCCGAGGGTCAGGCGATCCTCGTGCGCGACTGGCGCGCCCGTGCGCTTGCGGATGCCGACCGCGCCCTGATCCCGGCCGGTCGTCTGATCGACGGCGAGTACTTCCGCGCCGAGGCGCAGCGCGATGCCGTCTTCTACGCGCTCCACTTCGACGAGCCCGCCATGGTCTATGCCTGCGGGCTGGAACTGGCCTGCGAGCCTGCGCGCGTTTCGGCCTGACGGATCGGAGCCGCCTTTCTGATCTCCGAAGCTTCCTCCCCATGGCAGGGGCCATCGCCCCTGCCACGCGAGTCATTCCCGTGTGGACGCCGGGACGCCAAAGCGTTCCGTCCAGCGCCTGCCTGCCCCCGGGCAGGCGCTGGCCTCCGTTGTCCCTGGCTTTGAGGCGTCCAGCGAAACCGCCCCAAAAGCGCGGGGCGAAGGCCGGGCCTTCGCTGATCCCGCGCCCCCGGCGCCCCTACAGCCCCAACGCCCGGAACACCTTCGGCAACTCCTCGGGAAGATCCTCGGCGATCAGCCCCGGTCCGAAGCTGCGGGCGCATTCCACATGCAGCCAGGCCCCCGTCTCGGCTGCCTGCATCGGGTCGAACCCGCGTGCGAGCAGCCCCGCGATGAACCCCGCTAGCACATCCCCCGACCCCGCCGTCGCGAGCCACGGCGCCGCCCGCTCATAGGCTGCCGAATTGATGCTGCACCGGCCCGAGGGGTCGGCGATCACCGTGTCCGGCCCCTTGTAAAGGACCACACACCCCGCCCGCGCTGCCGCTTCTCTCGTGGCGTCCACCTTGGAATAGGCGGGCCCCTTCGTCGCCGGGGCGGCAAGCTTCTCGGCGATGTCGGGAAACAGCCGCGCGAATTCCCCCGCATGGGGCGTCAGCACGCAGCCTTCGTGCAGGGCCGCGGAGAGCGTCGCATCGCGAGCGATGAGCGTCAGCGCATCGGCGTCAAGGACGAGTCGGAGCCAACCCCGACCACCTCCGCCCGTAGGTCGGGGTTCACCCCGACTCCCCTCCAACGCCGCCGCCACCAACCCCTCGGCCCGCGCATCGAGACCCAGCCCCGGCCCCAGACACAGCGCGTTGATCCGCCGGTCCTCCAGCGCCGCAGTCAAGGCCGCCCCCTCCCCCATCTCGCGCAGCATGATCGCATCGAGCCGCGCCGCATGTTCGGCCAGCGCCTCCCCCGGACACCCCACCGTCACCACCCCCGCCCCGATCCGCAGCGCCCCCCGGGCGGAGAGGCGGGCCGCCCCGCCATGACCGGAAGGACCGGAGAGGATGAGGGCGTGGCCGTGTTTACACTTGTGACCGTCTTGGAGCTTGTTGAGAGCAAACCCCGTATAGTCGAACGCCACGGACGGAAGCTTTGTGTTCAACCAGACCGGCTGCCCCGGATCGTCATGAAACTTCGACAACCCCAGGTCCACACATCGCAGCGAAGGGCAGTCGTAATTCCATAGGTCGAGATAGTGGCCGATCTTCGGGGCCTGAAATGTCACCGTCAGCTTGGCATAAAGGTAGCTGCCCGGCGGTGCGAGCACCCTTCCGCTGTCAGAACAGACACCAGACGGGATATCGATCGCGACCCCGTTTGCCCAACATTCGTCCCGCCATTCGTGGATCACGATCTCCATCAGATCGGAAGGCAGCGGGCGGTTCAGTCCAATGCCAAACAAGGCATCTATGTAGAGGGTCCTGCGGCCCTGTTTTGGATCGGGATAGCCAATTCGGTCAACGCCCTCATGCTCGATGGCACGCATCACCGCTTTGTTGAGAACGCCTTCTTGCAGGGAGCCTACCTCCCCCATCCCCGACCACCGCTCATAGTTCACCCGCGCATCCGGCGGCATCTTCTCGGGGTCGCCGTAGAGGAAGACCTCCACCTCCCACCCCCATTCCTTCAACAGCCGCGCCACGACGAACCCGTCGCCGCCGTTGTTGCCCGGCCCGCACAGGACCACCGCCCGGTGCGAGGTCGCGCGCAGCTCGGGCCATTCCTCGAAGATCGCCTCGACCACGCCCCTCCCCGCGCGCTCCATCAGCTCCAGCCCCGTCACCTCGCCTGAGGCAATCGCCGCTGCCTCGATGGCGCGCATTTGGGCAGATGTGAGGAGTTCGGTCATGGCAGGCGCCCCTTCGTTCGCAAATCGCCCAATCCTTGGGCGCCTTGCGCAATCCCTAGGCGGCCCCTTCGGATTCCCCTCAGGACCGCGAACCCCGTCACCCTAGCCGATTGTCCGGCCAGATAAGAAGTGGTGAGACGGCCAGAGACCGGAACGGACGGCGAGGACGGCCCATGAAGAAGATCGAGGCGATCATCAAGCCCTTCAAGCTGGATGAGGTGAAAGAGGCGCTTCAGGAGGCGGGGATCCAGGGGTTGTCAGTCACCGAGGTCAAGGGCTTTGGCCGGCAGAAGGGGCACACGGAACTCTACCGCGGGGCCGAGTATGTCGTCGATTTCCTGCCCAAGGTGAAGATCGAGGTCGTCTTGACCGATGACATGGTGGACGCCGCCGTGCAGGCCATCATCGCCGCCGCCCGCACCGACAAGATCGGCGACGGCAAGATCTTCGTCAGCCCCGTCGAACAGGCCATCCGCATCCGCACCGGCGAGACCGGCGACGACGCGGTTTAAAGAACACGCCCCGCAAGGGGCGAAAACCCATACAGAGGAGAAGGGATCGCCGATGAGCAAGGTCAAGGACGCTCTGAAACTGATGAAGGAGGAGGAGGTCGAATACGTCGACATCCGCTTCACCGACCCCAAGGGCAAGCTGCAGCACGTCACGCTGATTGCCGATCTGGTGGACGAGGACTTCTTCGAGGAAGGCTTCATGTTCGACGGCTCGTCTATCGCGGGCTGGAAGTCGATCGACCAGTCCGACATGAAGCTGATGCCCGACGCTGCTTCCGTCTACATCGACCCGTTCTATGCCGAAAAGACGATGTGCGTGCATTGCAACGTGGTGGAACCGGATACGGGAGAGGCCTACTCGCGCTGCCCGCGCCAGACCGCGCTGAAGGCCGAGGCCTACCTCAAGGCCTCGGGCATCGGTGACGACTTCTACTGCGGCCCCGAGGCCGAGTTCTTCATCTTCGACGACGTCCGCTATTCGGTGACCCCCCGCAAGGTGGCCTACGAGATCGACGCGGATGCGGCGGCCTGGAACACCGACACGGAATACGAGGGCGGCAACCTCGGCCACCGCGCGGGCCACAAGGGCGGCTACTTCCCGGTGAACCCGATCGACGAGGCGCAGGACCTGCGCGGCGAGATGCTGTCCACGATGAAGCGGATGGGCATGAAGGTGGACAAGCACCACCACGAGGTCGCGACCTGCCAGCACGAGCTGGGTCTGGTGTTCGGCAGCCTCACCGGTCAGGCCGACAACATCCAGAAGTACAAGTACGTCATCCACAACGTCGCGGCCGCCTATGGCAAGACGGTGACGTTCATGCCCAAGCCCATGAAGGGCGACAACGGGTCGGGGATGCATGTCAACATGTCGATCTGGAAGGGCGGCAAGCCGCTGTTCGCGGGCGACAAGTATGCGGACCTCAGCCAGGAGGCCCTCTACTTCATCGGCGGTATCCTGAAGCATGCCAAGGCGCTGAACGCCCTGACGAACCCCGGCACGAACAGCTACAAGCGCCTGATCCCCGGCTTCGAGGCCCCGGTTCTGCGCGCCTATTCGGCCCGCAACCGGTCGGGCTGCGTTCGTATTCCGTGGACCGAGTCGCCGAAGGCCAAGCGTGTCGAAGCCCGTTTCCCCGATCCGTCGGCGAACCCCTACCTCGCCTTCTCGGCCCTGCTGATGGCCGGCCTTGACGGGATCAAGAACAAGATCGACCCGGGTCCGGCGTCCGACAAGGACCTTTACGATCTGCCACCCGAGGAACTGGCGGCGATCCCCACGGTGTGCGGTTCGCTCCGCGAGGCGCTGGAGGAACTGGAGAAGGACCACGACTTCCTGCTGGCCGGTGACGTCTTCACCAAGGACCAGCTCGAGGGCTACATGGCGCTGAAGTGGGAAGAGGTCTATGCCTACGAGCATACCCCCCACCCGATCGAGTATCAGATGTACTACAGCTGCTGATCCTGCGGGATCGGCAAGGGAGGGCCGCGCCGGAAGGCGCGGCCTTTTTCATGCCGGACCGGCCGCAAGAGGGCATGTCCACACGTGCGACAGTGTCCACCTCAATGAAACCAACGGGTTGCAAAGTCGATTTAATGTCTTGTCAAGGAATGCCCCGACATCGCCCCCGGCGATTGGCCGCTGTGGCATGACAGCCCGTTTCCGCGCTGCCGCAGACCTGCCACCGGTTTGACACCGTCCTGCCACGATTTCCCGGCTTCGTCCCGACAGAGGTTCCGAGAGTTATGATGGCGCGCTTTCCGTCGGACCCGGGCAATCCGGGGAAGAAACCAAGACGCAGCAAGCCTGCGATCTGGGCCGCGGGCGTGCAGCGCCCGCGCCTGGACATGCAGGCCTTTTTCCGTGTCACCCAATCGCATGCACGCCGCGTGGCCGCGCGCGGACTGGCGGCGGCAGCGGCGGCGCTTGGCCGGTTTGCGGCGCGCGTCTTTGCGGGCGAGGTGCGGCTGCCCGAACAGCGCCTCGGGCAGGTCGGCCGGATGCTGCCTCCGCACCGCAACGTCGGTCGCAGCCTGGACAGCACTGCCAGGTTGGTGGCCGAGGCCGCGCGCCGCGCCGCAGGATCGGAACCGACCGAGCCGCTGGTCTTTCGCGGCTGGAATGCCGACAGCGTCGGGATTGTCGAGGAGCCGGTCGTCACGGTGACCGTCGCCCCAACGCCCCTGCCCGTCGCAGTCGAGCCGCCACCGCCGCCTCCCCCGCCGCCAAAGCCTGCCAAGGCTGCGGCAGCCGCCGAAGATGCCGACCGCGCAACGCTCGAGGCGATCCGCAACCTGATCCATGCAACCGAGATCGAGCCAAAGCGGCCGGGCCGGGCCAAGCCGAAGGCCGAGCCTCCGCCGCCCCGATCCGCGAACCTGCCCGATCTGGCCCCGATGGAGCCGGTGCCGC
>CAZVIS010000235.1:0-5459 GCA_964627355.1 uncultured Rhodobacterales bacterium
CCGATGGATTTGAGGAAGGCCGCGCCGCCGGACTGTTCGGCCGGGAAGAACTTCTGGACCGTGTAGCCCTTTTCCAGCAGCGCCATGATCTCTGACGCCGTGGCGGCACCCGGCAGCAAAGGCAGGTCATGCTCGGCGCAGGCGTCGAGGATCCGCTCGGTCGCGCCGGGAGAGACGCCGAAGGTCGCGCCCGCTGCCTTGGCCGCCTTCACATCCGCAGGCGTCAGCAACGTCCCCGCGCCAACCCGCCCCCCCGGGACCTCGGCCATCGCTCGGATTGCGTCGAGCGCCACCGGCGTCCGCAGCGTGACCTCCAGCGCGGGCAACCCGCCCGCCACCAGCGCCTCGGCCAGCGGACGGGCATGGGCGAGGTCGTCGATGACGAGAACCGGCACCACGGGGGCGAGGCGGCAGATCAGGGCGGCGGCGTCGGATTGGTCGGCGGGGGTCATCGATGGGTCCTTTGCGTCGCCCGCAACGCGGGTGGGGATGTGGGAGCCTCCGGCGGGGATATTTGGGCCAAGATGAATGGGCAAGGGGGTGATCGCGCCCGACCTCGGGCCGCTTTCGCGGGGGAGGCCGGGCGCTTTCACCTTGGGCGGTCATCGGCGTCCCCGCCTGTACCGCAACCAAGCCTTAACCTCGATTCCCTTTCATCTTGGTTAAAATATCCCCGCCGGAGGCCCTTGGGTCGGGCTGGGTGATCCCGGTGGGCTTCAGACGATGACCGCCGCGCCATGGTCGGCGTTGCCGACGCTGCGGCGGAAGGCGGCGAAGAGCTCGCGTCCGATGCCCCACTCGTTGGCGGAGAGGTCGGCGGTCACGGCCTCTCGCGCCGCGAAATCCGCGGCAAGGCAGTCGAGCGTGCCGGCCACGGCATCAAGCCGCACGATGTCGCCGTCGCGCAGGCGGGCGAGGGGACCGCCGCAGGCGGCCTCTGGTGCCACATGGATCGCGGCGGGGACCTTTCCGGACGCGCCCGACATGCGCCCGTCGGTCACGAGGGCCACGCGCAGCCCGCGCTCCTGCAGCACCGACAGCGTCGGGGTCAGCGAGTGCAACTCGGGCATCCCGTTCGCCTGCGGGCCCTGGAAACGCACGACGACCACGGTGTCGCTGGTGAACTCGCCCGCCTTGAAGGCAGCCTTCACGGCGTCCTGGCTGTGGAAAATCCGCGCCGGGGCCTCGATGACGTGACGCTCTGCCGCCACGGCGGAGACCTTGATGACCCCGCGCCCGAGGTTGCCGTGCAGTTGGCGCAGGCCGCCGGTGGCAGCGAAAGGATCGCCCGCAGGGCGGACGATCTTGTCGTTCAGGCTGGCCGAAGGGCCGTCCTGCCAGCCAAGCTTGCCGTCCTTCAGCGTCGGTTCCTGCCGGTAATGCGCTAACCCGTCGCCCGCCACTGTCTTGGCATCCGGGTGCAGCAGCCCCGCGTCGAGCAGTTGACCGATCAGGAACTGCAGGCCCCCCGCCGCGTGGAAGTGGTTCACGTCCGCCAGACCGTTGGGATAGACCTTGGCCATCAGGGGGACGCACTGGCTGAGGTCGTCGAAGTCCGCAAGGTCGAGGATCACCCCCGCCGCCCGCGCCATCGCAGGCAGGTGCAGCACCAGGTTGGTGGAGCCCCCCGTCGCCATCAGCCCCACCAGGCCGTTCACGAAGGCCCGCTCATCAAGGATCTCGCCCGCCGGGCGGTAGTCGTTGCCAAGCTGGGTGATTGCCGCTGCACGTTCGACGGCGGCGGTGGTCAGCGCCTCGCGCAGCGGGGTGCCGGGGTTCACGAAGCTCGCCCCCGGCAGGTGCAACCCCATGAATTCCATCAGCATCTGGTTGGTGTTCGCCGTGCCGTAGAAGGTGCAGGTGCCGGGGCCGTGGTAGCTGGCCATCTCGGCGGCCATCAGGTCTTCGCGGGTCGCTTTGCCCTCGGCATAGGCGTTGCGGACGCGGCCCTTCTCGTCGTTGGGCAGGCCGCTGGTCATCGGGCCTGCGGGGACGAAGACCGCCGGGATATGGCCGAAGGTCGCGGCGGCCATGATGAGGCCGGGCACGATCTTGTCGCAGACGCCGAGGTACAGTGCGGCGTCAAAGGTGTTGTGCGACATCGCCACCCCGGCGGCGAGGGCGATCACGTCGCGGGAAAACAGCGACAGCTCCATACCCGGCTGGCCTTGGGTCACCCCGTCGCACATGGCCGGGACCCCTCCGGCGACCTGTGCCGTGGCGCCCGCGCGGCGGGCGGCGGCGCGGATCAGCTTGGGGAAATCCTCATAGGGCTGGTGCGCCGACAGCATGTCGTTGTAGGCCGTCACGATCCCGATGTTCGGGGCGCGTCCTGCGGCCAGCGTCGCCTTGTCCTCGCCCGTCGCGGCATAGGCGTGGGCCTGGTTGCCGCAGGTCAGGTGGCTGCGCGCGGGGCCTGCCGCTGCCGCCCGGCCCATCCGGTCGAGATAGATGGCGCGCGAGGTGTGAGAGCGTTCGCGGATGCGGTCGGTCACCCGTGCGATGGTGGGGTGCAGCGTCATGGGCCATGGCCTTCCTTGGGGGTGCCGCGAGAATAGTCCGTTAGCGCTAACCCATCAAGCGCCGATCCGCATCTGGTGCGGCGGTGACAGGATTTCGGGTTCGGGCGACGCCCTTTTGCGCCCGCCTGTGGCAGGATTGTTTCCACGGTTGCATAAATGGCCCGCTTTTTTAAATGCGTTTCCAATTTTGGCCATATTCGTCCAGCATCACAGCACAACAAGACAACGGGCAGAAGCCCCGGGGGACATGATGCGAGCAGTGCATCCCATAATGATGATTGGCGCCGCATTGGCGCTTTCGGCCTGTGCGGGCAATCAGCCCGCGTCGCGCGGTGGCGAGGCTGCGCCTGTCGGCTTTGCGGTGGTGGATACCGCGCAGCCGGGCATTCAGGTGCTGGCGCCGCGCTACAGCGTCGAGCAGGTGCTGGTCGAGGTGCCGAAAGACCTGAAGGTATCCGAGGCGAACCTGTTCTATCCCATTGCAGACATCGTCTGGCGCGGAGAGCCTGCGGGCGACCGTCATGAACAGGTGCGTGCCATCCTGACCGACGCGTTCGGTTTTGGCACTTCGGGCATGACGGACGGCACAGGTGTCATCGTCGAGGCGACCGTGCGCCGCTTCCATGCGCTGACCGAGAAGACGCGCTATACCGTGGGCGGGGTCCATGCCATCCATTTCGACCTGACGGTGCGCGATGCAGCGACGGGGGCGGTGGTCGATGGGCCGCGGCTGGTGAAGGTGGACGTCCCTGCCGCCGGCGGCCGTCGCGCCATCGAAGAGGAGAGGGCCGGGCGTACGCAGCGTGTGGTCATCGTCGAAGGATTGTCCCAGGCGATCCGGCGCGAGCTGTCCGTTCCGGCACAGGCTCCGGCGGCCTCGATCGTGGTGGCTCCGCCAGCGGCGGGCGCGCCCGTCTCGCAAGGCGCGGCGAACCCGGCACGCGAACCGCTGAGCGGCGTGGCGATCCTGCAAACGGTGCAGATGTCGCTGTGACCGCCTGGGGCCTTTTGCCCCATCCGGCGATGCGCTAGGGAGGCGGGATGGAAACCGTCCCGCCCGAGATCACGTATGGCACCCGCCCCGTCGTCCGCCTGCGCCCCAAGGCCGAGGCGCGGGCGATCCGTTATGGCTTTCCTTGGGTCTATGCCGACGAACTGGTGATGGACCGGCGCACCGGGGCCCTGCCTGCCGGTACGCTGGCGGTGCTGGAAGATGCGGACCGGCGGGCCATGGGCCTTGTCACCGTGAACCCGGCGTCCAAGATCGTGGCGCGGATGCTGGATTTCGATCCGATGGCGGTGGTGGATGGCGCCTGGCTGACGGCGCGCCTGGCGCGGGCGCTGGCCCTGCGCGAGCGTCTGTTCGACGCCCCCTTCTATCGCCTCGTCCATGCCGAGGCCGATGGCCTGCCCGGCGTCGTGATCGACCGCTTCGGCGAGGCGGCGGTGATCCAGCCGAACGCGGCATGGGCCGAGGCGCATCTGGACCTGCTGGCGGATGCACTCGTGGCCGTGACGGGTGTGCGGACCATCGTGAAGAACGGCTCGGGCCGGGCACGGGGGCTGGAGGGGTTGCCAGAAGAAACGGTGGTCCAGCGCGGCGGGCTTGAGGGTCCGGTTGCGGTTCCGATGAACGGGGCGACCTATCTGGCCGATCTGACGGGCGGGCAGAAGACCGGCCTCTTCTACGATCAGCGCCCGAACCACGCCTTTGCCGCAAGGCTGGCACGGGGCGCGCGGGTGCTGGACGTGTTCAGCCATGTCGGGGGATTTGGGCTGGCGGCGCTGGCGGCAGGGGCGGTCAGCGCGCTGGCCGTGGACGGATCGACGCCCGCGCTGGCACTGGCCGCTCAGGGGGCCGAGGCGGGTGGCATGGCTGACCGCTTCACCTCCCGCCAAGGCGACGCCTTTGCCGTGATGGAGGCGCTGGCCGCCGAGGGCGCCGAGTTCGACCTCGTCATCTGCGACCCGCCCGCCTTTGCCCCCGCAAAACCTGCGCTGGACGCGGGCCTGCGCGCGTATGAGCGGGTGGCGCGGCTCGCGGCAGGGCTGGTCGCGCCGGGGGGCTATCTGGTGCTCTGCTCTTGTTCCCACGCCGCCGACCTGACCGCCTTTCGCAACGCATCGGCGCGCGGGATCGGGCGCGGCGGAAGGCGGGGGCAACTGATCCACACGGGGCAGGCGGGGCCCGACCATCCCGTGCTGCCGCAACTGGCCGAGTCGAGCTACCTCAAGGCGCTGTTCTTCCGGCTGGACGGATGACACCGCCCAGACTGGTCCTCGACGCCTGCGTCCTCGTCCCGCCGGTCCTCTGCGATTGCCTTCTGCGGGTGGCGGTGGCGGGCCTCTACCAGCCCCTCTGGTCGGCCCGGATCCTCGGCGAGTGGTCGCACGCCGCCGCGCGCCGGGGGGACCCCGTCGACGCTGTCATCGCCCGCGCCGTGGCGGCTTTTCCGGCGGCGATGGTCGCTCCCGCCCCGGGGATCGAGGCGCGCCTCCACCTCCCCGACCCGAACGACATCCACGTCCTCGCCACCGCCATCGCAGGCAGCGCCGAGGCGATCGTCACCTGGAACGCCGCCGACTTCCCGAGGGGCGCCCTGCGGGCCGAGGGGGTGGACCGCCGCGATCCGGATGGCCTGCTCTGGGAAATGTGGTCGCATCATCCGAAGGTCGTCGGCGATGCGCTGGAAGGCGTCCGCGCTGAGGCTGAACAGCGAGCGGGCCAACCGGTGGCGCTGGCGCCGCTGCTCAAGCGGGCAAGGCTCACGCGGCTGGCAAAGGCCGTGGGTTAGGGTTCGGTCTGCCCATTCAGGACAGAGGCCATCGCCGGGGCCGTCCCCCAGCCCTCGGCCATGGGCCTCGGGCGTTCGAACCTGAAAACGGTCCACTGGACCGTTTTCGCCCGGGCATGGCCCGGGCCGGTTCTCACCCCCA
>CAZVIS010000236.1:0-5431 GCA_964627355.1 uncultured Rhodobacterales bacterium
CGGCACAATAGAGCCGCTTTTCGCCAAGATCGACCACAAGATCTGGATTGGCGCAGAGGAGTTTCAGGCCCATGGCCTTGGCGCGGAGGAACGTGCCGCGATAGTCCTCGGGGGTCTCGGTCAGGTCGTCGAAGGGGCCGGTGCAGACGATTCCTTCAGCGTTTTCAAGGGGTACGCGGGTTATGGGGGCCTCAACGGCTGCAAACGCTGCCACGTCCTCGGCGAAGTCGGTGAAGAAGGACAGGTCCTTTTCCGGGCCGATGTGGAAGACCCGGCGGCCGACGGCGCCCACGACCATCGCATATTGCGCGGCATCGCCTGAGGTGGCGACATCGTCATATGCGTCCGCAGGCACGCCGAGGCGGGCCAACTGTCTGACAACGCTGGACTTTGGCCGGGGGGCGTTGGTCACGAGGATGACCTTGCTGCCGGTTGCGCGGAACGCCCTTAGGGCCGCCACAGCCTCGGGGAAGGCCGCGATGCCGTTGTGGACGCAGCCCCAGAGGTCGCAGAAGAGCGCGCGGTAGCGGGGGGCCACCTCGGCCAGCGTGGCGATGATCGGCGTCATTCGGCCCCCTTCGGGACGCTGAAATCCAGCGTCTTCCTTGCGTCTTCCTTGCGTCTTCCTTACGTCTTCCAAACGTACGTACGTTCGGTCGCCGCCCTTACATCTTGAGCGCGGGCAGGATCTGCTTCTTGCGGCTCATCAGGCCGGGAATGACCACGGTATCCCCTGTGACCTTGACGCCGAACGAGGCCTCGGCAACCGCCTTGACGAAGTCGTTGGGGACCAGAAGCGTCGCCTCCTCGCGGATGATGTCGATGACGAAGAGCATCACCTGATCGGCGCCGTCCTCTTTCGCGACCGTCTCGGCCGAGGCCATGAGGCTGGCCTTGCGGTCGAGGATCACTTTCGGCGCGGTCGTCTCCAGCACCGAGATGCGAAGCTCTTTCCCCGCGATGGTGTATTCCTTGGAGTCCATCCGGAGGAGGGCCGCGTCCGAGTAGGCCGAGACGTCGGACTTCGCCTCGAACTGGGCGGCGGCGAGGTCGGGGATCGAGACGCCGAGGTCGGCGGCGAGGGCCTCGGCCACCGCCTTGTCATGCGGCGTGGTGGTGGGCGAGCGGAACTGCAGCGTGTCGGACAGGATGCAGGAGAGCATCGCGCCCTTGATCCCGCGCGGGGCGTGCGAGAGGTGGCTGCCCATCAGGTCGGCCATGATGGTGGCGGTGCAGGCGAGCGGGCGGATGGTGATGTCGATGGGCGCCGCCGTCTTGAGGCCGCCGACCAGCATGTGGTGGTCGATGATGCCCGTGATGTTGGCGGAATTGATCGAGGGCGGCAGTTCGGCGGGGTTGTTGGTGTCCACGATGAAGACGCTGTCGCCCGGGGTCACGTCGCTGATGATCTGCGGCTTGGGCAGGTCCCAGTGACGCAGGACGAAGGCGGCCTCGGTATTCGGCTCTCCCAGCAGGCGGGGCTCGGCGGGGGTGCCCATGTGCGAGAGATACCAGGCCCAGATGATGGGCGAGCCGGTGGAATCGGTGTCGGGTGATTTGTGGCCGAAGACAAGCGTGGTCATGCGGATGCCCCTGATGGGTTGGTTCGGGCGGGGGTATAGGCGAGGGCGGGCCGGTTGTCACGCCAGCGCGTTTCTGGTATCCGAACGCCACTGGAAGAGGAGTGCGCCGCGATGGACCAGACCGTCTGACGCCCCCGCAAGGGGCAGGCCGTGCCGCCCACAGGGCGGTGTCCGCGACCCTTTCCCAGAGGAGTACCCTGAGAATGATCCTGAACCCGAAGGCCCGCTAGGGGCCGTCGCCGCCGGGCCATGGCCCGGTTGTTCCAGCATCAAGGACAGGGGCATGTCATGCCGAACACGAAGACCGAAAAACCCGCCCTGGCGGGACCGAAACCGTTGCCGAAAGCACGAGGGTTCGACCCGGCCAGCCTCAAGCCAGCCAAGGGACCCAAGGGGCCGCGCCTCGTGCCGAAGCGGGGCATGATCCCGGGCCGGTTCGGGCAGCGCTAGGCCGTCAGGCATAGCGGGCCGGGGCTTTCGGAAGCCCCGGCCATTGCGCGGGGTCGTGCCCCCAGATGAGCCTTGCCGCCAGATCCTGCCGAAGCGCCATCAGGCGCGCGCCGGAGGCTGCCGCCGCCACCGGATCCTCGGCATCGGGATAGCCTTCGTCGGGCTCGCTTGCACGATTGATTGCGTCGCCCGCGAGGATGACCGGGCCGGAGGGCAGGGTGACGAGGACAGACATATGCCCGGGCGTGTGGCCCGGTGTGGGGATCAGGCGGAGGCCGTCGCAGAGGATGGTCTCGCCATCGATCCGGTGAGTGGGAAGGTCGGGCCATTCCATCGGGCGCGCCGTGGCGAAATAGCGGGGGCGGGGGTCGGCACGTTCCGCGGCCGTCAGGACAAGGGGGCAGCGGACCAGGGGCAGGGCGCCGACGTGGTCGATATGGCCATGGGTAAGCACCGCGAGGTCGATATCGGCGGGGGTGAGGCCGAGGAGCGCGAGCTGGCCGGGCAGGGTCTGGCGGGGGCCATAGTCGAGAAGGCGGCCAAAGGCGGGCAGGCCGTCGGCCCGGGCGGCGCCCTCGGCGTCCGTCGCATAGGCCGGGGGGAAGCCGCCATCGATCAGGATGCGGGCGCCCCGGTCGGTGGTCAGAAGAAAGCCGGGGATGCCGATGACACGCTGTCCCCCCCGCACCTCGAACAGGCCGAGGTCGAGGAGGTGCATCCGCTCCACGCTGTGGCCTGCAAGGATCATTCCAGCGGCAGCCGCGTCACCGTCCAGCCGTTCTGCGCCAGGAGGTTCAGCACCCCCTGTTCCCCCGCCAGATGCAGCGCGCCGAAGCCCACAAAGAGCGGCCCCTCGGTCGCTGCCGCCTCGATCACCGGGATCCAGGCGCGGTTGCGTGCGTTCACCAGAGCCTCTTCCATCGCGGCGAATTCGGCCTTGGCCTGCTCGGGCGGCGTGCCGGGCAGGGTCAGCGCGATGTGGCGTGTATACTCCCACAAGAGGCGCGAGCGCTGCGCGAAATAGGCGGCGGTCAGGGTCGCCATCTGATCCTCGGCCCGGTCCTCGAGGGCGAGGGTGGCGCGGATCATGGCCAGCTGCGCGTCAGGGCCCATGTGGTCGAAAAGCTTCAACGCCGTGTCGAAGGGTTCGAGGGCGCGGACGGGCTTGCCCGCCGCCTCGGCCCGTTCGATCAGCCGCTGGTCGAGACCGGATCGGTCCATCGCGGTGGCCATCGCGCAGGGCGGGATCGAGAGCAGCATGGTGACGTACCAGGGCCTGAAGCGCGAGGCCATGAACGGGGGCAGGCCACGGTCGCGCATCGCCTGGGCAAGGCGCTGCCACTCGTCGCGCGGCAGCGCCTCGGCCAGGGTGGGGCCGTCGGGGGCGATGAGCACCGAAGGGTCGCGCCCCATAAGATCGATCAGCGCCTTCTCCTCGTCCGGACCCGCTTCGACCAAGAGGGTGCCCGCGTCGTCGAGGAGGGGGCCCAGGGTGGTCATCAGCGTGTCGTGCCGGGGGTCGGCAAGGTGGTAGGTCCCGACCAGCGTCACCTCGTGCCCGTCGCGGGTGGCGCGCCACAGGTTCCCCTCGGGGTAGGGGGCGGCGGCGGCGCGGACGGTGATGTCGCTGCGGACGTCGGCGGGAAGGCTGTCGATCAGGTTCTGGCCCACGCAAGGCGGATCCTGCGCTATGGCGGGCGCCGTCGGCAGAAACGACAGGGCAAGGACGGCAAGCGGGCTTGCGGCACGGGCAAGGAGGTCGCTGAGAAAGGACATGGAGCGGTTCCCGGGGCGGTTCAGCCGTAGATGAAGGCATGAGGCGGCGAAATCAAGGCGCGCCTTCAAAATGCTTGCGCCTCGAGGAAAGCATGTGGAATTGTTTTGCCGCCGATTGAATGAGGGAGTTTTTGCGGTGGCGCCAAAGGAAAAAGAGCCTGAAGGGAAGTTCTACGAAATCAAGGTTGGGTCTGGGACTATCCATTTAGATGAGGCAGGCCTTAAAGCGGCAGAGCAGAAGCTGCTAAAGTCCCTCGGTCCGACAATTGCCCGGATGGTCAAGCTGAATGCCAGCTATCAGAATGAAATCACTGAGTATTATCGCGCGGCCGATGTCCAGAACGGGCTTGCGCAGGCCGTCGCGCACGCCATGATCATCCAGATCGGGCGGGTCCGGTACCCCGATCAAGTGGTCGCGGCCAATGCCGAATCGGCGGTGAAGCAATTGTTTGACGTCTGGAAACAGGGCAACCTTGGACGTGTGCATGCCATCATGCCCAAGGCGGAAGCGGCGCTGAATGCGCTGAACGTCGAAATGGCCCGTTTCGGGCAGGAAATGGCAGGGCGGGCCTTTGCGGGGTCGGTGGTCTTTGGCCTGACCGCGCTTGCCGGGTTCGCCGTGGTGGGCCACGTGCTGGCAGCCAAGCTCGTCGCGCTCGAGGTCGTCGCGTCCGCCGGAACGGCCGAGGTGGTTGTGCAGTCGGGCATGGCGGCGATCAAGTCGGTGGCGGATCAGCTTGGAAACTATTCGGCGGGCGAGGGCGGCAGCCTGAAGGGGTCGCTGATGGACGTGGTCGTCGATACGCTGACCGCGGCGCTGACCGCACGCATCGCTTCGAAGATCAAGCCCAAGTACTTTGACGAACTGGCCAAGAAGGTTGTCGGCAAGTTCGCCGGGGCGACGGGGATCGATAGCGCGACGATGCAGCGGCTGTTGACGAACTTCCTGTCCAGCGCGGGTCAGGAAACGATGAAGTCCGGTGCCGGAGAGGTTGCAGGGCTGCTCGGCAAGGGAATCAAGTCCGGCAAGGCGCCCACGCGAGAGGATGTGGACGAGGCGTTGACCAAGGTGCTGACCACGGCGCTGACGGCGGGGTTCCTTAACCAGATCGTGCGCACGCAGAAGGCGATTGCGGTCCGAAGCCGGGACGCCGTGCAAAAGTCCTGCTTTGACAAGGAGCTGAAGGAGTTTCTAGGACGGGGTGGCACGGTCCCGGACAAGGAGCGGATGAAGCTGTGGGCCGAGGTCTGGGGCAAGGTCGAGGATCAGGTCGTGCAGGGCCTTGTGAACACCGTCTTCAAGGAGGCCAAGGTCGTCGATTCGAAGAAGATGGAAGAACAGGCGATGAAGCTGATCTCGACCGACACCGGCATCTACAAGATGATCAAGGACGAGACGGAGTTGCGGTGGCGCAAGCGCAAGCTGATGTCCGGAAGCAGCAACGCCGTGTGACGCGGCCCGCGCGACGATACTGTTGCACCCTCTGGGCTGCGACCCGTTGACAGCCCGCGCCACACTCCCTAGATGAGCGCGTGTTGGCACTCGCCTTGGGTGAGTGCCAATCCCAATCAACCTGGAACCTAGGGAGTGTTCTCAGATGGCATTCAAACCGCTGCATGAC
>CAZVIS010000237.1:0-3993 GCA_964627355.1 uncultured Rhodobacterales bacterium
GCGTTGGACGCGGGCCGGGCTTCGCCCTGCCCGGAGGGTCAAAGGGTCCGGGGCGCGCAGCGCGCGGAGCCTTCCGCCAAGATCCGAGGTCCCGGAAGTCGGCGCGTCAGAGCGGTGGTGGTCAGGACAGGGCCGGCTTTCGGCCAGGGATCAAGCGTGAAGTCGCGGAGGCTCGCGCAGGGCCTCGCGCACGGACGGCAATCTTGCGAGGTCGCCCTGGGCGCAGACCCAGCGGTCGCGGGCGGCCAACAGGGCGGTCACCGCTGCCGAAGCAGGCGTCTGAAGGCGGGCGCGCCGGGCAAGGCGGTCCGGGGATTCGCCGGGCTTTGGTGCAAAGAACACCACCATTGCCGGGTTGCACTCGAACATCACGTAGCGCTGCCGCTCGGGATCGACCCCGATGTCGAGCCCGGTGAAATCCAGGCAGGTGCGGCGACCGATCTCGGTACAGAGGGACATGAAAGTGGCATCTGCCTCCAACCGCTCGACCATCGCCAACTCGTCAAATCCCTTGGTGTGGCGAGCCCCCGCATGGTGGACCTGCCACCGGGTGTCGGCCTTGACGTGGCGCAAGAAGACCTGACCGCCGACAAGCAATACCCGCGCCTTGAGGTACAGCCCGCCATCCGTCACGGTCTCGACGAACTGCGTCATGAAGTGGGGCTTGCGATACCAGGGACTGTCGGCGGCAGCGACCCAGCCGTCCGGCCCGTCGATGCGTCGTTGCCCCTCTCCGCCCTGAGCGCCGCAGGGGCGGATCAGCACGGGAAAGCGGAAGCCCCCTTGTGCAAAAGCCGCCTCAAAGGAGGCGACCCCGTCGGACATGAAGCGCAGGCAGGCAGGTGTTTCCAGACCCGGCACCCCGGCAAGCCGCCGCGCCGACAGGTCGCGGCGCGTCTGCGCAATGGCGCGCGGGTGATTGAATACCGGTACTGACAGGCCCAGCCAGTCGTCATGCCAGGTAAGTGCTGCCGTGTAATGACCGGCGTCAGCCATCATGTTCACTGCCCAGTCAGGGCGGGGAAGCGTGGCGCTGTTTGGCCCTTGCGGACCCCAGGCGGTCCACACCAGCGGGTCGATCAGGTCAAGTGCGTCGGTCGGAGGCAGGAAACGGTTGCGATAGCGGATGATCGGCCGACCGCTGCGGTTCAGGGCAACATCGACCTCACCGCTATCGGGCAGGCCGACGAGGGCAGCCCCGGGGCGACCTTTGGTCCGCGGATCGGTCACTGCAGGGTCCTTTCCTCGGCCATGGGGTGCAGTGCAAGCGTGTGGGAGACGAGCGGCGCGCGGGCCGCATCGGTCCGCCATTGCCCGGGCTGCGCCAGAAGCCGGCGCAGCGGCCGGTCCATGACCTCCCGCAGCCTGGCGATCGCGGTGTTGCGCGGGTTGGGACGTGCGGTCGGCGCAAGGACGGGCGGGCCAACCATCAGACGTTCGAACCGGGGGCGGCCCTCGGTCAGTGCGACCTCCAGCGTCCAGCAGTCGAGCGGCAGGCAGCGCTGGACCCCGGCCATCAAATGGCGGACGTATTGCGTCATCTGGGGCGAGGGCGGCGGGGCCAGACCGGGCGGCGCGTCGTCCGCGGCACTGAAGATTTCGCCATGGCCGAACTTGCCCACCATCCCCAGCATCAGACGCATCGGCGCGTCCGTTGCCTCGACCTGCACCATGATGAACGGACGACCGCCCCAGGCGCGGCCGAAGATCTTCTGCCAGTCGCCGGGGTGGGCAATCAGGTAAGGCGAGTTGTCGCCATCGTCCCACACGGGCTCGACCCGCACTGGAAAGCGGAAGCCACCCACCTCGAAAGCACGCTGGAAGGCGCCGGGAGTGTCTGCGACCAACCGGCGCATCAGCGGCACCGCAAGACCGGGGATCGGGCTGAACACGGGCCCGGCCATGTCGCGTCGCGTCAGGCCGACGGCACGGGGGTGGTTCATCACAGGCAGCCCAGCGGGCAGGGCCGCATCAAGGTCTGCGAGGCTTTGTGCGCAGTCCTCGACCGAGGTGACGAGGTTTGCCACCGCCTCGATCCTGGCAGGTAGGGTCAGGGTTCTGCCCGGAACGTGATAGACCTCGGGGTAGGCGCGCCGAAGGGCCGGGTCGGCCAGACCGGGCACCTCCATCTGGCCGGGCAGCCGCAGCTTAGGAGACCCGTCCGTGCCAATCTCGGCGCGAACCACGCCACGATCGGGCAGGCAGCGGAAGGCGATGCCGTTGCGAACCTTCGCTATCGCGACCGCTCCTGTCATTGCTTGACCGCGACAGCCAGGGTGCGTGGCCGTTCGCGTGCGACCACCTTGGATTGCACGGGCGACACGTTGTATTCGCTGTGGACCATTTCCACCCGCGCCAGTCTCAGCCCTGCCCGGTCGATCGCAGAGCGGAACTGATCGTTCGACATGCGCGGGCGTTTTCCCGTCAGGTCCCACATGCCGTCTGCCGCTTCCATGCGCTGAGCGATTTGGGCCGACGTCATCCCCTCGGCCAAGAGGGCGTCACGAAGGGCAGCGCGGCGGCTCTCGCGCTCGGTCGGGTCGGGCCAGGCGATCTGGAGGCCGGGCTGGGGCGAAAAGCGTTCCAGCACCAGAAGACGCCCGCCCGGTGCCATCACCCGCGCCCAGTTGGCCACCAGCGTCTCACGCCGTTCGGGCGCTACGAAGGACAGGAAGCTATGCGCCAGGATGACATCCACCGGCGCGGTATCGACCGTCACCGCGTCGGCATTCAGCAGCGTCACCAGCTGTCCTGTGCCGTCAAGGAACAGACTGTGCTGGGCGAGCGGTGTCTTGCAGATATCCACGACGACCAGCTCGGCCGCCAACCCTTCCGCCGTCAGCGACTTGAGGACAATCGCCGCCTGCCCGGTGTCTGCGGCCCCTGACAGCATCACGCGCAGCGGGCGCGAACCGGCTGCGACGGCCGCGGCGGCGAGTTCCCGCTGGATGAAATCACGCCCAAAGGGCTCCGCCCCCTTGGCCTCGTGCAGGCGAAGCATCGTCCAGGCCTTGTGATAGGCGCAACAGCCAAGCTGCGGGGCGCAAAGAGTGGCCGCATGGTCCAGCGCGAATTGCGCAAGCTCTGCCAGCGGCTCGGTCCAGATCGCGCAAAGGTTGGGTTGATCCTGCAAGACTTTACCGATCCTTGTCCTCTCGCTCATTACGGTCTGCGTATCGGGCCGCGGGAATCATCACAAGGGCCAGTTGGGCAACTGCAGGGGGCGTCCCTTGCGGGCCCCTAACGCACAAGCCGAGGTTCTGCCCGCAATGTTGCTGCGCACTGTCGGACCAGATCGGCAACTTGCAGCAGCTGCTTGGTCAAGGGGCTGGTCTTGCGCCAGATCATCCCAATGGTGCGTCGGGGCTGCGGGTCGCGAAAGCGGGCGACCGCGACCGGGGCCGAGCGGGTTTCTACGGCGACCGCCATTTCCGGGATCAGGGTCACGCCGATGCCGGCACCCACCATCTGCACAAGGGTCGAGAGGGAACTGCCGTCCAGGATCTCGCGCGGAGGGGCGGCGTGCAGGTTGCAGAAGGACAGCGCCTGCTCGCGGAAACAGTGTCCCTCCTCTAGCAGCAGCAGGCGCATCTCGCGCAGGCCTTCGCGGTCAGGCACTGGTTTTGCCGCATCTTCAGCCGGGCGAACCAGCATGAAATCCTCGGAGAACAGTTCCATCTCGGCAAAGGCGGGTTCGGACACTGGCAGGGCCACAATGGCCGTGTCCAGCCGCCCTTCGCCCAACTCGAGGATCAGCTTGGGCGTCACCGTCTCACGTACATGAATGTCGAGGCCCTCGTTGCTGCGCGACAGGGCGCCGATGATCGTCGGCAGCAGGTACGGCGCGACGGTCGGGATCACCCCGATTCGCAGGCGGCCCACCAGCCTGTCCTCGGCCGCGCGGGCGAGGTCGCCGAGTTCGTCCACCGCGCGCAGGATCTGGCGCGCGCGGGCCACGAATTCGGTGCCGAACCCGGTCAGCCGCATCTGTCG
>CAZVIS010000237.1:4093-5414 GCA_964627355.1 uncultured Rhodobacterales bacterium
TGTCAGCGACGCAAGCCAAGGCTGGGCGGCGCCCCCGGTATCGGCAAACATGTCTGGAGAGAGAGATGGACGGAAACGACAGCGCGGGCAAATGCCCGGTGGTCCACGGCACCACCAAGCACACGACCTTCCGGTTGCGCACGAATGCCGACTGGTGGCCGAACCAGCTGAACCTGAAGATCCTTCACCAGCAGTCGGCCCTGTCGAACCCCATGCCCGAATTCTACTATGCCGAGGCCTTCGGCAAGCTGGATTACGCGGCGCTGAAGGCGGATCTCACCGCGCTGATGACCGACAGCCAGCCCTGGTGGCCCGCCGACTGGGGGCACTACGGCCCCTTCTTCGTGCGCATGGCCTGGCACGCGGCGGGGACCTACCGCACGGGTGACGGGCGTGGGGGGGCGGGGACGGGGATGCAGCGCTTTGCGCCGCTGAACTCGTGGCCGGACAACGGCAACCTCGACAAGGCGCGGCGCCTGTTGTGGCCGATCAAGCAGAAGTACGGGAATGCGATTTCCTGGGCGGACCTGTTTGTCCTGACGGGGAACGTCGCGCTGGAATCGATGGGCTTCAAGACTTTCGGCTTTGGCGGGGGCCGGGCGGATGTCTGGGAGGCCGAAGAGGATGTCTACTGGGGCATCGAGGATCAATGGCTGGGCGACAAGCGCTATTCCGGCGACCGCGAGTTGGAAAACCCGCTCGCAGCCGTGCAGATGGGCCTGATCTACGTGAACCCCGAGGGGCCGAACGGCAATCCCGATCCCGTCGCCGCGGCCCGCGATATCCGCGAGACCTTTGCCCGGATGGCGATGGATGACGAGGAGACGGTGGCGCTGATCGCCGGTGGCCACACCTTCGGCAAGACCCATGGCGCGGGCGACGTGGCCCATGTGGGACCCGAGCCCGAGCGTGCGCCGATCGAGGCGCAGGGTCTGGGCTGGCTGTCCACCCATGGCTCCGGCAAGGGTGGCGATGCGATCACGTCGGGGCTGGAAGTGATCTGGACCACCACGCCCACGAAATGGTCGAACAACTACTTCTGGAACCTCTTCGGCTATGAGTGGGAGCTGACCAAGAGCCCGGCCGGCGCCCATCAGTGGACGCCCAAGCATGGCATGGGCGCGAACACGGTGCCCGATGCGCATGAACCGGGCAAGCGGCACGCGCCCGCGATGCTGACCACCGACATCGCCCTGCGTGCAGACCCGGCGTATGAGGCGATCTCGCGCCGGTTCCTGGAAAATCCCGACCAGTTCGCCGATGCCTTTGCCCGCGCCTGGTTCAAGCTGACGCACCGCGACATGGGGCCGAAGGTCCGCTA
>CAZVIS010000238.1:0-5349 GCA_964627355.1 uncultured Rhodobacterales bacterium
AACGCGCCTATCGCGATCTTCATGCCCGAGGCGCGGTCGATGGCGTCATCCTGCATGCCCCCCGCCTCGACGACCCGCGCCTGCCCCTGCTCGCGGGGATCGGGCTGCCGTTCGTAGTGCATGGCCGCTCCACCGGGGCCGAGACGCCCTATTCCTGGGTCGACGTGAACAACCGCCGCGCCTTTCAGCGCGCGACCGAGTTCCTGCTCGACCTCGGCCACCGCCGGATCGGCCTCATCAACGGCCTCGAATACATGGACTTCGCCGTGCGCCGTCGCACCGGTTATGTCGATGCCTTGGCGGCACGCGGCATCACCCCAGACCCCGCCCTCATGTCCTCGGATGAAATGACAGAATCGCGCGGCCACCGCACTGCCGCGGCCATGCTCGAGCAGCAGCCCCGCCCCACAGCCTTTGTCGTCTCCTCGATGATCTCGGCCCTCGGCGTCCGCCGCGCAATCGAAGAGCGGGGGCTGACCATGGGCCGCGACGTCAGCGTCATCATCCACGACGACGACCTCAGCTACCTCAAGAACGGCGACGACCTGCCGATCTTCACCGCCACAAGGTCATCGGTGCGTGAGGCCGGGCGTCAGGCCGCCGCAATGCTCCTCGACCTCGTGGCGCATCCCGACGCCGCCCCACGCCAAAGCCTGCTGGAAGCCGAACTCATCATCGGCCAATCCACCGGCCCTGCCCCCACCTGAAAGGCCCCGCCATGCTGCCTAAGCGAAGCGATTTCCCCGAAGGCTTCCTCTTCGGGGCCGCCACTTCCAGCTACCAGATCGAGGGGCATGCGCAGGGCGGCGCGGGCCGCACGCACTGGGACGATTTCGCCGCCACCCCGGGGAACGTGGTCCGCGCCGAGAACGGCGACCGCGCCTGCGACCATTACAACCGCTGGCCCGAGGACCTCGGCCTCATCGCCGCCGCGAACCTCGACGTCTACCGCTTCTCCTGCTCCTGGGCGCGGGTCATGCCGGAAGGGCGAGGCCCGGTGAACGCCGAGGGCCTCGACTTCTACGACCGCCTCGTGGACGGGATGCTGGAACGTGGCATCAAGCCAGCGCTGACCCTCTATCACTGGGAACTGCCCTCGCCGCTGGCCGATGCCGGGGGCTGGCGCAACCGGGATATCGCTGACTGGTTCGCGGATTACACGACGATCCTCATGCAGCGCCTCGGCGACCGCGTCTGGTCCACTGCCCCGATCAACGAACCGTGGTGCGTGGCGTGGCTCTCGCATTTCATGGGCTACCACGCCCCCGGCCTGCGCGACATCCGCGCCGCTGCCCGGGCGATGCACCATGTGGGCCTCGCCCATGGCCGCGCGATTCAGGCGATGCGGGCTTTGGGCATGAAAAACCTCGGCGCCGTCTGCAACTTCGAATACAGCGCCCCGGCGGATGACACGGCCGAGGCCGCGCGCCTCGCCCACCTCTATGACGGCATCTACAACCGCTGGTTCATCAGCGCGATGACGCGTGGCGAGTACCCGACCGAAGTGCTCGAAGGCCTCGCCCCGCACATGCCAGCGAATTGGCAGGACGACATGGCTACCATCTCGACCCCCGTAGACTGGTTCGGGATCAACTACTACACGCGTAAGCTGATCGGCCCCGCCGATACCCCCTGGCCCGGCCTGCAAGAGGTTGAAGGTCCCCTGCCAAAGACCCAGATGGGCTGGGAAATCTACCCCGAGGGCGTCGCCTTCTTCCTGCGGCGTGCGCACGAGTACACGGGCGGCCTGCCCCTCTACGTCACCGAAAACGGCATGTCGAACGCCGACATCCTGCAAGGCAACCGGATCGAGGATGAAGGCCGCATCGCCTTCCTCGCCCGCCATCTGGAGCAACTGCGCACCGTAATCGCCGAGGGCGTCCCCGTGCAGGGCTACTTCACCTGGTCGCTTCTGGACAACTACGAATGGACCCTCGGCTACGAAAAGCGCTTCGGCCTGATCCACGTCGATTTCCAAACCTTGCAGCGGCGGCCCAAGGCGTCCTATCACGCCCTCGCGCAGGCCCTCGCGCGGTAAGGAGACGCCCATGCCCCTCGCACTCGTGGCCGACATCGGCGGCACCAACACCCGCGTGGCGCTGGCCGAGGGGCAGTCGGTTCAGACCGGTTCCATCCGCAAGTTCGCCAACCGCGACTTCACCGGCATCGACAAGGTGCTCGCCGCCTACATCGCTGCCGAAGGGGTCGGGGCCGTGACCGGCGCCTGCGTGGCTGCGGCGGGGCCGGTGCAGGACGGCGCGGTCGAGATGACGAACCTGTTCGATGCCGAAGGTAAAGCGTGGATCATCGACCCGGCGCGCGTGGCAGGTGCAACCGGCGCTGCAACAGTCGCGGTGCTCAACGACCTTCAGGCCCAGGGCCAGGCGCTTGGCCACATCGCACCAGCCAACCTCCGCACCGTGGTCGAAGGCCCCCGCGATCCCGGCGCCTCGATGCTGGTCGTCGGCCTCGGCACCGGCGTCAACGCGGCCCCCGTCCACAACACCCCCACCGGCCGCGTCGTCCCCCCTTCGGAGTGCGGCCACGTCAACATGCCAGTCCGCGACGCCGAGGGGCTGCGGCTGGTGCAATTCATCGAGACGCTGCTGGCCAGCCGCGACGAGGTTCCTCATGCCGGTGTCGAGGAAGTCCTCTCCGGCCGCGGCCTCGCCAACCTCCACGCCTTTGCCGCAGCCGAGGCCGGTGGCGGCCCCGACCGCGACTCCGCCGCCGTCCTGACCGCCCTCACCGCAGGCGACCCCCTCGCCGAAACCGCCGCCCGCCTCTATGTCGCCGTCCTCGGCCAGATGCTCGCCGACTTGGCACTCATCCACCTGCCCTACGACGGCATCTTCCTCATCGGCGGCATGTCCCGCGCCATGACCCCCGCCTTCGACCGCTTCGGCCTGACCCAGGCCTTCCGAGAGCCGCGCCGCGTCCCCCTCCTCCTTAAGGACTTCTCGATCACCGTGGTCGAAGACGACTTCGCCGCCCTGACCGGCTGCGCGGCCTATCTGACGCAGCACTAACAGCGGCCAAGAGCCGATTTCGTCAACGAAATCGGACCGGAGCCTTCAAAGGCTCCGATCCGGAACTTTCGAAAATTCCGGTAGCCCGACCCTACCGCCGCCCCGCCTTTCGGGTTGAGAGCAAAAGGTTCGTCTCGCTCGTCATCACCCCCTCCACCTCGCGGATGCGGAAGATCACCTCGTCCAGCTCCTGCAAGCTCTGCGCCCCCAGTTCGGCAATCAGGTCCCACTTTCCGGTCGTGGAATGGACCGAGGCAACCTGCGGAAACCCCGCCAGCCGCGCCATGATCCGCTCGGCCCCCCGCCCCTCGATCCCGATCAGCATAAGCGCCCGCACCGGCACCGCCGCCACATCGCTGCGCGTGACCACGGTGAACCCGGCAATCTCGCCCTTCGCCACCAGCCGCTCCAGCCGCGCCCGCACCGTCGCGCGGCTGAGGTCCAGACGGTCCGCCAGATCGGACAGCGCCGCCCGCCCATCCCGCCGCAGTTCCGCAATCAGCCGACCATCCACATCGTCCATTCCGGCAATCCCTATGTCCAACTTGCGCAAACAGCCGTCCAAATCGACAATAACGCTGCTGTACCCTTTCGCAAGACGACTCGACACTTACCGCCAAAGGAGCCTCCCCATGACCCAGACCGTCCTCATCGGCGCCCCCGTCGATTCCGGCCAGAAGCGTCCCGGCTGCCTGATGGGCCCCGCCGCCTACCGCGTTGCGGGCCTCGCGCAGGCGATCCGCGATCTGGGACACAACGTCAGCGATTGGGGAGACGCCGCCCTGCCCCCGCTTCAACCGGCGACTTCCCCCAACCCCGCCGTGCATTCCCTGCCGGAAACCCTTGGCTGGACCGCCGTCTTGACCGAACAGGTGCAAAAGGCCCTGACCCAAGGCGCCTTCCCCATCATCCTCGGCGGCGACCACTCGCTGGCCCTCGGCACCGTCGCCGGCGCCGCCGCCCATGCGCAGGCTGCCGGTCGCCCCCTCTTCCTCCTTTGGCTCGACGCGCATTCCGACTTTCACACGCCGCTCACCACCACCTCCGGCAACCTCCACGGCACGCCCGTCGCCTATATCGCGGGCCGCGACGGGTTCGACGCCTTCCCCCCCTTCCCGCAGCCCATCCCGGCCGAGCGCATCTGCCTCTACGGCATCCGCTCGGTGGACCCGGCGGAACATGCCGCCCTCCTCGACCACGACATCGCCATCAACGACATGCGCGTGCTGGACGAGCGTGGCGTCGTCGCCCCCCTGCGCGAATTCCTCGAATCCGTCGAGGCCGCCAACGGCCTTCTCCACGTCTCGCTCGATGTCGATTTCCTCGACCCCGCCATCGCCCCTGCCGTCGGCACTACCGTTCCCGGCGGCACCACCTTCCGCGAGGCGCATCTGGTCATGGAACTTCTGCACGAATCGGGTCTCGTGACGTCACTCGACCTCGTGGAACTTAACCCCTTCCTCGACGACCGCGGCATGACCGCCCGTCTGATGGTCGATCTCGTCGGGTCCCTCATGGGCAAGAAGGTCTTCGACCGCCCGACCCGTAGCAAATGAACTGGGACAAATGATGCTGAACCTCGTCCCCTTCGTGTCCGTCGATCACATGATGAAACTGGTCCTGCATCTGGGGCTGGAGCGGGTGCTGGTGGACCTCGCGGCAGAGATCGAGGCCGACTTCCGCCGCTGGCCGCTCTTCGACAAGACCCCACGGATCGCCAGCCACTCAGACGTGGGGGTAATCGAACTGATGCCCACGTCAGACGGGCAGACTTACGGCTTCAAATATGTCAACGGCCACCCCGCCAACATGAAGCGGGGCCTCCAGACAGTGACCGCCTTCGGACTGCTGGCCGATGTCGAGACCGGCTACCCGGTGCTTCTGTCCGAAATGACCATCCTCACCGCCCTTCGCACCGCAGCCACCAGTGCTATGGCGGCAAAGTGGCTGGCGCCCAAGGGCGCCACCACAATGGCCCTCATCGGCAACGGCGCGCAGGCGGAATTCCAGGCCCTCGCCTTCAAGGCCATCTGCGGGCTGACCGAGGTGCGCCTCTACGACATCGACCCCGCCGCGACTAAGAAGTGCGCGCGGAACCTCGCCGGGCGCGGCCTGCGCGTGGTGGAGTGCCGGACCCCCGAAGACGCCATCCTCGGCGCGGGAGTTATCACCACCGTCACCGCCGATAAGACCAACGCCACGATCCTGACCGACAACATGGTGGGCGCGGGCGTGCACATCAACGGCGTCGGCGGCGACTGCCCGGGCAAGACGGAACTCCACCGCGATATCCTCATGCGGTCCGCCATCTTCACCGAAT
>CAZVIS010000239.1:0-5348 GCA_964627355.1 uncultured Rhodobacterales bacterium
TCCGCCGGGCTGCGCAGCCCGCAGATCTTCACCCGCACCGATCCCATGGGTCAGGACGCCTTCTTGCGGTCCAGGATCGCCAGCACGTCGTCCTGCACTTGCCCCTTGGCATCGCGCAGCATCGACAGCTCGCGCTCCAGCCGCGCCGCCTCGCGCGATTTGGCGCTGGCGGTGGAGCGGTGCTTGCCCTCGCGGAACCATTCCCAGACGAACCCGATCAAAAGGCCCGCCGCGATGCCGCCGAAGATGACAAGGAAAAGGGGAAGCTCGACGCGCATTGACAGCCCGATCAGCGCGGCGAGGTCATCGGGCAACGCGTGCAGCGTGACGGGCGCGCGGTTGGCCAACGCCACGGTGACCAGCGCCACAGCCAGCGCGGCATAGAATGCATAGCGAAGATAGCGGATCATCGGCCCCCGTCCCCGGCCCGAAACGGACCACTTTCGGCGGACAGCTTACTTGCCGTTCAGCCGGTCGCGCAACAGCTTGCCGGTCTTGAAGAAGGGAACCTTCTTGTCCTCGACTGCCACGGCGGCGCCGGTGCGCGGGTTCCGGCCCATGCGCGCATCCCGCGCCTTTACCGAGAATGCACCGAACCCCCGCAGCTCCACCCGATCGCCCTTGGCCAGCGCCTCGATGATCTCTTCAAAGACCGTGTTCACGATCCGCTCGACGTGGCGCTGTGTCAGGTGCGGGTTTTCATCGGCAATCTTCTGGATCAGCTCGGAACGGATCATGCAGGCCCCCCGGTCGGACAGCGCGATGTTAGCGCCACTTATCGTTATTGTTCCGGACTATAGGGATTCTTTTTCACCGCACAAACAGGAAATGGCATTCCGCTGCATGCCAAAACGGATAGGCAAAGGGCCGCCCCTTTCGGTGCGGCCCCCTTTCCTTGTGACGGAAGGACTGCGACGATCAGCCGCGATCCGCTTTCAGCGCCGCGCCAAGGATATCCCCCAGCGAAGCACCCGAATCGGACGAGCCGTACTGTTCGACCGCTTCCTTCTCTTCCGCGATCTCGCGCGCCTTGATCGACAGGCCCAGACGGCGGGTCTTGGGGTCGATGTTCGTCACGCGGACATCAACCTTGTCGCCCACCTGGAACCGCTCGGGCCGCTGCTCGGCACGGTCGCGGCTCAGGTCGCTGCGGCGGATGAAGGATTTGGCGCCGTTGTACTCGACCTCGATGCCGCCTTCCTCGATCGCGGTGACCTCGACGGTCACGATCCCGCCGCGCTTCACGCCATCGACCGCGTCCGTGAAGGTGTCATCGCCGAGCGCCTTGACCGAAAGGCTGATTCGCTCTTTCTCGACATCCACCTCGGTGACCGACGCCTTGACGGTGTCGCCCTTGCGGTAGTTCTGGATCGCATCCTCGCCGCGCTGGTCCCACGACAGGTCGGACAGGTGCACCATCCCGTCGATGTCGTTGTCGAGGCCGACGAACAGACCGAACTCGGTGATGTTCTTGACCTCGCCCTCGATGGTCGAGCCCACGGGATGCGTTTCCGCAAAGACTTCCCACGGATTGCGCTGCGTCTGCTTCAGGCCAAGGCTGACCCGACGCTTGGCAGAGTCGATCTCCAGCACCATGACTTCCACTTCCTGCGAGGTGGAGACGATCTTGCCGGGATGGACGTTCTTCTTGGTCCAGGACATCTCGCTGACGTGAACCAGACCCTCGACGCCCGCTTCCAGTTCCACGAACGCGCCGTAGTCGGTGATGTTCGTGACGCGGCCCTTGTGGACCGATTCCAGCGGATACATCGTCTCAACCGAATCCCACGGATCGGCCTGCAGCTGCTTCATGCCCAGGCTGATGCGATGGGTTTCCTTGTTGATCTTGATGACCTGAACCTTGACGGTCTCGCCGATCGACAGGATTTCCGACGGATGGTTCACGCGGCGCCACGCCATGTCGGTGACATGCAGCAGGCCATCCACACCGCCAAGGTCCACGAAGGCCCCGTATTCGGTGATGTTCTTGACCACGCCGTCGATCGACTGGCCTTCGAACAGGTTGCCGATGACCTCGGCGCGCTGTTCCGCACGCGACTCTTCGAGGATTGCACGGCGCGACACCACGATGTTGCCCCGGCGGCGGTCCATTTTCAGGATCTGGAACGGCTGCTTCATGCCCATCAGCGGGCCGGCGTCGCGCACAGGACGCACGTCCACCTGCGAACCCGGCAGGAACGCCACAGCACCACCCAGATCCACGGTAAAGCCGCCCTTGACGCGGCCGAAGATCGCGCCGTCAACGCGCGTCTCGTTGGCATAGGCCTTCTCGAGCCGGTCCCAAGCCTCTTCGCGCTTGGCCTTCTCGCGGCTGATCTGGGCTTCGCCGCGCGAGTTTTCCACGCGGTCCAGATAGACCTCGACCTCGTCGCCGACACTGATGTCGGGGGACTCGCCGGGGTTCGCAAATTCCTTCAGGTCAACGCGGCCTTCCATCTTGTAGCCGACGTCGATGATCGCCTGTCCCGCCTCGATGGCGATGACCCGGCCCTTGACAACCGTCCCCTCGGACGGGGTGTCGATCTCCATGCTCTCCTTCAGGAGGGCTTCGAATTCTTCCATAGTCGCTTTAGCGCACATGCGTCAGGTGTTCCTTTTCAAGCATTTGACGGGCCATGCGGTTGTCTCCGCCGGTCTTGTGTTGGCTCTGTTCCGAAAACGACAAGGGCCGAAGCCTGTGGCCCGACCCTCTTCGCTCGGTGCTCCGGTTGCCCGGATGCGCGCGTCTATAGTCGTGAAGCGCCCCTAGGGCAACCCGTCATCCGTCCAGCGCGGCCTCGACCGCGCTGCGGATATCGCTCGACATCGGTTCCACGCCCGAGGGCCATGTGCCCGCCACGCGCCCCTGCCCGTCGATCAGCACCTTGTTGAAGTTCCACTTCGGCACAAAGCCCGTCTGTTCGCGAACCCATGCATAGAAGGGATGCGCGTCGGGCCCCTTCACATGGGTGATGTCCGTCATCGGCAGGTCGAGGCCGAAGTTCACCGCGCAGAATTCCTTCACTTCATCCGCTGAGGAAAGCTCCTGCCGGAAGTCGTCCGAAGGCACCGCCAGCACCACCAGCCCCTGCCCGCGATAGGTGTCGTAAAGGTCCTGCAACCCCTCATACTGCGGGGTAAAGCCGCACATGGACGCGGTGTTGGCCACCAGCACCGGCCTGCCGGCAAAGTCCGCCACGCTGACCGTGCCCCCGTCGATCGAGACGAAGGGGTCCGAGGGCGGCCCGCCCGCCTGCGCCGCGCCCGCCGCCACCACAATCGCCATCGCCAGCCATCCTGCCCGTTGCATCGCGCCCTCCGTCCCTGACCCTTCTCAGCTAACGTTCCAGCGCGGCAAATGGTTCACTTCGCCTTCACGATTCCGCGATGGCCCGGCGGATCGCCTCCACCGCCCGCAGGGTCAGGGCAGTCAGGTCGGGCCGCAGATAGTCGGGCCAGGTGGACAGCTTCACCACCGTCATCTCTGCTGCGGGGTCGATATAGATCAGCTGCCCGAATACCCCCCGCGCCATGTAGTCCCGCCGCTCGACATCACGGATCCAGAACTGCCGCCGATAGGCGCCCTTGGGCGACAGCGTGGTGTAGGGCGCGCCAAAGGCCGAGGCGTCGCCGGTTCGCGTCTCCTCCACCCACGCTTCCGGCACCACCTTCCGCCCGCCCGCCCGACCACCCTGCCGCATCATCTCGCCGAACCGGGCATAGTCCCTGAGGGTCGCGTTGAACCCCCCGTCCGCCAGCGCCGTCCCCGCCGGATCGACGGTAAAGCAGGCATCATGCGCGGCCCCGATCGGCCCCCACACCGTCTCGGCAACCAGCTCTGCCAGGGGCTTGCCCGCCATCCGCTCCAGCACCCAGGCGACCACATCCGTCTCGATCGACCGGTACGAGAATGCCCCGCCATGCGGCCGCTCCTTCCGCAGCGTCAGGATCACGTCCCTGAGCGTCCCGCGCGCCACACCCGGCGGGCAGGGCCGCCATCCGCAGGCAATATCGATGCGGGCGATGTCGCTGTCGGGACGGTCGTAGGTCTCGTCGAACCGCACCCCCGACCGCATGTCGAGCACCTGTTCCAGCGTCGCATCGCCGTAACCGCAGGCGGCCAGTTCGGGCACCATGCTCGCCAGCGGAGCGTGCAAATCCAGCACCCCGCGCCCCCACAGCACCCCCGCCACCGCCGCCGTCACCGACTTTGCCACCGACTGCGACAGGTGCAGGGTCGCGGGCGTCATGTCGTTGAAATACCGCTCGAACACCACCCGCCCCCGGTGCATCACCAGAAACCCGTCCGTGTAGGTCGCGTCCAGCACCTCGGCCAGGCTTTGCCCCTCGACCTCCACCCCCGATAGATCCTGCCCTGCCTCCTCCATCGGCATCGCGGTCCCGCAGGGCACATTGACCGTCGGCAGCAGGCTCCGGATGTTCTGGAAACTCCACCGGTTCCAAGGCCCCAGGTCCCATGCATCCGGCGGAGGCCGCTTGTCCGGCGGGGGCGGAAACCCCTGCATGATGCCAAGCTCGCGGTATGTGGCGGGACGTCGGGTCATCAGAGGCTCCATCACAGAACTGCATCTGGCCCCGGGGGCCACCCGCCTGTCAACTCGCCAGCCGCGCCTCGACCGCCGCCACCGCCTGTGCAACTGCCTCGTCGATGCCAAGGTCCGATGTGTCCAGCACCAGCGCATCTGCCGCCGCCCGCAAGGGCGCATCCGCCCGCCCCATGTCGCGCGCGTCCCGCTCGCGCACCTCGGCGAGCACCTGCGCCTCGTCACCGCCCGCCTCCTGCCAGCGCCGGTGCGCGCGGACCTCGGGGCTGGCGGTGACGTATAGCTTCACCTCCGCCTCGGGACAGATCACCGTCCCGATGTCCCGCCCATCCAGAACCGCCCCCCCCTCGCGCCTAGCGAAGCCCTTCTGGAAATCGACCAGCGCCGCCCGTACCTCCGGGATCGCCGCCACCCGGCTTGCCGCCTGCCCCGCCTCCAGCGTCCGCAACCCGTCGCGCCCAAGGTCCGCAGCCGAAAGCCCCCGTGCCGCCGCGACAGGATCGCCCCCCTTGGCCCCCACAGCCCGATACAGAAGCCCCGTATCCAGATGCGCGAACCCGAAGCGCGCCGCAACGGCCCGCGCGATGGTCCCCTTGCCCGCCGCCGCCGGCCCGTCGATTGCCACGGTAAAAATCACCGGCCCGCCCCTCTCTGCACGAACACTCCACGGGTGGTGCACAATGCCCCCCTTCCCCGCCTGCCCCATCTCCCCTAGCCTTTACCCAAAGGTCAATCCGCTGAAAGGGTCCCCATGGGCACCGGCTCCCCTCCCGCCCGTTGGGC
>CAZVIS010000240.1:0-5345 GCA_964627355.1 uncultured Rhodobacterales bacterium
TCTGCATCGTCACCGCAGGCGTCCCCCGCAAACCGGGGATGAGCCGCGACGACCTCATCGGCATAAACCTCAAGGTGATGAAGGCCGTGGGTGAGGGGATCAAGGCCCATGCCCCGAACGCCTTCGTCATCTGCATCACCAACCCCCTGGACGCCATGGTCTGGGCCCTGCGCGAATTCTCAGGGCTTCCGCATCACATGGTCGTCGGCATGGCGGGCGTCCTCGATTCGGCCCGCTTCCGCCACTTCCTCAGCCTCGAGTTCGGCGTCTCGATGCGCGACGTGACGGCCTTTGTCCTGGGCGGACACGGCGACACGATGGTGCCGCTCGTCCGCTATTCCACGGTCGCGGGCATCCCGCTGCCCGACCTCGTCAAGATGGGCTGGACGACCCAGGCCAACCTCGACGCCATCGTCCAGCGCACCCGCGATGGTGGGGCGGAAATCGTCGGCCTGCTGAAGACCGGCAGCGCTTTCTACGCCCCCGCGACCAGCGCGATCGAGATGGCCGAAAGCTTCCTCAAGGACCAGAAGCGCGTCCTGCCCTGCGCCGCCTTCACCAAGGGCCCCTTCGGCCTTGACGGGCTCTATGTCGGTGTCCCCACCGTGATTGGCGCCAAAGGGATCGAGCGGATCATCGACATCGCCCTGACGGCCGAGGAACAGGCGATGTTCACCAAGTCGGTCGATGCCGTCCGCGGCCTTCTCGCCGCCTGCAAGGCCATCGACCCCTCGCTCGCCTGACAGACAGGGGGGCGGCGCCCCGCCCCCTTCATCGTTGCCCAAATACCCCACGGGTTTGCTGCGGATCACGCCATTGGTTCGAGTGATCCGCAGCATGGCGGGGGTGTGAAACCCCCGCTCTTCGCCCGAAACAGGCACATGATGCCCGAAACTTCCCCCTACCTCGCCCCCGGCTTCTACGACCGTGCGCTGGCACAGGGCCGCCATCGCCAGATCACTGGCGGCTGGTGGGAGGAGACCGGGCGCATCCAGTTGGAGCTTTTGCGCGAGGCGGGCCTCGAACCCAGCCACAGCCTCCTCGACATCGGCGCGGGCGCCCTGCGCCTTGGCTGCAAGGCGGTCCCCTACCTGAACCCCGGGAACTACTGGGCCACGGACGCCTCGGGCGCGCTGATGCGACGGGGGTGGGAGGTGGAGCTGGCCGCCAAGGACCGCCTGCCGCCCGCACAGCTTGTCGAGGACGCGGACTTCGCCTTCCCCGGCATCCCGGCGGACATCGACTATGCCATCGCCTGGGGCGTTTTCACCCACCTGCCGCAGGACCATCTGGCCCGCGCGCTGCCTTCAATCGGCACCCGCTTCCCCGTCCTGAAGCAGCTCCTCTTCACCGTCTTCCCCGAACCCCAGCCCGGCCGTCCCCGCAGTGGCGACGATGCCGTCACCCATCCCGACCGCCCGCCCTACCACGTCGCGCCCGAGGCCATCCTGACCCTCTGCGACGCCGCAGGCTTCACCGCCGAGGCCAGCGCCATCCGCCTCCCCCGAGGCCAGATCCTCGTCACCGCCACCCCCGTCTGACCCGTTGCGCCGCGCCCCCCGCAGGCGCATCCTCCCCCCGAACCCCGGAGGTCCCCATGCGCGCCGTCCTCACCACCCTGCTTCTGTCGCTCGCCACCCCAGCCCTCGCCGACCTCTCCCTCTCCGCCGAAATCGGGCTCAAGGGCCTGACCCCCACCGCCACCCGCCTCGCCGCCCTTCCCGATCCCGCCCCGCAGGACCGCTTCGCCCTCGCAGGCCTGCGCTTTCTAACCGGCGTGGAGCGCGCCCTGCAACTGCGCTGGCAGACGGGCGTGCGGGCCGATTGGTCCGAACTGCCGATCCTGCGCCTACCGATCCCGGAAAACCCCGCCCCCCGCCCCCTGCAGGGCGCCGACATCACCGCCCTCTTCCAGGGCATCGCCGCCGACATGGAGGGCGCGCGCACGGCCATCCCCTCCGAGGACTTCGGGCTCGAGATTGCCGTCAACGACCTCTGGTTCGACATTGACGGGAACGGCCTGCGGTCCGAAGGGGAAAGCCTGTCGTCCGTCGCGGGCCTGACGCTCGCCGGGGCCGCGCGCTTTGGCTTCCAGCCGGTCGAGAACCCGGTGATCCGCTTTGACGCCGCCGATGCAGCCTGGCTCTCGGCCTATACCCATTTCCTGCAAGCCTTCGCCGAGGTGGCGCTGGCCTACGACCCCGCGCCCGCCGTGGACCGCATCCTCGCCTCCTCGGCACAGATGCAGGCCCTTTGGGGCACCACGCCGCCCCCCAATGCCATGGACATGATGTTCGGACGGCAAGTGGACCGCGTGGCGATGATCCTGAATACGCTGGCCACCAAGCCCGACCCTGCGCTGGCCAAGTCCGCCCACGCCCACCTTCTGGCCATGATCGCCGAGAACCGCCGGTTCTGGAGCCTTGTCGAGGCGGAAACCGACAACGACCGCGAATGGGTCCCGAACGACCGTCAGCAGTCCGGCCTCGGCCTGCCCGTGCCCCCCGGCACCGGCGCGCGCTGGCAGGCGGTGCTGGCCGATGCCGAAGGCGCGCTGACCGGCAAGCTGATGATCCCCCACTGGCGCTATGGGGCCGAGGCGGAGATCGACCTACAGGCGCTTTTCCAGAACCCGCCCGCCATCGACCTTGTGTCCTTCATCCAGGGTGAAGGTCTTCTGCCCTATGCCCGCAAGGGCCCTCGCCTCAGCCCCGACAACTGGCTGCAATTCCAGCGGCTGGTGCAGGGCGACGCGGGCCTCTTCGCGGTCTTCCTCAACTGAGTCGCTTAGCCATCGGTGACGTTCCCATGAATGTGTGATCACACGTTTTCACGCTGTGATCACAAAATCCCGATTTCCAGGCTTAATCCCGCATTTGCGGCACTTCTCCGTTTGAACCCGGCCATTTCTGTGCCACGCCAGCCCCGAACACAACCGGCGGACAGGCGAATGAACATCCACGAGTATCAGGCCAAGGCCCTTCTGCGCAGCTATGGCATTCCCGTATCCGACGGCCGCGTCGTCCTGCGCGCGGAAGAGGCCAAGACGGCGGCCGCCGAACTCGACGGCCCGCTCTGGGTGGTCAAGGCGCAGATCCACGCAGGCGGTCGCGGCAAGGGCCACTTCAAGGAGCCCGAGGCCGGGGAAAAAGGCGGCGTCCGCCTTGCCCGCTCGACCGGTGAAGCCGCCGAATTCGCCCGCCAGATGCTCGGCCGCACCCTCGTCACCATCCAGACCGGCCCGGCGGGCAAGCAGGTCAACCGCATCTACATCGAGGATGGCAGCGACATCGACCGCGAGTTCTACCTCGCCATGCTGATCGACCGCAAATCCAGCCGCATCTCCATCGTCGCCTCCACCGAAGGCGGCATGAACATCGAGGATGTGGCCCACGACACGCCGGAAAAGATCCACACCTTCACCATCGACCCCGCCACCGGCCTTCAGGATTTCCATGGCCGCCGCGTGGCCTTTGCCCTCGGCCTCACCGGCGCGCAGGTAAAGCAGTGCGTGGCCATCGTGCGCAGCCTCTACCGGCTGTTCACCGAGAAGGACATGGACATGCTGGAGATCAACCCCTTCTGCGTGCTGAAGGACGGCTCCCTGCGCCTCCTCGACGCCAAGATGGGCTTCGACGGCAACGCCATGTACCGCCACGCCGACATCATGGCGCTGAAGGACGAGACCGAGGAAGACCCGAAAGAGCTTGCGGCGGCGAAGTTCGACCTCAACTACATCGCGCTCGACGGCGAGATCGGCTGCATGGTGAACGGCGCGGGCCTCGCCATGGCCACCATGGACATCATCAAGCTCTACGGGGCAGAGCCCGCCAACTTCCTCGACGTGGGCGGCGGTGCGACCAAGGAAAAGGTGACCGAGGCCTTCAAGATCATCACCAGCGACCCCAACGTCAAAGGCATCCTCGTCAACATCTTCGGCGGCATCATGCGCTGCGACATCATCGCCGAAGGCATCATCGCGGCGGTGAAGGAGGTGGGGCTGAAGGTCCCGCTCGTCGTGCGGCTGGAGGGGACGAACGTGGAGCTTGGGAAAGAGATCATCGCCAATTCGGGGCTGAACGTCATTTCGGGCGACAATCTGGCGGACGCTGCGCAGAAGATCGTGAAGGCGGTGCGCGAGCCATGATCCGGCGTTCCGGACAGAAGGAGCGCGATCCGACGGACCCTTCTGTACTCGAGGGTGGGCTGTGTCTTTGGCATTGATCGGGGGAAAAGTGCTTTATTTTTGCCATATCCCCAAGACCGGTGGCACCAGTATCGAGGCCTATCTGAAGTCGAAGGGTCGCGTGGCGATGGTTGGCCGCAGCACCGACTGGGTCAGGTCGACGCCACAGCATCTGCCTGACTATGTTGCGAAATGCTTTGTGCCTGCAGGCTTCTACGACCACAGCTTCGCCGTTCTCCGGGATCCGCTGGATCGGCTGGTCTCCACGTTCCAGATGCGGGCAGCGCCGGACGACGGTGTACGCAAGGCCAATCCCCTTTTTGCAGCAATGCGTGCTCGGGGAAAAGTGCTGCGGCGAAAGTTGTTTCGCATTCCGGTGATGGAACGCGAGGTTCTGATCGACTTCGATGCTTGGGTCAGGTTGATCCTTGCAATTCACCGTCGGCGCCGATGGATCTACGACAACCACGTGTCGCCGCAAACCGACTTCGTCGCAGGGGACCAGGAACTCTTTCTGTTCGAGAACGGACTCGAGCAGGTTTATGAGTGGATTGACAGGGTGACCGACACGTCGCCCGCCGACAGGTCACTCCACCTGATGAAAAGCACGCCACACCGGTTCGCGATCTCGGACGCAACACGCACTCTCGTAAGAAGCCGTTTTGCAAAGGACTATGCGCTGATCGAGCAAGTGCGCAGCAGGCGAAAGGCGAGAGTCTGATGCTTTCCTGGAAAAGGAATTCAGCCTTGGCGAGAAGCAAGCTCGGCGTTGCCGGGATATCTGGTCTCGCAACTACGCACACGCACTCCGGGTCGCGGTCCGCGACATGTCGGTCCATGCTTCGGGTGGCCGGTCTGTATTCAGCCCTTCTGTCCGCAATGGCTGCCGTATCGGCGGGGGCCGTCGTTGCACAAGAAATCGACGTCGATGTCACCTACGAGACCTATCAGCTGTCTGCCGACACGCTGCGGGACCTCTGGGAGGAGGTCGAGGCCGAGGGGCCGAACGGGTTTGCCGCCTGGACGTCGTGGTACGTCAACTGGTCGGCGGAATGTGAACTGTCGGTCACAGCGACCATCATCCTGCCCGAACTGGCCTCGGACGCCTTCCTTTCGGACGTCGAGGCGCTGGAGTTCGAGCGGATGGTGAACGCGCTGC
>CAZVIS010000241.1:0-5344 GCA_964627355.1 uncultured Rhodobacterales bacterium
CTGTTCCGCAGTGCCCGTCAGGCCGGTCATGCGCGGATGCAGGTTGTCGGTGAATTCGGCCAGTACCTCGGGCGTGTCGCGCGCCGGGTCGATGGTAATGAACACCGGCTGCACGTCGAGCCCCATCTCCTCGAGGATATCTACCGCCTCGGCATTCCGCGCGGCGTCCAGCGGGCAGACATCGGGGCAGTAGGTGTACCCGAAATAGACCAGCGAGGGCCGGGTAATCACATCGGCGTCGGTCACTGTTGTCCCGGTTTCGTCGACCAGCGTGAATGGTCCGCCGATATCACCTCCGGCAACCTGCCCGCCGCGGCACTGCGAAAAAGCGTCATCGCTGCCCTGCAAGGCCTGCCACAGGAAAGGTCCGCCGATAAGACCCGCCAAGGCAACAACGGCGCCCAAGACATAGACCCGTGACATAGTGGCCCTCCGTCAGACCCGCGGGCACGGCTGCTTGAACGCTCCGGCCCCACACCCTAGCATTCCCCTAGGCGATCCCGCCGCGCGGGGCAATGCGATGATTTCTCCAGGAACCGGGCTGTTTCCGACCGATACCGACAGTGAGTCGGTGCGCCTGCGCACGCTCATCCTGTTGCGCTGGATGGCGATCGGCGGCCAGCTTGTCGCAATCGCCGTAGCGGAACGCTACTACAGCCTGCAACTGCCGCTTGGCCTGTGCTTCCTTGTCGTCGGCGCGGCGGTCGTGGCGAACCTCATCTCGATTTTCGTATTCCCCGAGAACAAGCGCCTGACCGAGATCGAGGCGATGCTGGTCCTGCTGTTCGACCTGACGCAGCTGTCCTTCCTTCTGTACCTGACCGGGGGGCTGACCAACCCCTTCGCGCTTCTGATCCTTGCCCCCGTGGTCATCTCGGCCTCGGCGCTGCGGCTGCGGACGACGATCATCCTCGGCATGATCTCGATCTGCCTTGTGACGCTGACGACCTACGTCAACCTGCCGCTGCGCTTTGCCGACGGGTCGGTGCTGACGGTGCCGCCGCTGTTCGAGTTCGGGTTCTGGCTGTCGATCCTGATCGGAATCCTGTTCCTCGGCCTTTACTCGCATCGGGTGGCCGCCGAGATCCGGTCGATGAGCCAGGCGTTGCTGGCCACCCAGATGGCGCTGGCGCGCGAGCAAAAGCTGACCGACCTTGGCGGCGTGGTGGCGGCGGCGGCGCATGAGCTTGGCACCCCCCTGGCCACCATCAAGCTGGTCAGCGCCGAACTGATGGAGGAACTGGCCGACCGCCCCGACCTGCGCGACGACGCCGCCCTGATCCGCGATCAGGCCGACCGCTGCCGCGACATCCTGCGGTCCATGGGCCGCGCGGGAAAGGACGACCTGCACCTGCGCCGCGCGCCCCTTGGCGCCGTCGTGCGCGAGGCGGCAGAGCCGCATCTGAACCGCGGCAAACAGGTGCTGTTCGAGATCGGCCCCGGCGGCAGCGGTACCGAACGCCAGCCGCTGATCCAGCGACGGCCCGAGGTGATCCACGGTCTGCGCAACCTGCTGCAGAACGCGGTGGACTTTGCCCGTTCAACCGTCTGGGTGGATGTGGAATGGTCCGAACGGGCAATCTCGATCACCATCGTCGATGACGGCGAGGGGTTTCCGCCGGGCCTGATCGGCCGCATCGGTGACCCTTTCGTGCGCCAGCGGCGCCCGACACAAGATCCGGCAGCCCGCCCTGGATATGAAGGGATGGGCCTCGGCCTGTTCATCGCCAAAACCCTGCTCGAACGGTCGGGGGCCGAGCTGACCTTCGCCAACGGCTCTGACCCGTTTCTCAGCAGCGACCAGCGGCCAGAGCGCAGCGGTGCGATCGTCGAGGTCATCTGGCGCGCGGCCGACCTTGTGGTGGTGGACGAAGGATCGCTGGGCGCGAACCGGCCGCATCCGGCCTGAGGCAAGCGGTGCCACGGTTAACGGGCTGTTAACACTCTCCTCCCAAGGTTGCGAAACGGGTGGGTGCGCAACGCGGGGTTTTGTCTTGGGTATGGATGT
The DNA here is from genome assembly GCA_964627355.1 of uncultured Rhodobacterales bacterium. Classification (GTDB taxonomy): domain Bacteria; phylum Pseudomonadota; class Alphaproteobacteria; order Rhodobacterales; family Rhodobacteraceae; genus JBBQXK01. The sequence goes on from CAZVIS010000241.1 coordinate 2,009, forward strand.
GCCGCTTGCGGGCTGGCTGGTCGGGACGATTGTGCTTTCGGTTCTCATCGGGATCGTTGCGCTGTCCTTGCTGCAGCCGGTGCCGCGTCCGCGCAACGCCGGCCTGTTCCACGAAGCGGGGGACGACGCCGATTTCCTCTTTGACGGCGAAACGCTGGTCGATGCCACGCCATCCGCCCGCGCCCTGCTGCCGTTCAGTCCGATGCGCGCGGGCCCGGCGCTGGCCCGCCTGACGGCGTGGCTCTCGCCCCGCTTTCCTGATCTGGGAGAGGCTCTGGCCCGGCTGCCGGGCGAGGGGCGCATCGCGCTGGCCAGCGCGGCGGGCAGCGGCGCGCCGGTCGTCCTGCTGGCCGAACATCGCGGCGGGTTGACGCGGATCCGCTTGTCCGATGCTACCAGCTCGGCAATTCCGGCACCGAATGCGCTGGCCGACCGCGCGGTACAGGAGGAACTTCAGATCCTGCGCAATGCCACCCACAACGCGCCCCTGCCGATCTGGCAGGACACGACCGGGGGAGAGATCGTCTGGGCCAACACCGCCTACCTCGATCTTGTCTTGCGGCGCAGCGAAGGGGAAGATCTGTCCTGGCCGCTGCCCCGTCTGTTCGAAAGGACAGTGCCGACGCAGAACGCCGACCGCCAGCGCCGGCGGATCGACGTGCCCGGAGCGGATTCGCCTTTGTGGTTCGATCTTGTCAGCCATCCCGACGGCGAGGCGCGGATGATCTTTGCCTTGCCCGCCGACGCGACCGTGCAGTCCGAGACGGCGCTGCAGGGCTTCATGCAGACCTTGGCCAAGACCTTTGCGCATCTGCCGATCGGCCTTGCCATCTTCGACCAGGCACGCAAGCTGGCCCTGTTCAATCCCGCGCTGATCGACCTGACCGCGCTGCCGCCCGATTTCCTGGCCGCCCGTCCGACGCTGCCCGCCTTCTTCGACGCGATGCGCGACCGCTCGATGCTGCCCGAACCCCGCGACTACCGCGAATGGCGCCGCCGCATGGTCGAGATGGAGGCCGCCGCCGCCTCGGGCCAGTACGAAGAGACATGGACCCTGCCGGGCGGCCAGACCTACCATGTCACCGGGCGCCCGCATCCCAATGGCGCCCTTGCGCTGATGATCGAGGACATCTCGACCGAGATGAGCCAGACCCGTCGCTACCGCGCCGACCTCGATCTGGGGCAGGCGGTGATCGACGCGATGGACGAGGCGATCGCGGTCTTTGCCGCCTCGGGGCTGCTGGTGATGTCGAACGCGGCCTATGCGGCGCTGTGGGGCCATGATCCGGCCGGTACGCTGGACGAGATGACGACCATCTCGGCGCTGTGCGACCACTGGCGCGACCGGTCGGCCCCTACCACCGTCTGGGACCGGGCCGAGGATTTCGCGGCGGCCATCGGGCCGCATGAGGGCTGGTCGGACGAGATCACGCTGACCGACGGGCGCCCTGTGCGCTGCCGCATGGCGCGTCTGGCCGGCGGCGCGACGCTGGTGGGCTTCAGTTCCGGCCTGGTCAACCCCGCTGCCACCCAGCCCGTCTTTTCGACAAAGCGCCGCACCGCCTGAACGCCTTGCACGCCCGGGCGGGGCGGATAAGGTCGGGCCATGGCCCTGACCGACGCCCGCCTATTCCTGCCCGACGATACGGCGACCACACGCCTTGGCGGGATGCTGGCTGGGCTGGTGCGGTCGGGGGACACGGTGCTGCTGCACGGCCCGGTGGGGGCAGGAAAGACGCATGTCGCCCGCGCCCTGATCCAGTCCTTGCTGGGTCGAGGGGAACAAGTCCCCTCGCCGACATTCACCCTCGTCCAGACTTACGAAACACCAAAAGGCGAAGTGTGGCACGCCGACCTCTACCGCCTCTCGCACCGGGACGAACTGACCGAACTGGGGCTGGAAGATGCGCTTGGCCGGGCGATCTGCCTGGTGGAATGGCCCGAACGCCTCGGCCCCCTCGCCCCTGCCGACGCGCTGCATCTGCGGCTTTCGCCCGTGGGCGAGGGGCGGGAAATCCGGATCACCGGCGGTCGAGAGGGGCTGGCAGACGCCCTGACCCAGGCCTTCGATGCCTGACCGCGCCGCCGCCCTGTCGGATTTCGTCGCCGCCAGCGGATGGGGTGACGCCGCCCGAACCCCCCTTGCCGGGGATGCCTCGGCCCGCCGCTACTGGCGTCTGACGCGCAGTGCGGCGCGTGCCGTGCTGATGGACTCCCCGCCCGGTCAAGCCGACGACCCCGCCGCCTTCGTCCTGATCGCGAGGCATCTGCGCACCCTCGGCCTTTCCGCGCCCGAGGTTCTGGCCGAAGATCTGGCCCACGGCTTCCTCCTCCTCGAAGACCTGGGCGACGACCTCTATGCCCGCGTCACCCGTGACCCGGCGATGGAGGAGCCCCTTTACACCGCCGCCGCCGACGTCCTCGCCCATCTTCAGGCCGCTCCGCCGCCTGCCACCCTCCCCGACCTCTCCGCCGCCGACTGGGCACAATCCTCTACCCTCGCCCTCGACTGGTACGCCTTCGCCGCCAGCGGCATCCGCCCCGACGCCACTGCCTTTACCGTCGAACTGACCGACGCCCTTTCCCGCCATGCCGACGGCCCTCGCGTGCTCATTCTGCGGGACTATCACGCCGAAAACCTGCTCTGGCTGCCGGACCGCCCCGGCCTTGCGAAGGTCGGCCTCCTTGACTTCCAGCTCGCCCAGATGGGGCAGCCGGCCTATGACCTCGTCTCGCTCGTGCAGGATGCGCGGCGCGATGTGGCGCCTGCCACCGCCGCCGCCACGATCCGCCGCTTTGCCGACCTGACGGGCGCCACCGCCCTCGACACCACCATGGCCGTGATCGGGGCGCAAAGGGGGCTGCGCATCCTCGGCATCTTCGCGCGGCTGTGCCTTGACGCGGGCAAGCCCGGATACCTGCCCCTGATCCCCCGCGTCTGGGGCCATGTGCAGGCGAACCTCGGGCATCCTGCCCTTGCACGGCTGCGCGCTATCTGCGACGACCTCCTCCCCCCGCCCACCCCCACCACGCTGGACAGGATCGCCCGCCAATGCGCCCGCTGATGATCCTCGCCGCCGGGTTCGGCACAAGGATGGGCGCGCTGACCGCCGACCGGCCGAAGCCGCTGGTCCAGGTCGCGGGCCGTCCCCTCATCGACCACGCGCTGGAGGTGGCGACGCGGGCGGGGGCCGGGCCGGTGGTGGTGAACCTGCATTACAGGGGCGACATGCTGGCCGCCCATCTGGAAGGGCGGGACGTCCGGCTGTCGTGGGAGCGGGAGCGCATCCTCGACACCGGGGGAGGCCTGAAGGCGGCGCTGCCGCTGCTGGGTGG
>CAZVIS010000242.1:0-5312 GCA_964627355.1 uncultured Rhodobacterales bacterium
GATGGCGCGCGCCTTCGCTCCGGTGCTGGCGCGGAACGGCGGCGGCGCCATCATCAACGTGCTGTCTGTGGCAAGCTGGGTCACGACGCCCCGGCTTGCCACCTATGCCGCCACCAAGTCGGCGGCGTGGTCCCTGACCAACGGCCTGCGGACCGAGTTGCAGGCGCAGGGTACGCAGGTCATGGGGCTGCACGCAGGTTTCATCGACACCGAGATGGTCAAGGACATCGACGCCCCGAAAAGCACGCCCGAGGCGGTGGTGGCCGAGGCGCTGGCAGCGCTGGAGCGGGGCGACAAACAGGCGCTGGCCGATGACTTCACCCGGATGGTGCAGCAGTCCCTGTCGTCTGATCCGAAGATCTACCTCGGCTGACTAGACGCCCTGTTTCAGCAGCCGCGCCTTCTGTCGGTCCCAGTCGCGTTTGGCGCTGGTTTCGCGCTTGTCGGCCAGCTTCTTGCCCTTGGCGATGCCGATCTTGACCTTCACCACGCCGCGGTCGTTGAAGTACATCTTCAGCGGGACCAGCGTCATCCCTTCCCGCGCCGTGGCAGACCATAGGCGCGATAGCTCCTTGCGGCTGACCAGAAGCTTGCGGCGACGCCGTTCCTCATGCCCCCAAGTCTTGGCCTGCAGGTAAGGGGCGATGTAGCCGTTGATGAGCCACAACTCGCCCCCCTCGACGCTCGCATAACTCTCGCCCAGGTTCGACCCGCCCTGGCGCAGCGACTTCACCTCGGACCCCATCAGGATGATGCCCGCCTCGATATCGTCCTCGATCGCGAAGTCGAAGCGCGCGCGCCGGTTCTCGGCGATCAGTTTGGAATTGGGATCAGCGTGGGTGACCATTATCGGCCCGAGATAAGCGCCGATCACCGCCAAGTCTAGGGCGGCACGCAGGTCCGCTTTGCTGTAGACCTGTTCACCGACCGGTGATAGCGTCGTGTTTTAGCGTGTTTTCCTTTTTTTATGGCGGCAATTCATATGGTTCAGGTGACTGCAAACAGGTTGTGGCGCGATATTGATGTCCGGTTCGGCGGTGAGCGGGTGCGCCTCCCGATCGTTGGCCGCTTCAATTTCGACTATGAAAGCAAGACCTTCGCCGATGGCGGGAACACCCGCTCGGTTTGCCCTGTGCGGCGCAGCGGCAGCGTCGTGACTGCATCGGCCCGCGAAGACCCTCCGGACACCGGATGCCGTTTGCAATCCTATTGGCGCTTCCAGTACGACATCGACATCGGCGGGCTGACCGAGCTTGGGCGGCGGGTGCGCGCCGCGCGGCTGATGGCCACCAGCGTCTCGGGCCTCAACAACATCATCCAGACCTTTGACATCGCGCCCGGCCGTGGCCGGTCCGCCGAATTCGAGGTCAACCACCGAAACATCCGCTGCGATTCGCGGGGGGGCAGCCTGTCCGCCTGGGAGTTCGACTTCAGCCACGACCAGAACGTGACCTTTTCGCGCGACATCGCCAGCATCATGACGACCACGGTGGCGCGGCTGGCCGTCAGCTTCTCGGTCACGTTGTCGGCCGAGGTTTCGGCCCAGGTCGGGGGCGAGTTGAACATCGAGCCCCTGGGCCTCGGCGGTTCCGGTTCCGTGTCGGCGGGGTCGAGTGCCGGCGCCTCGGTCGAGTTGTCGTTCCGGCATACGTTCGAGCTGACCATGGGGGCCGAGACGGTGGTGGAACTGCCGGGCGGTCGCAGGCGCGGTCACTGAGGGGGCGGACCGCGCCAGGCGCGTTTCTGTCATGCCATCCAGCCGGGCAAGGCAGCAGCCTCTGCCTCGCGGGCGGCCAGGAGGCGCCGTGCGAGCGGGGCCGACAGCCGAGGGAAGGTCTCGCCTTCCGGCAGGGTCCCGGCGCCGCTTGCCGTGCCCGGGCAGTGCATCAGCAGGCCCGAGGCGGCCCAGACCAGTTCTTCCTCGGCAAAGACAAGGGTCACGACCTCCAGTGGCTTGCGCTGCAGCGTCCGGACGGCCTTGCCCCGACCTTCCAGCGCCGCCGCCGGGATCAGCACGGCTAGCGCATCGGGTAGGTCGGCTGCCGCATAGTCGTCGGGGTTGAGGTCGATCAGCAGGTGCTGGTCGGGCAGCAGGACCAGATCACTGCAGTTGCCAAAGGCACCGCCCGGCAGGTGCAGCACGCTCGCCTCCATCGAAGGCAGGATCCAGGTACGATCCATCGCCACGATCCGCTGCAGGCCGCCGTCCAGCGTCTGCACCCGCATGCCGGGCTGCAGCGTTTCGACCGGGCACCACCCTTGGGCGGATTCAACCGGCGTGCCGGCGGCGAGGCCGGTGGTGACGGGGTGGGCGGGGAACGCCTCAACCGGGGTGAGGCGGGTGAAATCCTGCATGAACATGGGCGTATCCTCCTGGATGTCGGTGCTTGCGTTAACCTTTGTGGCGGTCGCTTTCGCCATGGGTCCAGAAAGCACCCGGATTTTGCCATTTTCCCGACACTTGCGCGGCCCGAAAAAGGCACTGTTGCGCCCGGTTCAACGCGGGGTGGATATGGCGGCCACGGTTTCGGGATCGGTGGCGCGTTCAGATTCCGTTAACCAGAAAGTAGAGCGAAATCAGGTAGTTATAGAATCAGTGCTGCGCCCGATTCGTGCGCGACAGGGTGTAAAGACCTGCCGTCACGACGATCACAGACCCGATCAGCGTGGCCAGATCGGGACGCTCGCCTAGAAAGACTGTGGCAAGGATCAGCGCGAAGACGAGGCGGGTGTAGCGGAAGGGAGTAACGGCTGACACCTCTCCTGTCCGCATCGCCACGGTCAGCGCGAAATAGGCCCCGACCCCGACCGCCGTGGCCGTCGAAAGCGTGAGGGCAGTGCCAATCGTCGGCACCGCCGCCCCGCCGGTCATCGCCAGCAGCACCGCCCCCGCCGGCACCATCGCGGCAAAGCCGTAGACGCCAAGCGTCAGGTTCGACAGCCCCGGCGGCGCAGCCCGTGTCGCCAGATCCCGCCCGGCGAAGCCGATCAATCCGGCCACCGCAAGGAGCGACAGCGCCGAGAACCCTTCGAGCCCCGGCCGCAGGATGATGAGGACCCCGGCGAACCCGGCAAGGATCGCCGTCCAGCGCCGCCAGCCCACCTTCTCGCCAAAGATCAGCGCGGCGCCCGCCACCACCACCAGCGGCGTCGCCTGCAAGATGGCCGAAGTGGCGGCGAGCGAGGTCAGCGCCAGCGAAAGCGTATAGAACAGCCGCCCCGTCACCTCGAACCCCGCGCGCACCAGAACCGGCCGTGTCAGCGCCAGCCGGTTCCACACCCGCTCGCCCCGCGCTCGGGCCATCAGGGCGAACAGGATTGCTCCACCGCCCCCGAACAGGATCAGGATCTGCCCGACAGGCAATTCCCGAGCCACGATCTTCAAGAGCAGGTCCTCGACGGCAAAACCTGCCATCGAGGCGACCATGAAGGCCGCCCCACGCAGGTTCTGGGCGGGTGTCAGTTGAGCAGCCCCGCGTGCCGCATCGCCGCTTCGATGCGCGCACGCACTGGTGTGGTGACGGGAACCAGCGGCAGGCGCACCTCGTCGCGCACCTTGCCCAGACGCGACAGCGCATACTTGGCCCCGGCGAGCCCCGGTTCCAAAAAGATCGCCTCGTGCAGCGGCATCAGGCGGTCCTGATAGACGAGCGCCTTGGCGTAATCGCCCGCCAGCGTCGCCTCCTGAAACGCGGCACAGAGGCGCGGCGCCACATTCGCGGTGACTGAAATGCACCCCACGCCGCCATGCGCATTGAAGCCGAGGGCCGTCGCATCCTCGCCCGACAGCTGGATGAAGTCGGCACCGCACGAGGCGCGCTGCTGGCTGACCCGTTCGATCTTGCCGGTGGCATCCTTGACGCCGACGATACGGGGAAGCTTGGCCAGCGCGCCCATCGTCTCGGGCGACATGTCCACGACCGACCGGCCGGGGATGTTGTAGATGATGATCGGCAGCGTGCAGCAATCGTGCAGCGCGGTGTAGTGGGCGATGAGGCCCGCCTGCGTCGGCTTGTTATAGTAGGGTGTGACGACCAGCGCCGCCGTCGCCCCCACCTTCTCGGCGTGGCGGATCAGGCGGATCCCTTCGGCTGTGTTGTTAGAGCCGGCACCTGCGATCACCGGCACGCGGCCACGGGCGGCCTTGACGACGACCTCGATGACCGTCTCATGCTCTTCATGGGTCAGCGTCGGGCTCTCTCCCGTGGTTCCGACAGGCACCAGCCCGTGCGAACCTTCGGCGATGTGCCACTCGACAAGGTCCTTGAGCGTGTCGAGGTCCAGTTCGCCGTCCTTGAACGGCGTCACCAGTGCAGGCATCGAACCCCGGATCATCGCTTGTCCCCCGTTTTGGCCCCCCATCTCGGGCCGCCCGCCTTCCTAGCGCCGGGGCGCGGGCTTGCCAAGCCGCCGCCTTGCGGGGATGTGAGTTGCCCTTGTCGGACGGGTCGCGCTATCTGGCGGGCATGACATCCCTCTTCCGCCTTCTCGCCATCGCGCTTGCCTTGGCAGGTTCCCCCACACGCGCCGACGAGGCGGCGGCGCTTCGGGCCGCGCTGGCGCAGGCGGCGGACCGCGACTGGGCGACCGCCTCGGTCACGGCCAGCGGGGCGGGGGCCATCGGGACCGACATCGTCGAGTGGATGCGCCTGCGCGCCGGGCAGGGCACGCTGACGGACTACGAGGGCTTTGTCGCGCGCAACCCCGACTGGCCGGGCCTGCCCCTTCTGCGCCAGAAGGGCGAAGAGGCGGTCGCACGGTCCAGTACGCCGGGCCGGGTGATCGCCTGGTTCGGTGGCGCGGCCCCCGCGACCCCTGTGGGGTCAATGGCGCTGATCCGGGCGCTGGACGCTACCGGGCAGGTCGAGGCCGCCGAGGCCGAGGCGCGGCGGGCCTGGGTTGATATGGCCTTTGACGCGGGCGAGGAGGAGGCGTTTCTGGCGCTTGCCGGGAATGCGGTGAAGGCGTCCCATGCCGCGCGCATGGACCGCCTGCTTTGGGACGAGCGGCTGGCCGAGGCTCGGCGGATGCTGCCGCGCGTCGATGCGGGGACGCGGGCGCTGGCGGCGGCCCGCATCGCGCTGATGGCGGGCGAGGATGGCGTGAACGCCAGGATCGCGGCAATCCCGGCGGCGCTGGCGGGCGACCCCGGACTGGCACATGACCGCTTTCAATGGCGCATGGACAAGGGGATGTACGACACGGCGGCTGAACTGATCCTGGAACGCTCGGCCGCTGGCACGCTCGGCGATCCCGCCGCCTGGGCCAAGCGCCGCGCGAGCCTTGCGCGTGAGTTGAACGAGCAGGGGCAG
>CAZVIS010000243.1:0-5296 GCA_964627355.1 uncultured Rhodobacterales bacterium
TCAGGACCACGATCTTGTCGGCCATGGTCATCGCCTCGACCTGGTCGTGGGTGACGTAGATCATCGTGGCCTTGAGGTCGCGGTGCAGCGCCTCCAACTCCACCCGCATCTGCACGCGCAGCTTGGCGTCGAGGTTCGAGAGCGGCTCGTCGAACAGGAACACCTTTGGCTCCTTCACGATGGCGCGCCCGATGGCCACGCGCTGCCGCTGCCCGCCCGACAGATGCGCGGGCTTGCGGTCGAGGTAGGGTTCGAGTTGCAGGATCCGCGCGGCCTCGGCGATCCGGCGCTTGCGGTCCTCGGCGGGGAAGTTGTTGACCTTCATGCCGAAGTCCATGTTCTCGCGCACCGTCATGTGGGGGTAGAGGGCGTAGGACTGGAACACCATTGCCACGTCCCGCTCGCTCGGCGCCAGCCGGGTCACGTCGCGCCCGCCGATGGCAATGGTGCCGCCCGAGGCATCCTCGAGCCCCGCAATGGTGCGCAGCAGCGTGGATTTCCCGCAGCCCGAAGGCCCGACGAACACCGCAAACTCGCCATCCGCGATGTCCAGCGACACTTCATGCAGCGCCTGCGCCGCGCCGTAGAACTTGTTGACGCCTGTCAGCCTGACCTCGGCCATTCCCACCCCTCACCGCAGTGCATTTTCCCGTTGACTCAGGCCGCGTTCGATACATTTATATGTGCAGCGTTACAAATGGAAGTCAACCGCGCAACGCTGAACGATCCTAGGGAGGACACGATGAAACTGAAGACGCAAGTCAGCGCCTTCGCGCTGGCCGCCGCCACCTTTGGCGTGGCCGGGCAGGCGGGGGCGTGGTCGCTGGAGGAGGCGGCCAAGCCCTATGCCGGAACCGAGCTGGAGGTCCTGTTCCTGGACCGCCCCGGCTATAACGCCGCGATCAAGATGCTGCCCGAGTTCGAGGCGGCGACGGGGATCAAGGTCAACTACACCACCGTTCCCTACGAGAATGCCCTGGGCGAGCAGGTCCGCGATTTCGTGGCCGGTGGGGACCTCGACATCGCACTCATCGACCTCGTCTGGATCGGCAACTTTGCCGAGAACGGCTGGATCGTCCCGTCCGAGACCTTCACCACGAACCCCGATCTTGCTGATCCCGAGCTGGACATGGCGGACTTCTTCCCGCTGGTGCTCGACGCCTTCGGGTCGTGGAACAACGTGAACTACGGGCTGCCCTTCGACAACTATTCGGGCCTGTTGTTCTACAACAAGTGCATGCTGGAAGCGGCAGGTTTCGACAAGCCGCCGGCGACCTGGCAAGAGGTGATGGACACCTATGGCCCGGCGCTGACAAAGGACGGCAAGTACGCCTATGCGCTGCAGTCCAAGCGGAACGAGACGCAGTCGGCCGACAGCTTCGCCCGGTTCCTTTGGCCCTTCGGCGGCAGCTTCCTGAACGCCGAGTTCAAGTCGAACCTCAACTCGCCCGAAAGCCAGGCGGGCCTGCAGTTCCGCCAGGACCTGATGAAGTTCATGCCCGAGGGCATTGTTGCCTATGACCACTCCGAGACGGTGAACGCCTTTGCCCAGGGCGACGTGGCGATGATCACCGAATGGTCGGCCTTCTATTCGACCGTGGTCAGCCCCGAAACCTCGACAGTCGCCGATTGCGTGGCGATTGCACCCGAGCCGACCGGTCCCGCAGGCCGCAAGCCAGCGCTTGGCGGCTTCTCGCTGGCCGTGGCGACGCAGGCGGATGATGCCGAAAAGGCTGCCGGCTGGCTCTTCATCCAGTGGGTTACGTCCAAGGCCAAGGCAGGCCAGTACCTCGAGATGGGCGGCGTCCCGGCGCGTCAATCGGCCTATGCCGATCCTGCGCTGGCGGCGACCTACAAGTTCATCCCGGCGCTGGTCGAGTCCTGGCAGGAAGGCGTGCCGGAGTTCCGTCCGCGCTTTGCCGAATGGCCCGCGATCACCGAGATCGTGCAGGAGTGGGGCACGAAGATGATGCTGGGCGAGGTCAGCCTGGACGAGGGCGCCAAGACCATCGGCGAGAAGATGGAGGCCGTGCTGGCCGAGGCCGGCTATTACGACGGCAAGAAGCCTCTGGCCCAGTAAGGCCCCAAGTCCTCCCAGATGGCGCGGCGACGCGCCCTCGGCCCCGGCCACACCGGCCGGGGCTTCCTCAACCCCGGATACCCTCATGTCCTTTCGCGTGCGCAAGACAACACTCGTGGCCTTCCTCGGCCCCGCCGTCTTTGCCCTGGTGATCGTGGGCATAGCACCGCTGCTGTTTGCGCTTTGGAAAAGCCTGCACTACTTCAATCTGACCAAGCGCGCGCAGGAACGGTTCGTCGGGCTGGACAACTATGCCTATGTGCTGACCGATCAGGTGTTCTGGCAGGCCATGGGGCGGACGGCGCTGCTGTTCTTCACGGCGGTTCCGGTCCAGATCGCGCTTGGGCTGGTGATCGCGCTGGTGCTGCACCGGCCCGGGCTGACGCTGTTCAAGACGCTGACACGGCTGAGCCTCGTTCTGCCGATGGCCACGACCTATGCGGTGGTGGGGCTGCTGGCACAGGTGATGCTCAACCAGAAGTATGGTGTGGTGAACCAGATGCTGGGCTGGTTCGGAGTAGATGCAATCAATTTCATCGGCGACCCTACAAATGCATTCATTGCCGTCGTGCTCTGGGACATCTGGCAGTGGACGCCGTTCGTCGCGTTGGTCCTGCTGGCGGGCCTGTCCACCGTTCCGCCCGAGATCGAAGAGGCCGCGACGCTGGAAACGCGGTCTAACTGGACCGTCCTGCGCCATGTGCAACTGCCTTACCTGATCCCCTCGCTGGTGGCCGTCCTGATCCTGCGGACGGCGGACACGCTGAAGCTCTTTGACATGCCCTTCACCATGACGCGCGGCGGGCCGGGGTCGGCGACCGAGTTCATCGCCGTGCTGATCGAGCGGGTGGGCAACCGGCAGTTCGACATCGGCCTCGCCGCCGCGCAGTCGATCATCATGCTTGCGCTGACCATCGTGCTGGCCCGCATCTACATCCGCCTGTTCTACCGCGAGGTCCGCTGATGGCCGTTCTGACGCCCCGCTCATCGCTCCCTTGCGGGCGCTCTTCGCTGATGCGGCGCCTCCGGAGTGTTCGCTGATGGCCGCCCCCGTCCAGACCCGCAGCCTTGCAACCGAGGCGATCCTCCTCGTTGCAATCTGCGCCTTCTGCATCTTCCCGTTCTACTGGATGGTCACGACCAGCCTGAAGACGCAGGTTGTCGCCTTGCAATCGCCACCCGCCTGGGTGTTCACCCCTACGCTCGCCAACTACTGGGAGGTGCTGTTCGAAGACAAGGTAGGCCTTGCCCTCATCAACTCGATCATCGTGGCGGTCTGCACCACGGGCCTTGCCGTCCTTCTCGGCACGCCCGCCGCCTATGCGCTGGCGCGGTTCGAGTTTCGCGGCAAGACCGACCTGTGGTTCTGGTTCATCACCAACCGTTTCGTCAGCCCCGTTGTTCTCGCCTTCCCCGTCTTCCTCATCAGCCGAGACCTTGGCATCCGCGACACGCACCTTGCCCTGATCCTGATGTATCTGACCTTCACCCTGCCCATCGTGATCTGGATCTGCACCGACCAGTTCCGTGGGATCCCGCGCGAGCTGGACGAGGCTGCGATGCTGGAAGGGGCGAGCCAGTGGACGATCTTCCGCCGCATCTGCCTTCCGCTGGCAATGCCGGGGGTGGCGGTCAGCAGTATCCTGTCGTTCATCTTCTCATGGAACGAGCTTCTCTTCGCCTACATTCTTGCACCAAAGAACGCCAAGACCGCGCCCGCGATGGCAGTGACGTTCATGGAGGGCTACGACGTGCCCTATGGCAAGATCATGGCCACATCGACGCTGATCGTGATCCCGGTCTTGATCTTCGCGCTTCTGGCGTCAAAGCATCTGGTGCGTGGCCTGACCATGGGCGCCGTGAAGTAAGGAGCCCCATGCCGCGACCGCCGAAACTGGCCCAGATCGACACCGAAGAGCGGTTTCTGGCGCAGGTGGCCTGGGCCTACTACGTCGAGGGGCTGACGCAGGAGAGGGTAGCGGAAAAGCTGGGGGCGACGCGGTTGCGGGTCAACAAGGCCCTGTCGGACGCGCACAAGCGGGGGCTGGTGCGGATTACCTTCAACACCGCCTATGCGGCCTGTGCGGAACTGGAGGCTGCCTTGCGCGCGCGCTTCGGGCTGAAGCAGGCCTATGTGGCGCCCGCGCCGATGGATGCAAAGGATATCCAGCTGACGGTCGGGGCCGCCTTGGGCAACCTGCTGTCCGAGACTTTGGCCGACCCAAAGGTGCGCCTTTTCGGGATGTCCTGGGGCGGGACGCTGAACATCGCGACCCGCTTTGTCGCGGCGATGGAACGGCCAGATCTGGAGGTCATCAGCGTGATGGGTGGCCTGACGCGCGGGTCGGACCTGAACTCGTTCGAAATCACCACGCGCCTCGCGGATCTCATGGGCGCGCAGCACAGCTATTTCACCGCGCCCCTCTACGCGGGCAGCCGGGAGAGCCGGGACACGATCATGCAACTCGACGTGTTTCGTGCGGTGCTGGAGAAGCTGCGCTCGGTCGATGCGATGGCGATGGCGGCGGGGGATCTGTCGAAGCGGTCCTTGCTGATGCAGGACGGCCTGCCCTCGGACGTGGCGATGGAGGATCTGATCGCGGCGGGTGGGGTGGGTGACGTTCTGGGCACGGTGATCGACGCCGAAGGCCAGCCCCTGGACCATCCGATCAACGAGCGGATCATCGGGATCGGGCTGGATGATCTGGCGGGGATCCCGAACGTGATCCTTGCCGCCGGGGGGGCGCACAAGGTGGCGGTCAACCGGGCGATCTTGCGGCGGGGCGTGATCGATACCTTCGTGACGGATGAGGCCTCAGCCCGTGCCCTTCTGGAGACCGCGTGAATGCATATCGGCGTGGACCTTGGCACGACCGGCATCAAGGCGGTGCTGATCGAAGACCTCGCCCGCGTGGTGGCGAGCGCCGCCGAAACCGTCCTCGTCAGCCGCCCCCATGTGGGGTGGAGCGAGCAGGATCCCGAGGACTGGGTGCGCGGGGTTGTGGCCTGTCTTGACCGGCTGGCGGCCGAGGCGCCGAGGGAAATGGCAGCGGTGCGGGGGATCGGGCTGTCGGGGCAGATGCTCTCGGCGCTGATCCTCGACGAAGCGTTGCGCCCGATCCGGCCCGCGATGCTGTGGAACGACCAGCGCGCGCTGGCTGAATGTGCCGAACTGCTGGCCCGCGTGCCGGATATCGGCCAACGCACCAACGGCAC
>CAZVIS010000244.1:0-5274 GCA_964627355.1 uncultured Rhodobacterales bacterium
GCCCAGACCAGCCGCTCGCCCACTTCCGCCGCACTCATCTCGGGCTTCAGATCATAGGTGGCGACCTTGGGGCTTTGCGCCATGTAGCGCTCCTCGCCCGCGAATGCCGCCTCGCGCCCGCCGTTGAGGAAGAAGGTGACGTGCGGGTACTTCTCGGTCTCCGCCAGCCGGAACTGCCGCAGACCCCTCGATGCCACCCATTCACCAAGCGTGTGGTGAATGTCGCGCTTGGGGTAGGCGGCGGTCATGAAGCGGTCATGGGAGGTCGAATAGTCCACCATCCCCAGCATCGCCGCCCAGTTCGGGCGCTCGCCGGTCGGAAAGGCCGCGAAGTCCGGAGCTCCAAGCGCCGACAGGATCTCCCGCGCCCGGTCCGCGCGGAAGTTGAGGCAGAAGACGCCGTCCCCGTCCCGCGCCCCCGCATAGCGACCCACCACCGTCGGCGCCAGAAACTCGTCCGTCTCGCCCCGCGCCGTCCCCTCCTCCACCGCCGCCCCGGCGGTCATGGCCCGAGGCCCCTCCCCCCGCACCATCGCGGCAAAGGCCAGCCCCACCCGCTCCCACCGATTGTCCCGGTCCATCGCCCAATAGCGACCCGAAACCGTGGCGATCCGCGCCCCCACCGGCAGCGCCGCCTCCAGCCCCGCCACGAACCCTGCCGAGGATCCTGGCGCCACGTCCCGCCCGTCGGTGATCGCATGGATCCAGACCGGCACGCCCGCCGCCGTCACCGCCCGCGCCGCCTCGATCAGATGGCGGATATGCCCATGCACCCCGCCATCCGACACCACCCCCATCAGGTGCGCCGCGCCGCCCGAGGCCCTCACCGCGTCCGCAAACGCCCCAAGCGCCGCGTTCTTCCGGAACTCCCCCGTCTCGATGGCCAGATCGATCGCCCCCAGATCCATCGCCACCACGCGCCCCGCGCCGATGTTCGTATGCCCGACCTCGGAATTGCCCATCTGCCCCGAGGGCAGCCCTACATCCGGACCATGCGTCACCAGCGTTGCATGGGGACAGGTCGCCATCAGCCGGTCGAAGTTCGGCGTCTCGGCCAGCACGGGCGCATTCGCCTCCGTGTCCGGCGACAGCCCCCAGCCGTCGAGGATGCACAGAACCACCGGTTTCGGAACGCCCATCCGCCTGCCTCCAGCCGCTTCGCTGCCTCTCTACGCCCGCGAAGGCCAAGGGGCAACGCACCCCTTGCCCCTTTCACATTGGCTCAAATATCCCGGGGGGCGCACGCGGAACGCGGGCGGGGGGCTGGCCCCCCCTACACCCGATGGTAAGGCGACCCCGCCAGAATCGTCGCGGCGCGGTACAGCTGTTCCGCCAGCATCACCCGCACCAGCATATGCGGCCAGACCATCGCGCCGAAACTGACCGCCACCTCGGCCCGCGCCCGCAACTCCGGCGCCACACCGTCCGCCCCGCCGATCACAAAGGCCGCGTCCTGCCGCCCCGCATCGCGCCACCCGGCGATCAGGCGTGCGAACCCGGGGCTGTCGAGCGTCCGCCCCCGCTCGTCCAGCACCGCCAGCACCGCCCCCGCAGGCACCGCCCGCTCCAGCAGCGCGGCCTCGGCCGCCATGCCCCCGCCACGCTTGTCCTCGACCTCATGCTCGGTCAGGGGGCCAAGCCCCAAAGGCCGCCCCGTCCGGTCGAAGCGCTGCATGTAATCATCGACCAGCGCCCGCTCCGGCCCCGCCCGCAGGCGACCGACGGCGCAGAGGTGCAGACGCATTCAGACCTTGGCAACCGGGCGCAAGGCGTCCGAAGGCAGCCACATCTTCTCAAGTTGGTAGAACTCGCGCACCTCGGGGCGGAAGACGTGGACGATCACGTCGCCCGTGTCGATCAACACCCAGTCGCCGGTCTCTTTCCCTTCAACCTTCGACAGGATCCCGAACTCCATCTTCATCCGGTCCGTCAGCTTCTCGGAAATCGACGCCACCTGCCGCGAGGAGCGGCCTGAGGCGATGACCATGTAATCCGCCACATCCGACCGCCCGCGCAGGTCGATCTGCACGACCTCCTCGGCCTTGTCATCGTCAAGCGAGGCCAGCACGGCGGCCAGAACCTGATCGGCGGTGAAATCGGTGTTCACGGACGCGGCCACGCGGGGCGCCCTGGGGCCGACCGGAAGGCCGGTCGCCGGGTCTGAATGGGACAGGACATCATCCTCCGAAAACGCGCCGCGACAGGCCCCGGCGCGGGGCATCTGGCACAAACCTATCATCCCGGCCCCGGAACCTCAACGCCACCCCTTGATACGTCGCGTCAAGGCGCCACCGTGAAGGCCACCTCGTTCCGCCGCCGCCAGGGCAGCGTCATCGGCGCGTCGTAGAAGTAGTAGTGCGGCCCCGCCACCACCCGCAGCCCCCGCGCCTCCGCCCAGACCCGCAGGGCAGCTGCCCGCTCCTCCATGTCGGCGGTCTGCGGCAACCCCGAGAACCGCTCGACCACCTGCCGCTCCGGCGCGACCTCGACAAAGCGGATCCGCGCATCCTTCGGCGCGGGCAGCGTCGCGCGCGTCCAGGCGGCGGGCATCATGAAGCGCACCGTCCAGGTCCCCGCCCCCACCGGCGTCTGCGCCACCGGCACCGTCATCGCGATCTTCCCACCCCCGGCATTCCCGCCAAAGATATACCCCGCAAGCACCCGGAATCCCCGCCCCACGGCGGTAGACCGATCCCCCTCCACCGTCACTTCCGCCACCAGATGCGCCCCATAGGCCCGCACCTCGCGCGCACCGTCGGTCGCCTCGACCGCATAGGGCGGCATCTCATAGCCCTTGTGCGTCTCCGCCCCCGCCGCAGTCGCCATCACCGCCCCCAGAATCAGACCCAACCATTTCATCCCGTCACCTCGCTGCGCCTGAAGGTAGCGCGGCAGCACGCATGTTCGAGCGGATCAGGACAGAGCCTCGATCAGCGCCCGGTTCGCCGGATCCGGCGCACCGTAACTCACCATGACAACCTCGAGATCCGCCGGGCAGCGCCGCGCCGCAGCGAGAATCGCATCGGTGATCCACGCCGCCGCATTGCCGAAGGCGCCGCCGCCAAGCCGCGTCAGGAACACCCGCCCGACCGGCGCCGCCAGCCGGAACGTCGCCTCGTAGGCCGCCTCAAGCACCAGCCTCGCAAAGGGCTCCCAAGCCGAGGCCGGACCCTCGCCATAGGCCACCGGCAGGGCCGAGGCATAGACCTGCGTCACCACATGCCCCGCCCCCGGCAAGGTCACCTCGGTGTCCGCCTGCACCCCTACGCGCAACAGGTCGCGCAACGCCGCCTCGCGCCCCCGGATCGCCTGCGCAATCCGCTCCAGCGCCCCCGGGTGGGGCAGCAGATAGCCGTTCTTCATGTCCCACAGGCCCGGGCCAAGCGCCCGCCCCATGTCGGCCATCGTGTCAATCTGATACCACGCATTCTGTCCGCGCAGTCCCTCCAGCGGCACCAGATAGTTCCGCCAGATCGTCCCCGCCGCGCAGGCCATGGCGCAGACGGGCCCCTGCGTGCGGTCATGGGCATAGCGGGCGATGCCGTCCTCGGGCAGCACCTCCGGCCCCACCATTTCCAGCAGGTTGAACTGCGAGGCCACCAGAAACACCGCCCCCGCGTTCGCCGGATCGGCGTGCAGGTCGCGCACATCTGCCACCACCTCGCGGAACCGCACCCGCCCCAGCGGCGGCACCGGGATCTCGCCTAGTGCAGGCAGCGTCAGCCGCCCCGCCCGCAGCCGCCGCCCATCCGGAAGGATCAGCCATTCCCCATCGACCCCGATCCCTGCCCGCACCGCCACGGGATCATCCGAGGGCAACCCCGTCAACGCCCTGAACCAGTCCATCCCGCCCCCTTCCCGCGTCCCCGACCTTGCCACGCAGGCACTTTCCGCGTAAGGCCGTCCGCATGATCCGTTTCTTTGACATTGCCGACCGCGCGCGCCTGCCGTGGCGCTTTGCCCGTGCGGACCGGGGCGTGCTGGCGCGACTGCGCTAGTCCACCCCCCGCCTGCCCATCACAGCCATTCCATACGGGACCGAGCCATGACCGCTCCGAAAACGCTCTATGACAAGATCTGGGACGCCCATGTTGTGCATCAGGCCGACGACGGGACCTGCCTTCTGTATATCGACCGCCATCTGGTGCATGAGGTCACCAGCCCGCAGGCCTTCGAGGGGCTGCGCATGACGAGGCGCAAGGTGCGTGCCCCCGAGAAAACCATCGCCGTGCCGGACCACAACGTGCCGACGACCCTCGACCGCGCCAATGCCGCGACGATGACCGAGGACAGCCGGATTCAGGTGCAGGCGCTCGACCAGAACGCCAAGGACTTCGGGATCAACTACTATCCGGTCTCGGATGTCCGCCAAGGCATCGTCCACATCGTCGGCCCCGAGCAAGGCTGGACCCTGCCCGGCATGACCGTCGTCTGCGGCGACAGCCATACCGCGACGCATGGCGCCTTCGGGGCCCTCGCCCACGGGATCGGGACCTCCGAAGTGGAACACGTTCTGGCCACGCAAACGCTGATCCAGCGCAAGGCCAAGAACATGAAGGTCGAGATCACCGGAAGCCTCCGCCCCGGGGTCACCGCCAAGGACATCACCCTTTCGGTCATCGGCCACACCGGCACGGCAGGCGGCACCGGCCATGTCATCGAATACTGCGGGCAGGCGATCCGGGAACTCTCGATGGAAGGCCGCATGACCGTCTGCAACATGGCGATCGAGGGCGGCGCGCGGGCCGGTCTGATTGCCCCCGATGAAAAGACCTTCGCCTACTGCATGGGCCGCCCCCACGCCCCGAAAGGCGCGAAGTGGGAGGCCGCGCTTGCCTGGTGGAAGACCCTCTTCACCGACGAAGGCGCGCATTTCGACAAGGTCGTGACGATCAAGGGAGAGGACATCGCCCCCGTCGTCACCTGGGGCACCTCCCCCGAGGATGTGCTGCCGATCACCGGGGTCGTCCCCTCGCCGTCAGACTTCACCGGCGGCAAGGTCGAGGCCGTCCAGCGCTCGCTCGACTACATGGGGCTGAAGCCGGGCCAGAAGCTGTCCGAAATTTCCATCGACACCGTCTTCATCGGCTCTTGCACCAACGGCCGGATCGAGGATCTGCGGGCGGCGGCCGCGATCCTGAAGGGCAAGAAGATCGCGGTGAAACGCGCCATGGTCGTCCCCGGATCGGGCCTCGTACGGGCGCAGGCGGAAGAAGAAGGCCTCGCCCAGATCTTCCTCGACGCAGGCTTCGAATGGCGCCTCGCGGGTTGCTC